>JANNQL010000069.1:0-12201 GCA_031400755.1 Pseudomonadota bacterium | reverse complement strand
GGGTGCCAATCTTGGCCCGGAAGACATTGATCTGAAAATCAGTCAGGGTACGGCTGATGGTGTAGGCGATACCCGGTTGATTGGCAGCATAGACCTCAATGACAGTAAAAGTCTCGGAGGCCTCATTGTCAAAGACCACCTTGGACGGCGCTTGAATCTTGGCCAAGGCCTTGCGGTTGCCCTGGTGCTTCTGGCGCAGGCGAAAATCCAGACCTAAGCGATGGTTGATCGCCTTCTGCAAATCGGCCGTGAACTGCACCCAATCCTGGTCGGCATGGGATTTTTCGTACACGGACTGGACATTGATGACGTCCACCACGGTGCCATCCGGCCAGGTAAAGATCTGGGCGGCCAGCAGGCGCAGGTTGTTAAGCGTGACGACCCCAAAAATCTTGGTGAGCAGACCGGGCCGGTCGCGGGTCAGGATCAGGATCGACCAGTGGCCCAGTTTGTCCTGAGGCACGACGATGAGGTCATTATCAGTCAGGGCTCGGCTCTGCTGAATGTGATCGGCAACTTCCTCCGGCGCGAAACTGAGCAGATAGTCATCGGGCAGTATATTCAGGTCCAGGGGGCTGCGCCCACCCAGGCAGGCCCTGACCTTGTCTCGAATCCACTCCAGGCCGGCGCTCAAATCCTGCGGGCCTTCGCCTGATTTTTCAAGCAACAGGGCAATCTTCAAATAGAGATCAAGAAGCAGCGCCGCCTTCCAGTCGTTCCAAACCGTCGGCCCGGTGGCCATGGCATCGGCGATGGACAGCAGGTAGAGCATGGCCAGTTTCTCAAGCGTCCCCACTCGCTCGGCGCAACGTTTGATCAGCCCGTTATCATCCAGGTCCCGGCGCAGGGCGGTGTCGGTCAGAAAAAGGTGGTTGCCGACCGCAAATTCAAGCAGGCCCAGTTCAGTGGGGTCAAGCCCCAAGCGCGAGCCGATCTGCCTGGTCAACTCAGCGCCCTTATGCTCGTGGTCGGTGCCATACCCCTTGCCGACATCGTGCAGCAGCCCAGACAAAAAGAGCAAATGCGGGGCCGTAATCAGGTTGAAGATACTGGCGTGTTCAATCGACAACTGATGGAGAATCGCAACCGTCTGCAACAAATGGAGATCAACCGTGAAGACGTGATAGATATCGTGCTGGGCGAGGGATTTCAAGTGGACAAACTCAGGTAGATAGGCGGCAAGGAGGCCGCATTCCAGCATGGACTCCAGCACATTAAACGGCGCTTTATCCTGACTGATGATCTCGATAAAGATCCGGCCCAGGTGGCGGTCATGACGACATGCGTCATCCAGCATATGGAGGTTGGCGGCAATCAATTTCCTGGTCTGGTGATGGACCGGCAGCCCTGATTTGGCGGCATGCAGAAAGACTCGAAGCAAATAATGAGGATTTTCAGTTAATAGCTCGGCAGCGGTCAGTCGAATGCGACCCTTGCGGGCGATGATCCCCGGCTCAAACTCCAGTACATCATCTATTTGCGATGGGATATGTTGTTTGGCCAGCACCTCGAAGACATGCTCGAAAAACAGGTCAGTGGCGGTGGCGATGGTCTGCAGATGGTTATAGACCTCGCGCATGAAATGCTCGACATCCATAATGCCCTTGGTGCTGCGGTAGCTGAGGGCCTTGGCGATTTCTTCCTGGTGTTCAAAATAGAGCTGGTCGTTTTTACGGGAGCTGATGTAGTGTAGACGGTTACGGATCTCGATCAGCGCCTCCCAGGCCTCTTCAAAGCCCCGATGTTCGTCCTCGCTCAAAAGGCCTGCATCCTTCAGCGAAGCAAGATCTTTCAGCCCGAAGACGACCTTGGCGGTCCACAGCATGGCCTGGATGTCGCGAAGGCCGCCCCGGATCTCTTTGATCTGCGGTTCGAGCCGATAGCTGTGCAGACCGAAACGTCGATGTCGTTCGTCCCGGTGACAGGTCATGTCCTCCAAAAATGACAGACGCTGACCATCGACAAAGCGCTCCTGATATGCCGCCTGCAACTGATTGAACAGCTCAATATCGCCGGTAATGAAACGGGCATCAAGCAGCGCGACCCGGAAAAAGAAGTCGCTGGCGGCGTCAGCCAGACAGGTGTCAACGCTGCGCACGCTGTGCCCGACCTCCAGACCGGCGTCCCACAGAGGGTAGAAAACCGCCTCAGTGACTGCGGGCAGTGCCGCCTCGACATCTGGACGGTAGAGGAGAAGCAGATCGATATCGGACAGAGGGAAGAGTTCGCTGCGGCCATAGCCGCCGACGGCAACTAAGGCCATGCCTTTTGCGGCATCAACACAGTTATTGAACTTCTGGCGCAAATGGCCGTCGATCAGTTGGGTATGCTCCCGCAGCAGGGCGCGGCCCTTCAATCCTTGTCGCCACAGGACTTCCAGAATTTCGCGGCGGGTCCGCAGGTTGGACGGCTCGTTGGTAGCGGCTACGGTGAGCATAAATCAGATGGCGTCTTTGCCCTTCTCGCCGGTCCTGACCCGGATAACATCTTCCACCGGCAGGACAAAGATCTTGCCATCACCGATCTTGCCGGTAAGGGCGGCCTGACGGATGCACTCAACCACCGCCTCCACCTGCTCGGCCTCGACTATCAATTCGAGCTTGACCTTGGGGATAAAGTCAACAACGTATTCGGCCCCCCGGTAGATTTCCTTGTGGCCCTTCTGACGGCCATAGCCCTTGACCTCTGACAGGGTCATGCCCTTGATGCCCATGGCGTTCAAGGCCTCTTTAACATCGTCAAGCTTGAATGGTTTGATGATCGCTTCGATTTTTTTCATGGTTAGCTTTTCTCCTTAACTATAGGCCGTTTCGCTGTGCTCGCTCAAGTCAAGACCGGTGACTTCGTCCTCCGCCGAGACACGAAGGCCCATGACAGCATTAATGATTTTTAGGAGCAGCCAACTTACCACAAAGGCGTAGGCCCCGACAACAATTACTCCAAAAATCTGCCCGCCGAAAAAAACCGGATTGCCGAACAGCAAGCCATCAGCCCCTGCCGGGTTGATATCTTTGCAGGCGAAGACCCCCAGACATATGGTACCGATAACCCCGCCAACTCCATGGATACCGACGACGTCGAGCGAGTCGTCCAAACCGATTCTGCTTTTCAAGGAAACGGCAGTATAGCAGAGGAGGCCGGCAATTATACCGATGGCGATTGCTGACATTGGACCAACGAAGCCAGCGGCCGGGGTGACAGTGGCAAGGCCGGCAACGGCGCCGGAGGCAGCACCGAGGGTGGTGGGCTTGCCACGGTGTAACCACTCGACCAGACTCCAAACCGCCATGCCGGCCATGCCCGCCAGGTGGGTGGAGACAAAGGCGGTAGCGGCAATGCCGTTGGCGGCCAAGGCGCTGCCACCGTTAAAACCGAACCAGCCAAACCAGAGGAGGCCGGTGCCGATGACCGTCATCGGCAGGTTGTGGGGCATGAAACTCTGTTTGCCAAACCCCCGGCGCGGGCCGATCACCAGCACAGCGGCCAGGGCGGCGGCACCTGAAGTAAGGTGTACGACCAGCCCTCCGGCAAAATCAAGCACACCACGCGCCGCCAGCCAGCCGCCAGAGCCCCATATCCAGTGACAGACCGGGTTATAGACCAGGATTGACCAGAGCAGCGCAAAAATCACAAACGGTGCAAAGCGCACCCGTTCAGCAAAGGCACCGGTAATCAGCGCCGGGGTAATAATGGCGAACATGCACTGGTAGATCATAAAGGCATTCTGCGGAATGGTGGTGGCATATGTCTGGCTAGGAGCCGACCCCACCGCGTGCAGGCCGAGCCAAGATAGGTCGCCGATGAGACCTTGGATATCAGGCCCAAAGGACATTGTATAGCCCAACAGCACCCACTCGATACTGATCACCGAGATCATGATCAGGCTCTGCATAAAGGTGCCAAGCACGTTCTTACTCCGGACCATGCCCCCATAAAAGAGGGCTAGCCCTGGAGTCATGAGCAGGACCAGTCCTGCTGAGGCCAGAATAAAGGCTGTATCCCCGGTGTTGTTCATTTCCTTCTCCTTTGATGTTTAATAACTTCATCCTTTGACATAACGACAGAGTCAAATGGATTATTGCGCGAGTTATATGCTTTTGTTCTTCACAGACCAGACGCAGACAGAGGGCAGTTAAATCTGTCTTCAATTAAGCATCATCCGTGCCATTGGCGCGACAATATTTACAACCAATCAAAATTAATACATTATTTATGTATAAACGGACAATTAACAACAGCCGTGTTGTTTCGTTATTGTTTAATACAATATGTTTTATTTCCAAAATTGTAAATTACATCAGCCGACATCCCTTGATTTCTCGAGACATAGGGCAGCTAGAAAGCTGACTAACCAAACTGAGTCGTGAGGCGCGAGGCCTCCGTAGAAATAAGCGAAGGCGGGACAGATCAAGACAAAAAAGCTACCAGCTGTTTTTGCCTTGATCTCAAGGAATTGAAAAACGTGGATAGGGTACCGCAGAAAAAACTTGACTGAATTGTGACAATCTTGCAAAAAGCCACGGGATGGCTAAGCAAAAGTGCCGATATGCAAGGCGCGGGGTATTTTTGTGAGTGAGGCCATACATCAGGTATGCCGAACGAACAAAAATACCCCGCAACGCGGCAGATCGGCCTTTTTGCGACGCCATCAATTTGTTGTATAAATTAGAGGAGCTGGTAACGATCAACCGTGATCGAATCAAGCGGCAGTTCCGGCCATTGCTTGATGATCCAGGCCTGTAGCTTACGATTCATCTCACCTCGTTCAAGGGCGTAGCGCTGCAGGTCGTCAATAGGTTGGTTGGCATAGAACTGATACAAAATTTCACGGACAAATGAATCTTTGCCTGAGGGGGGCATGACGCCAGGCGCGAGCTTCAGAATCAAGGTCAGATCGGTGGAAATAATGGCTGGTCCGTGGTCTTTATCTGTCTTGGTGTGGACGATAATGGCCGGAAAGCGCCATTTTTTGCGGAGCATTTTCACCTCGGACGAGTCAGACCCAGACACCTTGGCCTCCTCCGGCGCTGGGTGGGGTTCGGCAGGAACTCCTGTCTCAGCTTCCGGGAGATGAGCAACAGATGGCTCGGTTTGAACAGCGGGAACCGTTTCTGTCTGGGCCTCGGGAATAGGGGCAATCGGCTGGGGGGGAGCTTTAGATAGGGCGAAAAAGAGGATCAGGGCAAGTATCGGGATCGCGACGGCAGCAAGGCGGAAAGGAAATGGGATCGTACAAAAACGGGCAAAAAGTAATTGGCGGATATCATTAAGTCGACCAAGAAATGAGGCCTCGACCAACTCTTCCTTTTCACCCTCTGCGACCGGGATATCGACGATGGTCTCAAGGGCTTCATCTGGCAGGAAGAATTCGGTTTTTGCTTCTTCCTGTGGGGAGGCGGCAATGAAATCCTCCGCCTCAAAGGCTTCACCCCAATCATCGCCAATACCACTGTTAAAGATCGTTTTCTGACCGGTATCCTTAGCCTCTTGTCCCGGTTTGTCAGCCATAAAGGCGCCTAGCCTAACACCTTATTGATCTTCTCGCCCAAGGTGTCAGCGGTGAATGGCTTGACAATATATTGGCTGACTTTGGCCTTGACAGCCAGGATAATATTGTCCTGTTGGGCCTCAGCGGTCACCATAATGAATGGTATCTTGGCCCAATCGGGATTGCCGCGCACATTTTTCAAGAGATCAAGACCAGTCATCTTAGGCATGTTCCAGTCCGAAATGATCAGGTCAACCTTCTCCTGTTTAAGGAGGATCATGGCCGTGGTGCCGTCATCTGCTTCGATGATGTTTTTATAGCCAAGCTGAGTGAGGATATTTTTGACAATCCTCCTCATGGTGGCAAAGTCATCAACGACAAGAACTTTGAGATTGGTATCCGGCATTATATTTCCTCAATTCCTAAAATTGTCGGCATGTGCATGTGATGACACTATTCTTCTGCTTGGCACAAAGGGCCATTACACTGTTCACAGAAGCCTATAACATATAAAATAAAACGGCCAACATACAGCCACAACGCTTAGGCAATAATACTTAGAACCATTGTCTACTTTTTATCATATATAAAAACCGGTGGCAAAATCAACGAAATTTTACACAAAGAAAATTAAAGCGCGGATACCTGGAGAGATTAACAGGGGCGAACGTGCGATTCACATTGACAGGAGCTGGGGTTATACCAGGGCCTTCTTCAGTTTTGCCCGAAGCCGCATGACCGCCTTGCTGTGCATCTGGGAAATGCGGGATTCTGTGTAGTCCAGAACCAGGCCAATTTCCTTCATAGTCAGTTCCTCAAAATAGTAAAGAGAAACGACCAGTTTTTCTTTGTCTGGTAATTCGGTGATGGCCTGGGCCACCAGTCCACGAATTTGGGCAAAACTTAAGGCCGAGAAAGGATCGACGCTGGTCTGTTCCAGAAGCTCGTCAAAGTTTGAGCCACGCAACTCCGGGGCATTCTGCTTCAACAACTCAATATCCATGAAGGTAATCGCCTTGGTCTCATCAAGAAGCGCATGAAATTCCCCCAAAGAAAGCCCCATATGCTGGGCCATTTCCTCGTCAGTTGCCGCTCGGCCCAGCTTTTGCTCCATGGCGATGTAGGAATTTTCCAGTTGGCTGATCTTGCCCCGCACCGAACGCGGCACCCAATCAAGTGCTCGAAGTTCATCCAACATGGCGCCTTTGACCCGAAACTCGGCGTAGGTTTTGAATTGAACATTCTTGGTAAGATCAAACTTGTCAATGGCGTCAATCAGGCCGATAATCCCGGAACTAATCAAATCATCAAGGGAGATATGGGCAGGCAGACGCGAAGCAAGACGGGTGGCGATATACTTGATGAGCGGGGCATAGGTCAGAATCAACTCGTCCCGTTTTTGAGGAGAGAGTTGACCGGAACCGTTAAAAAAGTTCCGGGTGTAATCCTTGAATTTTTGCGGGTGGGGCTTGGTCATGGATTACGAAAACTGGGGCCAGAAAAATTTAATATTACCATCGGTTGTGGGCGCAGGTTTTGTGGCGTCAAGCTGCTGGGCAATTTTATAAATCATCCGACTGGCCAAGGTGTCCGGGAACAAATCAGTGACCAGACGTTGGCGCCGCACCGCCTGAATCAGCTTTTTATCATAAGGAATATGGCCGAGAAAGTCCAGCGAAAGCGTACCAAGAAATTGATCGCAGACTAGGCTGATCTGACGAAAAACAGCGATGGCCTCCTTCTCCGACTCGGCCAGATTTACGATGATCGAGAACCGTTTAACATCGTGCCGGGTGGACAGGACCTTGATCAGGGCGTAGGCATCGGTCAAGGATGTCGGCTCCGGGGTAAGCAGAACAATACGCTCCTGAGCGGCCAAGTTAAAGTAGATGACGTTTTCGTTGATGCCTGCTGCGGTGTCAATCAGCATGATGTCAAGCTGCTGATTCAACTCTTCCATCTCGGAGAGAAAATAGAGCTTCTGATTTTCGGTGAGGTTGGCCAGTTCCATGATCCCGGAGCTACCCGGCAAGATGAGGATGCCGCCGGGGCCGGTGACCATCACCTCTTTGAGCGATTTCTCGCCAGTAAACATATGATGCAGATTAAATTTTGGGGTCATCCCCAAGAGCACATCCACATTGGCCAAGTTCAAATCGGCGTCAAGGACCAGGACCTTTTTCCCCTGCCGGGCCAGGGCATAGGCCATATTGGCGGTCAGGTTGGTCTTGCCGACCCCGCCCTTGCCGCTAGTTACGCAGATAACCCGGGGCTGAGGGCCGTGGGTGCTGACTACCGGTTGCGGCGTAGTTTGGTGCATCATTTTTTTCAGGGTCTCAGCTTGCGTCATTTTTCCCTCACTTATGACTAATAATATCGCAAAAAATCCATCGTACAGTTAGAGATGGCTAAGCAAAAGGGCCGATATGCAAGGCGCGGGGTGTTTTTGTGAGTGAGGCCATACACACGGTATGCCGAACGAACAAAAATGCCACGTAACGCAGCAGATCGGACTTTTTGCGACGCCATCACGACTGGAACTTGGCGGCCAGATATGGCTCAGCGGCTGTCCAGCCTTGCTTGAACAGGGTGTCCATAAAATCCTTGGAGGCCACCAAAAAATCCTCTGGAACCCGCTGCCCTGTCGATAAATAAGAGACCGGCAGCGATGAGGCCACCACCTGCTGACAAAGCCCCGCATAGGCACGGGTCTCGTCCAGCTTGGTCAGGATCAGGCTGCTGGCAGATAAGGCACCATAGGAGGCGATAATGACCTGCAGGTCCTCCTTCTTGGTGGTGGCGCTCAGGACCAGATGCGGTTCGATATCTGGACAAGGAGAAAACCAGTCCTGTAATTCTTCGATATGGGCCTCATCGTAAGGGCTCTTACCGGCCGTGTCGATGATGACGATGTCTTTGTCGTGATGGCGGGACAAGGCCTTGGCCAATTCCCGCTGACGGAGGACGATTTCACACGGCAGTCGCATGATCTGGGCATAGGTGCGCAGTTGATCGGTAGCGCCTATCCGGTAACAATCCATAGATAGGAGCGCCACCCGCAGGCCCTGACGCAGGGTATACCAGGCGGCCAATTTGGCGGCAGTGGTGGTCTTGCCTACCCCGGTGGCGCCGACCAGGGCAACGAGCGCCGGCCCCTTATCTTTGTCGCCGTCCTGCTTGGCGATCTGAATCTTATCGATGATCTGGTCCCGCCATAGCCGGACCTCAGACGGATCGGGGGGCTTTTTCTTGGCCTTGAGAGGCAAGGGGCGAATATCTTCTGGCCGATAGCTCACTGGCGCTGGCTTGGATTTTACGCCCTGCCGCATGATATTGGCAAACTGCAAACGCAAGTCATGGGACTCGAGATGCGGTTGGTCGGTTGCCAATGTGGCATGATTGGCTAGCTTGACCGCTTTAGGGGCAGACTTCTCGGACACGGACTTACGACGCACGGTCTCATAGCCATAGCCTGGGGCAACTACAGGCGCCTCATCTTTTACCGCCGCCTCAATCTCATCCAAATCGTAATCCATGGCCGCCACCATCTCAACCCGTGGCTTGCCGCCCTTTTCTTCCGCAGGCAGGGAACGGGTGGCCAGGATAACGGCTTCTTCCCCCAACTCCCTTTTCACCAAGGCCATGGCGCTCTGAGTGTCTTTTGCTTCGAATCGTTTTATACGCATTTTATCAGTCTCTTTGCGGTTTATTTCTTCACATTCACCTCAATCGTCCCCAAGGAGCGGATCTGAATTTGGTTGGTCAGCTCGTTATTGGAAAGGACAATGACTTGGGGCATGAAACGTTCCAGGACATGCCGCAGGTGGCGGCGAATCACCGGGGTACAGAGAATAATCGGCTGATAACCCTCTGTGGTCACCTTTTCCACCAGGGCCTGGGCCGCTTCGATGACCCTCTGTGCCAGATTGGGCTCCATGTTGAGATAAACCCCCTGGTCACTTTTCTGGATGGACTCACGAATAAAATCCTCAATTTTATGGGACAGGGTCAGGACCGAGAGCTTGCCCTCCTCGTCAGTCAGGCCGCTGACTATGGAACGGGCCAGTTTCTGACGGACGTACTCGGTGAGGACCGAGGTGTCCTTGGTCATGGGCGCGTAGTCGGCCAGGGTCTCGCAAATGGTAAGTAGATCACGGATGGAAACCCGCTCCCGGAGTAGATTCTGCAACACCTTCTGCAAGGAACCCAGGGACATGGCAGTGGGGATCAGCTCCTCAACCACCTTGGGATGGGTCTTGGCCAGGTTGTCCAGCAGTTTCTGGGTGTCCTGCCGGCCAAGGAGTTCCTCAGCATGGGTGCGCAGGACCTCAGTCAAATGGGTAGCGATAACCGTGGCGGGATCGACCACGGTATAGCCGGCCAACTGGGCCTCGTCTTTCTTGTCCTCGGTGATCCACAGGGCCGGCAGGTTAAAGGCCGGCTCCTTGGTAGGAATACCCTCGATCTCACGCTTAGCAGTACCGGAATCCATGGCCAGCTGGTAGCCCATCATCACCTCGCCCCGGGCAATATCAACTCCCTTTATGAGCAGAAGGTACTCATCCGGCTTGATCTGCAAATTGTCACGGACATGTAACGATGGCACCACCAGCCCCATATCAAGTGCGAATTGCCGCCTGATGCCACGGATTCGCTCCAGGAGATCGCCCTTCTGATTTTCATCCACCAAAGGAATGAGCCCGTAACCGACTTCGAGTTGCAGGATGTCCAAGGGCAGAAGCGCATCAACCGTTTCCGGCGAGCCGGGCAGTGGGCCTTCCGCCTTTTTTTCCTCCTTGGCGGCGGCAGTGCCTATGGCCTTTTGCTGGTAGGTGAAATAGGAGATCGCCCCCAATAGCACCGCCAAGATCAGAAAAGGCAGATGGGGCAGGCCCGGCACCATCCCGAAAAGCCCGATAATAGCGGCCGACATCCCCAGGGCCTGGGGCTGCATGCCGAACTGCTTGGCCAGCTCAGCACCCATACTCATGTCTGAGGCAGCCCGGCTGACGATAATACCGGCGGCGGTGGAAATGATCAAGGCCGGGATCTGGGAGACCAGGCCATCGCCAATGGTGAGCATGGTATAGGTCTGCAAGGCGTGGAAGATGTCCATTTTTTTAAGGACCGCGCCAATAAACAGGCCGCCCATGATATTGACGACCATGATGATGATACTGGCAATGGCCTCACCGCGGACGAATTTGGCCGAACCGTCCATGGCCCCATAGAACTCTGCCTCCTGGGAGATAGCTGCCCTGCGGCTCTTGGCCTTATCTTCATCAATCAAACCGGCGTTCAAGTCGGCATCAATGGCCATCTGCTTGCCGGGCATGGCGTCCAAGGTGAAACGAGCGGCGACCTCGGCGATCCGGCCAGAACCCTTGGTAATGACGATGAAATTAATCAGGACCATGATCAAGAAAATGATCAGCCCCACCGTGTAATTGCCGCTCACCACGAAATTACCAAAAGAGTGGATGACCTGGCCCACCGCCCCGGCGCCCTCATGGCCATGGAGCAGGATCATACGGGTGGAGGCGATGTTCAGCGCCAGACGGAACAAGGTCGTAATCAGGAGGATGGAGGGAAATGACGAAAAATCCAGCGGGTTGGTGTTGTACATCGACATCAGCAGGATGACCAGGCCAGAAGTGATACTGACCGACAGCAGGAGGTCGAGCAGGATGGTGGGCAGCGGCACTATCATGACCAGCAGAATGGCGACTACCCCAAGGGCGACGACCATACTGGAGATATCGAGATTGAAGGCCTTGAAGCCGCTGATTGTTTCGGTTTGTTCTGCCATGTCTTTTTGTAGGGGCTGGCACTAAACCCGCCCAATCGTAACTGTTAACCCAGTTTCACCTTGATTCAGCCAAAGGTCAGATTTGCAGCAACCCCCTTAAGCTGCGGCTTTTTTCTTACGGGTCCCGAATACGTAGGCCAGGACCTCGGCCACCGCCTGGAAGAGATCTTCTGGGACCGGGCCGTTTAGCACAACGGTTTTATAAAGGGCCTGGGCCAAGGGTTTGTTCTCCACCAGCGGGACACCATTTTCGGCAGCAATCTCCCTGATCCTCTGGGCAATGACCCCGGCCCCCTTGGCAACCACCACCGGGGCGACCATGGTCGCGGCCTCATAGCGCAGGGCAATAGCCAATCGGGTGGGGTTGGTGATGACTACGTCGGCCTTCGGCACCTCACTCATCATCCGTTGGCGGGCCATCTGCATCTGGATCGAACGTATTCGGCCCTTGACCTGAGGGTCACCCTCGGTCATCTTGGCCTCTTCCTTGATTTCCTGCTTGGTCATTTTCATCTTTTTCATGAACTGCCACCGCTGGAAGGTATAATCAATGATGGCCAGGATGGCGATGATCAGGGCACATTTCAAAAAAATCCAGAAGGCCGTATGGCCGGCAAAGGCCATAATCTGATAAGGCTCCTTGTCCATCAGCGGCATAAAATCCGGCAAGGCATTGAAGGCCTCGGAATAGGCAACATAGCCGATCAGTCCGATCTTCAGCAATGATTTAATCAGGTCGGCCAGGGACTGCAGGGAAAACTTGCGGGCAAAGCCGGCAATCGGGTCAATCTTCTGCAAGTCCGGCATAATCTTCTCGGTGGTGAAGATGACGCCGACCTGGGCGTAATTGGCTATAAGCGCGGTCAGCAACACTGCCACCAGCACCGGTCCGGTCACCAGGGCC
>JANNQL010000068.1:0-7881 GCA_031400755.1 Pseudomonadota bacterium | reverse complement strand
AAGTGAACCGCACAGAGCGCAAGCGAACCTGATTTGGCGCAGCGGGAGGGTAAGCGTCCAAAATAGCGCGATACCCGATACCTGGTCAGTCCCGATGCGCGATTGAGGATGGAGGTAGTTCACAGGGAGCTCGAAGTAGCTGGGGAAGCCTCATATCGTTCCCGTAAGCCATGGAATGCAGGGATAGGGAAGCTCAAGGGGGAACCTAAAGCAATGACTCAGCGTAACACCCCGGTAAATCTGGAGAAGGTGATAAAAGACCTGAATCCATTATTGCGAGGGTTTGCCAATTACTTCCGGATAGCGGACTGCACCGGGGAGTATCAGCGGCTGTCGTCATGGATACGGAGAAGGCTGCGGGCCATCCAGCTGAAACTGTGGAAGAAACCAAATCGGCTTCATTGCAGATTAAGGCAACTTGGCTATGCCGGCGAGTTCGATGCGATCAAGATGAACTTCCTGGGCAAACGCCGTCTGTCCACTCCGCCACTATGCCTTGCCCAACAGCTATCTGCATGGGGAATTGGTGCTCTTTGACCTTGGTGCTGTAACAATTGGTATTTCTGTTTCGGTATAATAAATACGAAGGAAAATAAATAGGAGCCGTATGCGAGGCCCGTACGTACTTCTCTGTGAGAGGGATGAGGCGAGACACCGATCAACTCGGCTCACCCTGCTCGATAGAGTGACCCCCAGACTCCACATCACCATCATTTACGGGCGGGTCTTCCACCTCAGGAAATTTTTCATTGAGAGGATTTAATGTGGTAAGCAGCGCCAGCAGAGACGGCTTCTTTACCGCCTCAACTAGGAGGCGATCCCCTTCCTTGCGGATCACGGCTTCATTGCCCGGCAGTTCAAGATCACGAGGTATACGGAGCGCCTGATTTGTGCCGTTTCTGAACAGACGTATGTGACGATCAGTTTGCATGACAACCTCCTTTTTTTAATAAAGCCTATACTTAAGCATATGCTACCATGTTGGATCGGTAATGCAAATGGCTAAATCGTGCCGGGATAGCTGAATTGCCAGCCAAGCGCTAGGCCGGCCTAAAAACTGCCGGTCCGCTTTTCTGTCTTGACGCCCCGAAAAATCATAGCAGATTTTCTGCTGTTTTGTACAACTTATCAATAAGTTATAGTTTATGGATGAAAACTAAGGAGTCACTATTCCTGAGACCCAGGGTATTCTTTTATGGTGTTCTGGTTGCCGTTTGATACTGGCTAGGATATTAAAAAGTTGTCTTCCCCAAAAAGGAAAAGCGGCTTGTCAAAATATTTGCAGTAATATGCCTATACGGCTTCCGCCGACCATTTTACCTAGAGGTCGTTATTCGGCTCTTACATTAGTTTAGGTACTGGTGGTCTACTGCCCAGCCCAAGAGGCCCAAAGCCAGAACAACGCTGATAATCAATACGACAAGAACAAGACAAATTTCCTGTAAAACATCAGGGTGCATAAAATCTGTTTCCCTGTATCCAATAAGCCAGACTGCTTTTGTTGATCTGCGCTTCATTGTGTGCCTCCCTTAGTTTGGGATATTCTGGCCATCATGCAGCTTGATCCATAATCATATTATAAGAACATATTTTTAAAAATAGATAGAATTATTTTTTGCGTTAATAATGATAACCTCTCAAAAAGTTACGGGATGGCTAAGGAGTACCGTAAGGAGTTCCGGAGACACCATACTTAATTCGCGCCAACCAAACGGTCGAGACGGGCGGCGCGAAAACCCGTGCCGACCGAGAGAGCCAGGTGCGCAACATTTTTCCGTTGCGCACGCGGATGCATCAACAGGGCAAACCTGATGAGCATGATAAAACCATGCCCACCGGATTCGGTTACGGATCAAGAGAGATTTGGCGTATCGCAAATATGCACCTCAATCCGGTGTGCAGGTGCATCGCTTGCCCCCCCCACCCTACGCTGCTTGGTTTAGCGAGCGACGGAGACCACGATTATGAAAGCAGTTATCAACGCACGCTGGGGATCGCCAGACGTCCTGGAGATCCGGCAGGTGCCGAAACCGGAACCAAAAGCGGGCGAGGTCCTGATCAGAGTCCATGCGACGACGGTCAGCCGGACCGATTGCGGCATGCTCCGACCCCACCCCTTTTTCGTCCGGTTCGTCGCGGGGCTCCGACGGCCGAAGCGCACGATCCTCGGCATGGACTTCGCAGGGGAGGTCGAGGCGGTCGGCGCGGGCGTCACGTCGTTTAAGCCGGGCGATCGCGTCTTCGGCGTGTCGCCGGACGTCTACGGCGCGCATGCTGAATATCTCTGCGTATCCGAAAAGGGGGCGATTGCTGCCATGCCGGCGGGTGTACGCTTCGGCGAGGTCGTGGTATGTGAGGGGGCCTGGTATGCGGACACGTACCTGCAAGGGTTCCGTCTCAAGCCGGGCCACAGAATCCTCATCTACGGCGCGTCCGGCGCCATTGGCACGGCGGCAGTGCAGCTAGCGAAGTCCTATGGCGCTAAGGTAACGGCGGTCGTCGCGACGCGGCACCTGGACCTCGTCAGAATCCTCGGCGCTGACCGCGCAGTGGACTACACGGCGGAGGACTTCACGCAAATCGGCGAGACCTTCGATTTTGTGTTCGACGCGGTGGGCAAAACTACGTTTTTCCGTTGTCGTCGATTGCTGAAGTCCGAAGGGGTCTTCGCGGCGACGGATCTCGGGCCCTGGTGCCAGAACCCTCTGCTCGTGATCTGGTCGTCGATCACCGGGAGCCACAGGGTCATCTTCCCGCTGCCGCTGAGCAGCAAGGCCAAGGCGTTTGTCGACTTCTTGAAAATTCGCATGGAGGCTGGCGAATTCCGCGCGGTCATCGATCGTGAGTATCCCCTTGAGGCAATCGCCGACGCCTATCGCTACGTGGAGACAGGGCAGAAGACCGGGACCGTCGTCATCAACGTGAGGCCAGCCGACGAGACCGCGCATGCGTAGCCTCCATCAATCGTCGAGGAAGCAAGAGGCATGACGCGGCACGAAATGTCGCACAATCCACTCACCACAGGAGAACAGCATGAAAGACGTTGCGCTAATCACGTTACATGGGATGGGAAAGGTAAAACCGTCCTATTATTCTGAGTTGGAGGAAATGCTAAAGGGTCGCCTAGGGGACAAGTGGACAAGAGTTTCATTTCAAAATGTCCAGTACGCTCCAATACTTCAGACACCTGAAGATGAGCTTTGGGCTTCGATGGTCGCGAACCCGGAAAACGAACTTGATGGAACAAAACTGAGACAGTTCTTTCTCTTTGGGTTTGGCGATGCGGGCTCTCTTGAACACAGCGCTCAAACAGACAAAAAACAATACATATCTGTTCAACGAGAAATCCAAAAGGCGCTTGACCATGCACTTTTAGATTTCGATGGGGACACAAAAAAACCTGTCGTGGTTATTGCGCAGTCCCTGGGGTGTCAAGTCATATCCAACTACCTTTGGGATGCACAGCATGGGAGCAATATATTTTCTGAATCACCTCCCGACGAATCTGAACAAGCTAAATTTCGTGCGCTAAAGTCCCTGGCCAATTTGGTCACAACTGGCTGCAATATCCCGTTATTTATTGCTGGACTCACTGATCGAAAATGCTTCTCAAAGCCCAATGACTCTTTCGTCTGGGACAACTTTTACGACCCAGACGATGTTCTTGGCTGGCCCTTGAAACAACTCGGCCCTACTTACAATATCGTCCGGGACCACCCCATCAATTCCGGTGGCCTACTTTCATCTTGGAATATTGCTAGTCATGGAGGGTATTGGTCAGATGCAGATGTGGTCACTCCCCTTGCCGATATTCTGAAGTCCAAACTGGCCTAATCAAACGTTATACTCAAAAAATAGCTGGGCAGGGTGGGCATATGCATCAACATGGCAGACTGGTGCGCATGATGAAACCTGCGTACCCTTCTTGTGCTTCACGCTTTGCTCCAGGCCAGCCGCTGAAACGTGTCATTAAACTGTCATGAGTATGGTGATTGATGGTGATTGCCGATATTTATGAGGTCTTTGCCGAAGAGTCGGCAAGCATTGATTTTGCCTGCGGGCCAGGTTGCGCCACCTGCTGCACCAGGAGTGTGACGCTGACCACTGCCGAAGGGCGGCTGATTGTCGATTTTCTGCGGGCTGCGGGCCGTGGCCTGCCGGAATTGCCCCGTGACCGGCGGCCGCTCCGTCCCGTCTTGACCAACAACGGCCTGGCTGCTCTTTGCCTGGCCGGCCAGGAGGCGCCGGCAGAAGCGGAATCGCCGTGGCTCTTCGAACCCTGCTTCTTTCTTAAGGACGGGCTCTGCGCCATTTACCAGGTGCGGCCCTTTGCCTGCCGGAGCTTCGGCTCCACCGTCAACTGCAAAAAATCGGCAATGGCCGAGGCCCCGGAGTGGTTCGTGACCCTGGCCATCGTCACCAACCAGCTCCTGGAAGACCTGGACCTAGGCGGCTGCTGGGGCAACGTGGCCGATGTCCTGGCCTTTCTTGACGGCGAGGCGGGAGAGGCCGCCAGCTTGGCCGCCCGTGACCGCTTGTTGCCGAACCGGCCGTTGCCAGGACTGCTGGTGCTGCCTGAGGAGCGGCCTCTGGTCGATCGTTTCCTGGCCAGGGTACGGGAACGGACTGGGGTGGAGTTCATGGCGGCAGGCGGGGACTGAATTCGGATTGGCTGTCAGGGAAAGCAAGGGAGCGCAATATTTCCCGTTGCACACGCGGATGCATCAACATGGCAAACTGGTGCGCATGATGAAACCATGCGCACCCTACAGAACTACAGAACTGAAAAAGAGGAAATATTTCGTAAGTTCAATGAGGCCAAGCTAGAGAAATATAAAGAGGTTTTAGAAGATTGCAGGGCTCTAAGGAAGATAGTTTACGATCACATCAAAACGCTTGTTGATGTCTAGCCTGGTAGGTTGGGTTGAGGCACGAAACCCAACATTTACGGGCATTGACAAAACATTAACATGACTGCATGCTAGCCAAACCTGCTGGGTTTCGCGGTGCTCAACCCAGCGAAGATGATCTGCCCAACCCGGACAACCTGACGTAATCGTTGCCCATCATCAAGAAAAGGAAAAGGGGACAGCTTTATTTTTGCAAAAAATAAAGCTGTCCCCTTTTCTCTTATAACCTGGGCTTCTTATCATCTGGACATGATTATTTCCGTTTGACGAAATACCACTAAGGCGTATAATGCCCATATATACCATATCAACCTATATGGTCATATTAACAAAACAATCTTAGGAGGTGTTCTATGTCAATAAAATCTATCGGGGCCATGAAATTCCGCCAGGGGCTAGGGGAATTGCTTAATGAAGTCGTGTATCGAGGGGATGAGATTATCATCGAACGGGCAGGCAAACCGGTAGCCGCCCTTATCTCGATGGATGACTATGAGGTGTTGCGGCATTCCCGCGAAGCAGCGGTGAGCAGTCTTAAAAAGATTTGGGATAAGATTGGCCCCACCCCGGACACCAAACAGACTGATTCCCTCATTGCCGAAGCAGTTCGGGCTGCCAGGACAAAATGATTCGGGCCGTTTTGGACACAAATGTCGTGGTGAGCGCGGTCCTTTCTCCGCAAGGAATACCAGCCCAAATTCTGCTTGCCGGGATTGAAAAAGCGTTTACCTTCCTTTTTTCTCCGCCCATTTTCACGGAAATCCGCCGGGTTTTGAATTATCCAAAAATAGCCAGACAACTATCATCGCGGCAGGTCTCCAACGCCGAGTTGGAGGAATTGTTTACCAATCTTGCATCATTTGCTGTCGTCACTCCGGGCGAGTTGGTTGTAGATGTGGTCGCTGCCGATCCTGATGATAATATGTTTTTGGCTTGCGCCCTGGAAGGGCGGGCGGATTTTCTAGTTTCCGGGGATGCCCATTTATTGGAGCTTAAAAGCCATCAGGGAGTCGTTATTGTGACACCACAAGAGTTTTTGGCTATCCTGGAGAAACAGAAGGCAAGACGGCTGAATCAAGAAAAAAACAACAAGACCGCGCCTTGAAGCCCCTTGCCAATGCTTGAAGAGCACCTGAAAAAACACTTTGGCTTTGCCTCCTTTAAAGACGGCCAGCGCCAGGTCATTGAGCGGCTGATGGCCGGGGAGTCGGCGGTGGCGATCTTTCCGACCGGGGCTGGCAAATCGCTCTGCTACCAACTGCCGGCCATGCTGCTGCCCGGACTCACCTTGGTTGTCTCCCCCTTGCTGGCCCTGATGAAGGATCAGGTGGAATTTTTAATCAAGAAAAATATCCCGGCGGCCCGGCTTGATTCGACCCTCGACCGTCAGGCGTTTAGCCAGGTTTTGGAAGATGCCCGGCAGTGCCGTTTGAAGATCCTGATGATCTCGGTTGAACGCTTTCGGAACGAAAGGTTCCGGGTCCATCTCAAGCGGATGAATATTTCGCTCCTAGTCATTGACGAGGCCCATTGTATTTCGGAGTGGGGGCATAACTTCAGGCCGGAGTACATCAAGCTCCCCGAGTACCGCAAGGAATTCGCCATTGCCCAGACCCTGCTGCTGACCGCGACCGCTACGCCGCCTGTGGTTGACGACATGTGCGCCAAGTTTGCCATTGACCGGACTCATGTGATCCAGACCGGGTTCTACCGGGACAATCTTTTTTTGCAGATTACCCCGGCGCCGGAAGAGGCAAAGGACGCCATGCTGCTGACCCGGCTACGCGATACAGCGAGGCGCCCGGCCATTGTCTATGTCACCCTACAGAAGACAGCGGAGCGGGTGGCTGCATACTTAAGCAGTCAAGGTCTGGTGGCCTCGGCCTATCACGCCGGGATGAAAAATGAGGAGCGGGAAGTTGTGCAGCAGCGCTTCATGGAGGGCGATCTTGATTGTGTTGCGGCCACCATCGCCTTCGGCATGGGGATTGACAAGAGCGATATCCAGAGCGTCATCCACTACGACCTGCCTAAATCGCTTGAGAGCTACAGCCAGGAGATCGGGCGGGCCGGCCGGGACGGGCGGCCCGCCATTTGTGAGGTGCTGGCAAATCTTGACCATCTGACCGTGCTTGAGAACTTTGTCTACGGCGATACCCCGGGAAAAGAGGCAATCGCCAGCCTGCTTGCCGAGATCAAGCAACACAGTCCTGGCCAATACGAGATCAAGCTCTACGAACTCAGCCGCCGGCTCAATATTCGACCGCTACCGCTCAAGACCTTGCTGGTCTATCTCGAAGTGGCCGGCATCCTGGTGCCGCGCTTTTCCTATATGGAAACCTACAGTTTTAAACAGCTGAAGCCAGCGGACGACATCATCAAGACCTTTCAGGGCGAACGGCGGCAGTTTGTACAGGCGATATTTGCAGAATGCCAAGCCAAGAAGGTCTGGACCTACGTCGATATCCCACAGGTCATGGCCAACTATGGGGCCGACCGGCAGCGCATCGTGGTCGCCCTTGAGTATTTTGCGGAAAAGGGTTGGATTGCGCTTGAATCAAAACAGATGAAGGAGGTGTTTGATGCCTTGGCCGCTTCTGTTGATGTGGAGGCGCTGAGTGAGAAGATATTTCAGGTCTTTCTGGAGCGCGAAGCTTTTGAGATCGCGAGATTGCGGCGGATGCTGGAGTTCTTTACCGGGAGCGCCTGCTTCAGTTTTGAGCTGGCCGGATATTTTGGCCAGGACCTGGGCGATGAAAAATGCGGCCATTGCTCGGCCTGCCGGGGCGAAAAAGTGATTTTGCCACAGCCAAGGACGGGCAAGGCACTTGAGGGATACGATTTCAAGGCCTTGACCGTTCGCAGTAACAGCAGTAAATCTAACGGGTTGAAGTCCCGTCTGGGGAGTTGTCCGTACGCCCCGGTAGCATGAGGAAGCGGCGTTGTGGTAACATGGGGTCGTGAGTTTCCA
>JANNQL010000067.1:0-29803 GCA_031400755.1 Pseudomonadota bacterium | reverse complement strand
GAGCTTCGGGAAGCCGCTCAGGTTGAAGCTCTGGCCGCAACCGCAGGTAGTTTTGGTGTTGGAATTGGTGAACTGCAGGCCGCCGTTGATCAGCTCGTCGGAGTAGTCGATGACCAGGCCGTCCAAAAATTTTGCACTCGTCTCATCGGTAACAATCCGGATCGCCCCTGCCGTATGAACCACATTCTCGCCGCCCTTCATCTCGCTGGTGATCGCCGCGCCGTAAGTCAGACCGGCACACCCTCCTTCCTTGACGAAGACCCGCAGAAACTGGCCCGTTGCCAGCTTGCTGTTCAGCATAGCCTCTGCCTTTTCTTTAATGGTGATATTCATGAGAACCTCCATAGTTAATTTTCAATCATCACAGTATTACTATTGGCAGGCCACAGGCGAATGTCAATAACGGAAATAGGACGGGCCTTGCAAGCAGACTGCATACCGTCTTGGGCGGTTAACTCTGCCGACAACACTCGACTCTCTGCGTTAATATATAAACCAAGCGGCAGGTGTTTGGTAAGTTTGGGGTGGTTGGGGGCTGGGGAGTACCTGATTGATCATTAAATATGGCGCCCTCAAAATTTTCTTAAGGGCAGCGATGCTGACGGCGATAGAGCGCAGAAAACAATAAAAAAGGCGGGATGCCCGAAAGGGTCCCGCCTTTTTACGACGCCATCAATTCTGGCTACTGCGGCTTTTGCTCTTGGCTGGCCGCCGCCTGGCGCTGCTGGTTCTGGTACAGGGCCAGGAAGTTGACCGGCTCCATCAGGAAGGGGACAAAGCCGCCGTCAACGGTGAGTTGGCTGATGATCTGGCGGGTGTAGGGGAACATCATGCTGGGGCAATCCACCGCCAGCACGGCCGCGATATGCTGCTCCGGGATATTCTTGATCGTGAAGACGGCGCAATGCTCGACTTCGATTATAAACATGGTCTTGGGCTCCTGGCTCTGGGTCACTTTGGCGGTGATGGAAATCGTCACCTCATAGAGACTGTCGCCCTCAATTTTGGCATTCTTGACACCCAGATTGACTTCAACCTTGGGCTCGTTCTGCTTGGCGGTAAAGACCTCGGGGGCGTTGGGATTTTCAAAGGACAAATCCTTCACATACATTTTCTGGAGGCGGAAGATTGGCTCCGCAGCCTGAGCGGCGGGCTGCTGGTCACTATTTTGATCAGTCATGGGGGGGTGTCCTTCTTGTAGGGGGAGTTGTTGGGGCCTATCGTACCTGCGCAGGTGGATAGACTTTAGGTTTTTGGCTGTGGGGCTGGCGGTACTCACTGTGTGGAGATTACTGCCCCTGCTGTTCTCTGTCATCTTTTGCTAACAGCCTACAGCCTAACAGCCTAAGCAACCTTTCTTATAATGGAAACGCCTCAAAGTTGAAAGTATTTTTTGGTCGGCAAATGGCTCACTGCTTTTTGAACAGGGCGGGGACGATGTAGTTGCGCTGTAGGATGGTATAAAAATCAGTGCGGTTACGGTCGGCGATCCTGGCCGCCTGGCTGACATTGCCTTCAGTCATCTTCAGAAGGCTGATCAGGTAGTCCTGCTCGAAGCGCATACGGGCCTCGGCAAAAGTCGGATACGGCGTAAAGGTCTTTTTTATGGTGGTCCCCATCAGGGCCGCAGTGATGATCGGGGTGGTGGCGAGTGCCACCGAGTGTTCCACCACATTGTACAGTTGGCGGATATTGCCGGGCCAGGGCTCGCCGAGCAGCATCTCCATGGCCTCCGGGGCGAAGCCGTGGATCGTCTTGTCGGCCTCCCGGGCGCTTTCCCGCAAAAAATGGTTGGCCAGGAGGGGGATGTCTTCGGCCCGTTCGGCGAGCGACGGCAAGTGCAGAGAGACGACGTTCAAACGGTAGTAGAGGTCTTCCCTAAAGCTGCCGTCCTCAACCATCTTGGCCAAGGGCCGGTGGGTGGCGGAGATAATGCGGACATCGACCGAAACCGACTCGGTTGAGCCCACCGGCCGCAAAGTGCGCTCCTGAATGACCCGCAACAGTTTGACCTGAAAGGCCAGCGGCGTGTCGCCGATTTCATCCAGAAACAGGGTGCCGGAATCTGCCGCCCGGACCAGGCCGTGATGGTCCCGCACCGCCCCGGTGAACGAACCTTTGACATGGCCAAAGAGTTCCGATTCCAACAAGGTCTCGGGGATGGCGCCGCAGTTGACGGCGATAAATGGCTGGGTGCGCCTGGGGCTGGCCCGGTGGATGGCCTTGGCCAGGAGTTCCTTGCCCGTGCCGCTCTCGCCCAATATCAGGATATTAGACTTGCCATCTGCCACCAACCGGGCCTCGGCCATGATATCGGCCATGGTCCGGCTCTGGTAGATAATGCCCCGGCACCAGTCAGCCGCACACGCCGTAAGCGAACTTTGCGCCGTGCCGCTAAGGTTCAAGGCCCGTTCGACCTCGCGCAGCAATGTTTTACCGTCCAGGGGCTTGGTCAGGAAGGAAAAGACACCTTTCTGGGTTGCGGCAACGGCATCAGGGATGGAGCCGTGGGCGGTCATGATGATCACCGGCAAAAAGACATTGAAGGTGCGGATGTTTTCAAAGAGCTTCAGGCCATCCATGCCGTCCATGCGCAGATCGGTGATCACCAGGGCCGGGCGGACCACCGGCAGCAGGGCCAGGGCCTCATCGCCGCTGCTTGCCTGGTGGACCAGATAGCCGGCGCCGGTAAGGCGGATGGACAGAAGGCTGAGCAGATCGGTGTCGTCGTCAACCAGCAGGATGGTGTTTTGTGGTATGGTCATGGTGTTTTTTTACGCTCACGGTCAATCAAGTCGCGCTCGATATTCTGTAATTTCTGAAGTTTCTCTGTCAGGTCATCGCGTTCTTGACGGCATGTAGTCAAGTCCTCGGCCTGGGTGCTCAATTTTTTACGGGTGGAGCGCAGGGCCTGGCTGCCCTGTTTGCTTTGGGCCTGAACCGTCACGTGGGAGGAAAGCTGGTCGCCCAAGAGAATAAAGAGATCTGCCAGCTGGCGATGGAGGTCGGCATCCTGGCGCGCCGTCTCCAGGAGCTTGATGGACTGGTCGGTCGCGACCAGGGTCTGACCAGGGAGGACGGCCAGCAAGACCAACTGTAGAGCGGACAATCGGTTGTCGGGTGCGCCCTCCATCGCCTCAAGTAGCCGTTTATGCTCACGGCCCAACTCATCGTTGGTCAGGGTTTTAAGTGCCGCATAATAAGCCAAGGCAGCGGCAAGGTCAGTCCCGCTGCCGGAGCTATGCCAATAGGGGCCGGCGTTAAGCTCTTTGACCGGCGGCGGGGTGGCGGCTGTTGGTTGCGGAGGAAAGGCCGGCACACAGCTCGTCAGGAGGCAAATCAGGCAGAAAATGAGGGAGTGGGCAAGATGACGCATGTTTTACCTCAATTGAGCAGGGGAAGAGTGAGCCTGAAGCAGGCCCCGGCCTCGTCTAGGCGTACCAGTTCCAGGATGCCGTTATGGGCTGCGACGTATTCATGGGCAATGGCAAGGCCTAAGCCGGTGCCCTTGACATGACTGCGGCAGACGGCGCTGCCTTGGAAAAAAGGCGAGAAAATCTGCTCCCTTTCAGCCTCTATGATCCCAGGTCCGGAATCATGAATTTCGATAATGGCGTTGTTCTCCTGGCGCTTGGCGCTGATGGTGATGGCGCCCTCGGCCGGGGTGTATTTGATGGCGTTCGACAGCAGGTTGTCGAGTACGGTCCGCAGCCGGTCCCAGTCGCCACGGATGACAAGTGGCGCAATGTCGCTGTGCAGGGCCAGCCCATTGTTGATCATGGCCGGCCGGTGGGTGGCGATGGCGTCGCTGATGAGGGTCTCAATCGAAAAATCAGTCAGATTAAGACAGGTCTTTTCAGCCTGGGCCATGGTGAAGCCCACCAGGTTTTCGATCAATTTTGTGAGTTGACCGCAGTTTTTGCGCAGGATCAGGAGGACCTCCCTTTGCTCGTTGGTGACCGGGCCGACGATGCCGTCGCAGAGCAGTTCGGCGGCCTCATGGATAGAGGCCAGCGGGGTCTTGAGTTCGTGGGAGATATGGGAGGCGAACTTGTTTTTTTCCTGCTCGTAGCCCTTGAGTTTCTGGCGTAACCAATTGAGCCGCTGGCCGAGAAAGACCAAATCTTCCGGGCCGCTGACCGCAATCTCGCGGTCAAACTTTCCCTGGCCCAGGAGGTGGATACCATGATCAATCTGCTTTATGGGCCTGGCAATCAGACGGGTGAGAAAGAGTACCAGGAGGATGGTCAACGGCAAGCAGGTGCTGGCCAAGATCAGCAGAAGCTCCTCGGCATGATCCTCTTCATTGCGCAAGGTCTTGACTTCCTGGTAGACCCCGGTCAGGCTCATCTGGTAGATCTGGCGGCCTAAGTCACTGATGGCCTTGAAGTCGTCGTCGCTGATGGGCACCGTCTGCGGGCTGCTGGCCTGCTGGAAGGACATGGCGATCTTTTTTTCCGTAGCAATGAGGCGGGCCAGGATCTCCTTGGCCTGATCACCCTGGGGCAGGGATTGCAGGCTGGCGACCGATAAGTTGATTTGCCTGATGATGACCAGCAATTCGTCATGGAGCTTGGCATCGCCTAAGACTTGATATTGGCGGAGGCGGCGCTCCTGATTGGTGATCAACTCCTGCAAGGCCTGGCTCAACTGGCTGGCGCCCACCGAGCGGTAGACTGAGGCCGAGCTGTTGCGGACCAAACGGTCCATCAAGAGGTCGGAGGCCACCAAGACGCCTATGAGCGGCAGCGAGACCAGGGTCATGGCCAAGAGGACCAGCGCAAAGAAAGATTTTGGCCAAAAACGTCGCATGCTTCAGTCCCCCTCCAGCACTTGCTTGAGAAAGAGGCCGGTGGCGGAACCAGGGCAGGCCGCCACCTCTTCCGGGGTGCCGCTGATCAGGATCTGGCCGCCGCCTTCGCCGCCTTCTGGGCCTAGATCGATGAGATGATCGGCGGTCTTGATGACATCTAAGTTATGCTCGATGACGACGATGGTGTTGCCGGCCTCGACCAAGCGCCGAAGGACGGCCAGCAGGTGCTGGATATCGGCCGGGTGCAACCCGGTGGTGGGCTCATCCAGGATGTAGAGGGTGCGGCCCGTGCCCCTTTTGCTCAGTTCGCGGGCCAGTTTGATGCGTTGGGCCTCGCCGCCGGAGAGGGTGACCGAGGACTGGCCCAAGGAGATATAGGAGAGGCCGACGTCAAAGAGGGTCTGCAAGCGGCTCTTGATGGGCGGGATGGCCTTGAAAAAGTCGAGTGCCTCCTCGACGTTCATGGCCAGCACCTCGGCGATAGACCTTCCCCGATAGAGGATATCGAGAGTATCGCGGTTGTAGCGTTTGCCCCGGCACGACTCGCAGGTGACATAGACATCGGGCAGGAAATGCATGGCGATCTTGATGACGCCATCGCCCTCGCAGGCCTCGCAACGGCCGCCTTTGATATTGAAGCTGAAGCGCCCCGGCAGGTAACCCCTGGCCCTGGCCTCGGGCAGCCGGGCAAACAGGTCGCGGATCGGAGTCAAGACCCCGGTGTAGGTGGCCGGGTTGGAGCGCGGTGTGCGGCCGATGGGGCTCTGGTCGATGTCGATGACCTTGTCGATGCCGTCGAGGCCAAGGATGCCGTCGCAGTCGAGGGCCGGGCCCTGGCCGCTGCTCAGGATGGCCGCCGCCCCTTTGAGCAGGGTCTCCATGACCAACGAACTCTTACCGGAGCCGGAGACGCCGGTAACGCAGGTAAAAAGCCCCAGCGGGAAGTCAACGGTCAGCTCTTTTAAGTTATTGGCGCGGGCCTTGCTGATGGTGATGGCCTTGCCGCGACGCGCTTTTCTGCGACTATTGGGCAGGGCGATACCCAGACGACCGGACAGGTAGCCGCCGGTAATCGAAGCCTCCTCGCTAAATAGGCCGGCCACCGGGCCGTTATAGACGACCTCGCCGCCATGGATGCCGGCCCCCGGCCCCATGTCGAGGACATGGTCGGCGGCCAAGATGGTGTCGGAGTCGTGTTCGACCACGATCACGGTGTTGCCCAGGTCGCGGAGACGGATCAGGGTCGAAATCAGGCGCTCGTTGTCACGCTGATGCAGGCCGATGCTGGGCTCGTCCAGGATATAGAGGACGCCGGTCAGCGAGGTGCCGATCTGGGAGGCCAGGCGGATGCGCTGCGACTCACCGCCGGACAGGGTGGAGGCGGTACGGGAGAGTGACAGGTAACCAAGGCCCACGCCCTTCAAAAAGGTCAGGCGTTCTCCGATCTCTTTCAGGATGGGGGAGGCGATGACTGATTCCTGCTGGCGGACCGCTACCTGCGGCAGTTCATTCAGCAAGCGGTCAATGCCTAAGGAGCACAGTTCATGGATATTCCACGGCCCGAATTTGACCGCCAGCGGCGCCGGACTAAGCCGCGCGCCATGGCAGACCGGGCAGGGCTGGACATTGATGTAGTTTTCCAGGTCTTCGCGGACCGGCCCGGAGTTGGTCTCCTGGAAGCGCCGGGCCAGTTGCGGGATAATGCCCTCGTAGGGTCTGGCGAAATGCAGCAGGCGCTGGCGGCGTTCATAGTTGAAGGCGATCTCCTGGCTACCTGTGCCGTAGAGGATGGCGTCCTTGGCCTCTGGGGCCAGGGACTTGAAGGGCGCGGTCAGGCTGAAGCCGTAATGGCGGGCGAGTGAGGCCAAGAGCTGATGACTGTAGGACATCGATGAGCTGTTCCGCCACGGGGCGATGGCCCCTTGTGCGATGCTTAAGTTGGGCTCCGGGACGATGAGGTTGGGATCGAAAAATTGCTTGACGCCTAAGCCCCCGCAATCGGGGCAGGCCCCTTTCGGGTTATTGAAGGAGAAGAGCTGGGGCGAGAGGTCCGGCAGGCTGAGGCCGCAGGCAGTGCAGGCGGCCCGTTCGGAGAGGAGGACCTCCTCCTTGGTCTCGGGGAAGAGGACCAGCAGCTGGCCATCGGCCAGGCGGACGGCGGTGGTCACCGATTCGGAGAGCCGGCGTTCGATGCTGTCCTTGATCACCAGGCGGTCAACCACGACCTGGATGCTGTGGCGTTTATTCTTGTCGAGGCTGATCTCCTGGTCCAGACCGATAAAGTCGCCATTGACCCGGAGTCGGATGAAGCCCTCTTTCTGTAGCCTGGCGAAGAGCCCGGCGTGGGTGCCTTTCTGGCCGTCTACCAGGGGGGCGAGCAGGATGATCTTGCTGCCTGGCGGCCGAGTCAGGAGGCTGGCCACCATGTCCTCGATACTCTGGGCCTGGATGGACTTACCGCATTGCGGGCAGAAGGGACGGCCGACCCGAGCGTAGAGCAGACGCAGGTAGTCGTAGATCTCGGTGATGGTGCCGACGGTGGAGCGGGGGTTGCGGTTGGTGGTGCGCTGCTCGATGGAGACGGCAGGCGACAGCCCTTCCAGGCTGTCCACCTCGGGCTTGTCCATCTGGCCCAGGAATTGGCGGGCATAAGTGGACAGCGATTCCACATAGCGGCGTTGGCCCTCGGCGTAGAGGGTGTCAAAGGCCAGGGTGGATTTGCCGGAACCGCTCAAGCCGGTAAAGACGATAAACTGGTCCCGGGGCAGGTCAAGGCTGATATTTTTTAAGTTGTGCATCCGGGCGCCCCGGATACGAATATGGCTTTGCGACATGGCGAAGGGTTTTCTTTGCTGTCAGGTTTGTCTGGCAGCGGCAGGATCAAAGAGGACGGCTGCGGCTGGAAGCGCGGTTCTAAACGGCAGTTACTGTAGTATCTATCCTGACGTGCAGGGCTTTTTTAATGGTGGCAAAGATAGCCGATAGATTCTCCATCGTCGGATTTCCGGAAGTGGAAAGCATTCGGTGCAGGCTTTTGCTCGGCTTGTGGACTTCTTCAGCCAGGCGTTCAAACCCAACTGTTGCGTTTATCAGATCACGTAAAATCAGTTTGGCGGTTGCTGAGTCGCCATCCAGCATTAAATCGACTGCTTCATGCAGCAGTGCCTTGGCGAAATCAGGGTCACCTTCAACCCGTTTTTTTACCGTCTCTTTAAAATTTCTGGTAAGAGCCATTGTGCCTCCGGTTAATTCTCTAAATCGATTGCTTTTTCTGCTTGGCTTTACGTTCTTTGTATTTTTCCCAAAGGGCTTCTGCCCGGTCGATATTTTTTTGCTGGCCCTTTTTTGTCCCGCCGCCGAGAAGGATGATCAGCCGCTCACCGTCCCGGCCAATATAGACCCGATAGCCCGGCCCCCAATCCAGTCGGTATTCTCCAATCCCCCGAAACCATTTTACGTTGGCAAGATTGCCCTGTTCCATTTTGAGTTTCACGGCCGTGATTTTTGCCGCAACGACGGTGTCCAGCCCCATGAACCACTCTTCGTAAGGGCTTGTTCCGTCTTCGCGGAGGTATTCGACAACCTTATAGCTCACATGACATGCATGGTATCCTATATGTTACCATGATTCAACGATTATTTTGATACTGTTAATTTTGTGGATAGGGTGTGATGGCCGCATAATGCGCAACATTTTTGCTTCCGGTGCGCAAAAAACCATTGCGCACCCTTGTCCTCTTTTTTGTGTTCTCAGTTGAGCACTTGTAACAAGGATGAATGGGGTGCTCTCAAGTTAGCAAAAATTTCGCCTACCACCCCGCCCAACGGTTCAAGGGGTCTGCGGGCTCCACCGTAGCACCCCGTGGTTCGGCATTTTTTCCATTCTATGCAGTGTGAGATGCGGCTTTGATTATTGACGGGTCTCAGCCTGTTGACTGCTTCCCACACTCTCGACAATACTTCCCATGAACATGCATAAAATTGTTGCAACTGCTACAAAATTTAAACTGCGAAAACCCGCAAAAGGGACATGCTTGTGATCCAGCAGGCAGATGCTTCCCACATTGCTGGCACTCTCCTTTCGATATCCTGCGTTCAATCAGCTTGTCGCGCGAAAAAAGCTTTTTTTGAAAGATGTAGATCAGGAATAGTGCTACAGCAACCGCGAGAGCAATAACGAGGTAGTGCCAAATCGCAACGAGCTTGAGTGACTCAAGTAGATCAATGAGCTTCTTCAGCAATTTTTTTGGGATGATATCGTAGACAGTTTCGATGATCTTGCAGAGGATCGGGATAAATGAGATTCCCAGTAGGTGGGAAGAGACCAGGGTTTGAAGGCCCCGGTTTTTCCTGATGCTCACATTATTCCAAGCATAAAAAACTACAAAGAGCGGCAGCAGGAAAATCATCTGCATCCCCAGTTTTTTTGCCGGGTACCAGAAGTTCAATGTGCGCAGATCGGTAATTAATTTTTGCCGATCCTGTTCCTGAAGGTCCCGCAGCTTTTCCCATAGTAGCTTTACTTTTGCATCTCCATTAATCGTTTGTTCCAATGATGCTATCCGGGCTTTCAGGACGTTAAGAGCGCTTGTTTTCTCCTGAAAATCCTTTTTTGTCGCATCTACTTTTGTTTGGCTTTCCTGCTGTTTCGCGATTGTTTCAAGCAAAGAAGTGTCGTAAACGCCTTTCAGGTTGTCGATACCCCGCTGTAGCTCCTTTGCTTCACGTTCTGATTTATTTCGGTCTTCAAAGATGCTGGTTAATGCCTTGTCGTTCTTGATTTGATCAAAAAGATCGACATAGGGAACACAGACCGGATGCCGTTCTTTCTTTTTTTCGTCATCACGGTAATAGCTGTTGCTGGAGAAAATTATGATTTGTGAGAGGTTGTCAGTCCGGTTGGTGGGATTCCATTGGTGATTGACAACTATCTCCCGGCAGGCATCGGGGATATATACATCTGGAGAGGAGAGTTGTTTGGTATGTGCGTCAAGTCCGTTGAAAATGGAAATAAGGATGAAGATATCGAGAAAGAGAATTATTACAAGCGCCGCTTTGCCCAATGACTGGTCATCAAGGCTAGTGAGATGGGTCTTGACCTTGCTAATTTTATCCTTGAGTTTTGCTCCCACGCTCATCCTGCCTCCCTTGTGAATCGACACCCATTGTAATTAGCGATTATATCGCTCTAACATTATATATTCAGCCGCATCGACACCCTTCAATATTATACCGATGCGACAATAACCGCATAATTTTATCGTTTTTGCCGGGCAACTGGCTCAACTAAACAGTGCGCGTACATCCCTCGCCTCCTGCTGACTCCTGTCTCCCCTGTCAAGCGCTACGGCTGCTCATTCAACGCTGGGAAAAAGGTAGCCTAACTCGACAGGGGCGTCAACCCCTTTCCGATTTGCGCAAGGGGTACCCCTCTTCATGCTTAATTTTCCAATTTTCCAATTTTAAAATTCCTTGTATAGTGTGGAATACAAATTTTTCAAGGAGATAAAGGTGAATCCACATACCACAAATGACCGCCCCCTGCGGGTTGCCCTGCTGGCCGGGGGGAAATCCGGCGAACGCGAGGTCTCGCTGGCCGGGGCCCAAGAGGTCGCCCGCGCCCTTGATCCCGCCAAATATCAGGTCAAACGCTTTGACCCTGCTACCGACATGGCTAGGCTTGCCACCGAGGCCGCCAACCTTGATGTCGTATTTATCCTGCTGCATGGCCGTTTTGGCGAGGACGGCACGGTCCAGGGCTTCCTCGACCTGCTCGGCCTGCCCTATCAGGGCTCCGGCGTCCTCGGCAGCGCCCTGGCCATGGATAAGGATGTCGCCAAGACCCTGTACCGGGTGCATGGCCTGCCGGTTTCGAAATGGCGCATGGCTAAGCCCGCCGATGCCGAAGACCCTAAGCGCCTGCTCCAAGGCCTCACCCTGCCGCTGGTGGTCAAGCCGGTACGCCAGGGCTCCAGCCTCGGCATGAGCATCGCCCATACCCCAGCCGAACTGGGCGTCGCCATCAGCAAGGCCTTTGCCTATGACCAGGAGGTCATGGTCGAGGAATACGTCAAGGGCCGCGAGATCACCGTCGGCGTTATCGGTAATGAGCAACTCACCGCCCTGCCACTCGTCGAAATCATCCCCGGTGCGGCCCACCCCTTCTTTGACTACCAGGCCAAATATCAGGCCGGGGCCTCCAAGGAGATCTGTCCGGCCGACCTGCCAGATGCCATCAGCCGCCAGGCCCAGGAGTACGCCCTTACCGCCCACCGCGCCCTCAAACTGCGCGGCTACAGTCGCACCGATATGATTGTCGCAGACCAAGGTATCGTCGTCCTTGAAACCAATACCATCCCAGGCATGACCCCTACCAGTCTGCTGCCCCAGGCCGCCGCCACCGCCGGTCTGCCCTTTGCCGCCCTCCTGGACCGCCTGCTGGAATTGGCCTTGGAAGGCAAGGAGCGATCGAACCCTTCGACCGAAGTCTCAGTCCCTGATAGAGATTGACATCCGGTCGCCCCATTGTTAAGAACAGAAAGATTGGTTAAAGGAATTGGTATCGTCAACACCCCCTGCCACCATGTAACACTGAAGCCGTTCTATTGATTCTTTTACGGAGCATGACATAATGAGCATACGAGAAGACGCCATCCGGGGCACGATGACCCCGCTTTTTGAAAAATGCGCTGCCATCGAAGGGGTCAGCCCTGAGTTTATAATGAAGGGCGTCGCCAAAGGGGTTATCGCCATCCCCAAGAACAACAACCACCACTTTGAGAAAATCATGGCGGTGGGCCAGGGCCTGTCAACCAAGGTCAACGCCAATATCGGCTCGTCCAAGGACCACCAGGGCGTTGAGCAGGAACTCCAGAAACTGTGCATCGCCTTGAAGGCCGGCACCGACGCGGTGATGGACTTGAGCATGGGCGGCGATCTTAACGAAGTCCGCCGCGAGATCCTGCGCAATTGCCCCATCCCGTTGGGCACCGTGCCTATCTATCAATCGGTGGCCGAGGCAGTGGAAAACCAGAAGAAGGACATCGGCGCCGTCTCGGTCGATTATATCTTTGACACCATCCGCCAGCAGGCCGAAGACGGCGTTGACTTCATGACCATTCATTGCGGCATCACCAGAAACACCCTGGAACGCTTGCGCGGCCAGGAGCGGTTGATGGGGGTGGTGAGCCGCGGCGGCTCCTTCCTGATCGAATGGATGACATACAACCAGAAGGAAAACCCGTTTTACGAACGATACGACGAACTGCTCGCTATCCTCAAACAGCATGAGGTGACCCTGAGCCTGGGCGACAGCGTCCGGCCCGGCTGCCTGGCCGACGCCACCGACGCCGGCCAGTTACAGGAGCTGATCCACCTGGGCGAGCTGACCCAACGGGCCTGGGACGCGGGCGTGCAGGTCATAATCGAAGGCCCGGGCCACATGCCCATGGACCAGATTGAGGCCAATGTCATCCTCCAGAAACGGATCTGCCGGGGGGCGCCCTTCTATGTGCTTGGCCCCCTGGTCACTGACATCGCGCCCGGCTATGACCATATCACCGGCGCCATCGGCGGGGCCATCGCCGCCAAGGCCGGGGCCGATTTCCTCTGCTACGTCACCCCGGCCGAGCACCTGAAACTGCCAAACTGCGACGATGTCCGGGACGGCGTCATCGCCTCCAAGATCGCCGCCCACGCCGCCGATATCTGCAAGGGCGTGCCCGGCGCCATGGATCGCGACATCGCCATGGCCAAATGCCGGAATGCCCTGGACTGGAAGGGCCAGATCGAACTCTCTCTGGATCCGGAAAAGGCCCGGCGCTTCCGGGAGGAAGGCGGCACCTATAAGGGCGATGCCTGCAGCATGTGCGGCTCCTACTGCGCTATCAAGGTCTACAAAAAAGCCACCCTACCCCAACGGCAGGCTGGCGGCTGATTCAATAAACTGTAAACGTTCAACAGCTCCGCAGATGCGCGAAAGAGGCCTGCGAGCTATAGCTCGCCTATGCAAGCAGGCCGATGACAAAGCAGATGTGGTGCTGTTGAACGTTTACAAGAAGACGGACGGTAGAAGACTGCAAGTAGCGAACTAAAACAAAGGAGGGGTACCTATGCCTGATTTTTTAATCCGGGCCAGCGAATGGATACAGCAAACCCAGGTGCTTGAGCAGATCAAGGAAGTGGACGCCGCAGGCCTCTTCCACAACCCCTATTTTTTGGCGCCCTTCATCTGCCTGATCATCTACAATCTCTACCGGCAGACCTTCACCAACCTGATCATCATCGCCGTCAGTATCGGACTCTGGTATTTCAGTGGCACCGAATATGTGGGGGGGGCGGTGGTGGAGGGTCAGTTGCAGATCAGCAAGATCCTGCCGATTGCAGCGGTCGGTATGGGCGGCATCGCCGTCCTGGTCTATCTCCTCTTTATCCGCCATGATTAACAACAAAGCAACATGGCAACCCGCCGTCTGATCGAGGTCTATGATCGGCTCTTTGCCTTTTTCGGGCACCAGCATTGGTGGCCGGGAGAGACCCCGTTTGAGATCATCGTGGGGGCGGTGCTGACCCAAAACACCTCCTGGACCAATGTCGAAAAGGCCATAAAAAATCTCAAGGACCAAGGCCTGCTCACCTTCGAGTGCATGGTGGCCCTGCCCCACGCCGCTCTCGCCGAACACATCCGGCCCTGCGGCTATTTTAACGTCAAGGCCACTCGTTTGCACAACTTGCTCGCCATGATCCAGTCCCGCTTCAACGGTGACCTTGACCTCTTTTCCCAAGCCGAACTTCCGGCCCTGCGCAGAGCCCTCCTTGAAGTCAAGGGGATTGGCCCGGAGACCGCCGACTCCATCCTGCTCTACGCCGCCAATAAGCCGATATTCGTGGTTGACGCCTACACCCACCGCCTCCTGTCCCGCCATGGCCTGGCCCCTGAAGAGGGGGCCGACTACGAAGAGATGCAGGAACTGTTCATGAGTACCTTAGACCATGACCCAGCCCTGTTTAATGAATACCACGCCTTAATTGTCCGCGCCGGCAAAGAATTCTGCAAAAAGAGCCAGCCCCGCTGCCGGGAGTGCCCGTTAGCTGAGATGCTCGAGGCCTGACGACCGTTTTTACCCGTAAAAACGCCCCAATCGCACCCAAGGAAAAGAAATTTCATGAAACCTATCGTTGACCAGGAACTTTGTATCGGCTGTGGCGCCTGTCAGGAGATTTGCCCGGAGGTCTTCGAAGTTCGGGATGATAAGGCAGAGGTCATTGGTCCTGATCGCTGTGCCAGCTGTCAATGCGAAGAGGCCATGGCCTCCTGTCCGGTGGGGGCCATCAGTATCGATCAATAATGATGGCGTCACAAAATAACCGATCTACCGCGTCCCCAAGGGGGATTGAACTGAATTGCGGGGTATTTTTGTTCGTTCGGCATACCATTGGACTTAACAATAGGCAGAGCCGGAGGGGATCTTTTTCCCGCCCGGCTCTGCCTATTTGACGCCCTGAAAACTCTACGTCACTGCTTTTTTTCTTTGGCCTCTAACTCCCGTTGCGCCTTGATTTGGGCCAGATTATTTTTGGCTGATTCATCGCCCTGGTTCGCCGCTTTCTGAAACCAATAAACCGCCTTGTCATAATCCTTGGCGATCCCTTCGCCACTGGCATAGAGGATCGCCAGATTATTCTGGGCCGTAATATTGCCCTGCTCCGCCGCCTTGGTGAACCAGTGAATACCCTTGGCCATGTCCTTTTCAACTCCACGGCCCTCGACAAGCAATACCGCTAAATTTTTCTGGGCGTTGCTGTCGCCCTGGTTCGCTGCCTTGGTAAGCCACTGAACGGCCTGGCCCATGTCCTTTTCCAGACCCTGGCCATTGCTGAGCATGATGGCCAGATTATTCTGGGCCGTGGCATTGCCCTGCTCCGCCGCCTTCTGGCACCAATAAGCCGCCTTCTTCAGGTCCTGCTCTACCCCTTCCCCCTTACTATACATAATCGACAGATTGTTCTGGGCGTTGGCAGCCCCCTTCTCCGCCGCCTTCTGAAACCAAGTTAGCGCCTGGGCCAAGTCCTTTGTCACCCCCCGGCCTTCGACATACATCACCCCTAATTCATTCTGAGCCGCAGGGTCACCCTTTATCGCCGCCGCCCGCTGGTACCAATAGGCAGACTTGGCACGATCAAGTTTGCCTATGGTCTTGTCGGAATAGATGAGCCCCAGATTGTTTAAGGCGTCAAGATGGCCTTGCTCCGCCGCCTTCTGAAACAAGTCCAGCGCCTTATCATAATCAAGGGGCATGGCCTCGCCCTTGGTGTGCATGATGGCCAGATTATTCTGGGCATTGGCATACCCCTGCTCGGCCGCCAAAGTATACCACTCTGCCGCCTGCTTCAAGTCCTTGGCCATCCCCTCGCCCTTGGCGCACATGAGGCCTAAGTTGTTTTGGGCCACCGGGTTCCCCTGGTTGGCCGCCTTGCTCAACCAAAAAATGGCCTTTTTTAGGTCCTTGCCAACCCCGTCCCCCTGAAGATACATGATGCCAATGTCGTTCTGGGCCTCCTGACTGCCCTGCTCTGCCGCCGAACGTTTGAGCCAGTATGCCGCCTTGACCAGATCTTTCTTGGCCTGATCTTTGGCCACGGTCCCTCCCTCACTATAAAGTGTGCCGAGCTGACTGGCGGCCTTGGCATCGCCCTCCTCCGCCGCCTTGATTAAATCAGCAATCCCCCTTGGGCCCTCCGCCTTTTGGTCTTCCGGCTCTTGGCTTTTCACCGGGGCAGGGACTGGCTCAACAGGCGCCGCTTTCACCCCAGGCCCTACTACCTCCTCTTTTTTCTCAGGTTCCTTTATTTTCTTCTCCGGTTCCGTGACAACGACCTTAGGCTCGGCTGGCGGCTCCTTTGTCGCCCCCTCCTGGCCCTCCTTTATCGAGCTCCTAGGCGTAATTGGTTTGGCCACTACCGGCTTACTCCCTTGATCAGGCTTGGTAGGAGATGAGGACGCCAGGAACGCCAGCCGTTTTTTGGCCAAATCATAGTTCTTGGCCGCAGCCTTTTTATACCAAATAAGCGCTGTTTCATTGTCAGGAGAACCTGTCGCCAAGCCTGACTCATAAAGCTGGCCCATGGCAAATATTCCCCGGGCATAGCCTTTATCAGCAGCCTTCTGATACAATTCTTTGGCCTTGGCAGGGTCCTGCGGGACCCCCTGGCCACTTTCGTACAGGATACCAAGATTGACCTGGGCCCGGGGCAACCCCTGCTCCGCCGCCTTCGTATACCAAAAAGCGGCCTTGGCCGGGTCCTTGGCAACTCCCAGCCCTAATTCGTACATTACCCCCAAGGGCCGCTGGCCCTCGGCATAACCCTGCTTCGCCGCCTGCTCATACCAGTACAGGGCCTTGGCCAGATCCTTGCCAACCCCTTCGCCATTTTCATAGGCATTGCCCAAGGCCACCTGAGACTTCGGACTACCTCTCTGCGCCTGTTTCAACAAGTCGTTTATCCCAGCCCAAGTCTCCCTCGAGGCAAAAAAAGTCAAAACCAAGGCCCCCAAGCACAAAAGCACAACGTTTCTCCTCACGAAATCACCTCCTCACTGCGGGCCAACGCTTCATCTAATAATTGCCGAACCTGCTGGCACAACACCCGCGAATCCTGACAAAGGTCATAATAGGCTGCCCGCTTGCGAAAAACTTGCCAACGATAGAGCAGCCAGATCATTCCGAAATTAAAACAGATATTGACTATAACAATCCAAAAAAGACGGCCAGTTGTCATCTATTGCTCCTTGCCGATCCATTTTCGTAAGACATCGCCCGGCAAATAATGGGCACCCTTGACCATGACCACGCCATCGGAGATCGACGCCTTCTTTTCAAATTCAGCCAGCTTACTTCTGAGTAGAATAACCTCTTGCTGCAGATCAGCCATAGCGCTTTCCTGCTCATATGCATGCTGTTCGGTGGCCTGCCGTAACGCCTCGTTCAAAGTCTCGACCTGGAGGTTAAGACGGGCCACGGCCTCCTGTTCGGCGGCGGCTTTGTCAGCCACCTCTTGCAAGGCGCTGGTCAATCTGGTGACCTCAACCTGTCGAGCCAAGACAAGCTCTGCAAAATTGGCCTCCAATCGACTCGCTTCAGCCGCAGACACGGCTGTGACCAGCTCGTTCGCCTCCCGCAAGTGCTCAATCTCCTGATTCCGACCCGCCAACTCCATTTCCAGTTCGTTGATTCGACTTAGACGACCCGCCACCAACTCAGATCTTGCCTCTTGCTCTTCTCGTAACTCCTGCCGCAGTGATGCCAATGCTGACTCCTGTTCGCCCATCAATTCCGTTGCCTCAAGTTTACGTTCTTCGCTCATCTTTCGCAAGGTTTCAATCTCACCACCCCGCCCTTCCAACTCCGCTTCCAAGTCGCTGATCCGCGCCAGGCGGCCCGCCAGATCTGATTTGACCGCCTGCTCTTCCTGCAACTCTTGCCGCAACGAGACCAGGGACGACTCCAAATCCTGCTTCTCCGCCGCCATCGCGGCCTGGCGGTCCGCGCTCATGCCATGCAGGGACTCGATCTCTCGATCCCGCTCGGCCAGCTCCGCTTCCAACTCGCTGATCCGCATCAGGCGACCAGCCAAATCGGATTTGGCCGCCTGCTCTTCCTGCAACTCTTGCCGCAACGACGCAAGCGACGACTCCAAGTCCTGCTTCTCCGCCGCCATCGCGGCCTGGCGGTCAGCGTTCATGCCATGCAGGGACTCGATCTCCCGATTCCGCTCGGCCAGCTCCGCTTCAAACTCGCCCATCCGCTCCAGGCGGCCCGCCAGGTCTGATTTGGCCGCCTGCTCTTCCTGCAGCTCTTGCCGCAACGAGGCTAAGGACGACTCCAGTTCCAGCTTCTCCGCCGCCATCTCGACTTGACGGTCAACGCCCCTCTTCCGCAACACCTCATTCTCGCGATCCAGAGCTGTCAGCTCCACCTCCAACTCCAACTTCTCAGTCACTGCCTCAATTCTACGCTCCTCGCTCTCCTTGCGCAAGGCCTCATTTTCACGCTTCTGACCAGCCAATTCTTCTTCCAACTGGCCCATCCGACCAAGGCGACCCATCATCTCCAACTTTGATGCCTGCTCTTCCCACAATTCAACCCGTAACCCTTGCAAGGCGGCCTCCAAGCCACTTGTGTCCGCCACTCCCCGAAGACCGGCCATCTCGGCATGCAGGACCTTCATTTCGGCCCCATATGCCTGCACTACCTCCAGCACCGCATCGACCCGCCCCAGCTCTGCTCCTTCCTGCCGCCGGGTCATTTCGCTACTCTGCAAGGCATCAACCATAGTTTGGACTTGCCCTCGTAAACTGTCGCAGACTGCCACAACCTCCTTCAACTCCTCGCCGTTTTTTGGCATCAGATCCCTTTCCGCCAGACGCCTTATCTCAGCCATCTGGGCATTAAACATTTCCTCACGTTCGACGACAACGGCCATGTCCTGCCTGGCCTCATCCAGCCGCTGTTTGACTTCAGCCAACTCGTGCTGCAGAGAGATAAGCGCTTCAGCCTGACCCGCCTGCTCATCCCTGCCCTGCAGTTTAAAAGCGGCTTGCTCGGCGCTCAACAGATCAATCTCAGCCTGCTTGTCAGCAAACGCCCCCTCCAACGCTTTCATCCTGGCCTGTAATGCCTCCAGACTCTCCACGTTCATTGCCTCCTCGTCAACCCGTTTTTTCACCACCTGCAGCGTATGCTTGGCCTGCCTGACTTCATCCCGCAGCAATTCTACCTGACCCTCCTGCCGGAGACCATGCCCCAACCACTCTCCTCTGACGACTCCTTTGCGCAAAGCGCCATAATCCTGTCTCCGAATTTGCCGGCGGATAAAAACCAGGGCCGAGCCTATACTGATACAGGTGGCAAACAAAAAAAGACCGTACACCAGGCCCTCTCTGGGCCCTGCCCCTTTATTTTTGGCCGCTGCCGATGATGGGTCTAAATCCTCCAGCCCTACCGAAGAAGGTGCCGCGAGACCATACTGACTCGACTCTCGGTACCACGAAAGATAAACATCTTCCAGGGTCACCTGCCAAGAGTACGGCTCGTCCACCGGCCAAAAGTTGTCCCCCACCAGCCCGAGCTCAGTCCCCTGCAGCCTAAGGTCTGGCGGCAAACCATTGATCGTTGCTGCCGCCATGTCTCCCTGCCCACCTCCGATCGGTCCACGGTCCACCACCGCCCAACGATTGCCCGGCAACCCTTGAAGATAGGCAACCGTTAACTGCGGCGGCGCTGAGCCCTGGTCTGCCCAATACTCACCAACCACCACCGTCTGGCCATTGATTCTGATCAGATAGAGACTGGCAAAGTCGCCCTGGCTGCCCGCCCCAGGGACCAACAAGGCCTTGGCCCCATCGAAATTGTGCTCAGTAAGATTCGGATAGTCGCCCTTGCCATCCGTCAGGCTGGAAAGGCTTGGCACAATGAATACCGGCGTACCAATAGTGAGAAAATCGGCCAACCGGTCCAGGTCTTTATTCTTTAAGGTCACGCAACCGTTGCTGCTGTTGAAACGCAGGGTCTTGTTGGTGCCATGGATATAGATGCCGTTACCGGCCCGCCCCTCGCGAAGATCAAAGTAATTGGGGAAATTGAGATGAAAGGCCCGCGTGCCGAAGACCGACAGCTTGCGATCAAGATAACCCTTGGTGATGAGATATATGCCTTCCGGGGTCTTGCCGTCGCCCTCTTCTTTCTTGGGACCAGGATTTTCCCCGGTGGCGGCGGCATACTCCGCCACCACCTGCAAGCGTCCATCATGACGCAAGACTCGCAGCCGCTGCCGGTCTTTCTCCACTAAAATGCAATAGATGGGCTTGGCCGCGACATAGACGTGCCAATCAAGATTGAGCAGGTCCCCCCCCACTTGACTGGCCTGGTTAATCCCAAGCCTCACCTTAGGAGGGTTGGCCCCCTGCGCCACTGACCCGCAGACCAGCGCCAGCAAGAAAAAAATCATGGGGAAAGATTTTTTGCGCTTCATCTTAAAATGTACCCGCAAATCAAACATCACCTGATCGCCCCTCAACCGCCCGCGCTACTTGGCGACAGGCATCCTTCAGCAATTTGGCCTCACGGGCGCTCAACGAACATCGCCTCACCACGTTTCGCAGATGCCGAAGGCGGATATCCGTCTGCTCAAGACCCGAGGACCGGTCCAAGGCCTGCAAGGCAATATCTGCCGCCTCAAACATGGCGGCAAGCTCCTGCGGCCCCGCCATCCTCGGTCGATAGAGGCCCTGCTCACCCTGCCCCGCCAGCCTCAAGACTCCCTGGTGGAGTTCATAACACAGTATCGCCACGGCCTGGGCCAAGTTCATCGAAGAGAATTGGGCTGCCGTTTGAATGGTCAGCACCAGCCCGCAAAAAGTCAAGTCCTCGTTGGCCAGCCCCTTGTCCTCCGGGCCAAAAAGGAGCGCTACCGGCCCCACCGCAAGTGTCGGCAGAATCAGTTCGGCCAACTGGGAAGGTCCAGCCATCGGCCTCCGCTGCCGCCCTTGCCGAGCGGTGGTGCCGACCACCAGGGCGTAATCTGCCAAGGCCGCAGCCAAATTGTCGCAATAGCGAATCCCCTGCACCAAGTGCGCTGCCTTGTGGGTGGCGATCTTCAGGGCCGTCTCGATTGGCTTAGGCGGGCTACCGACCACCACCAGTTGCCCTATCCCCATATTGTATGCCGCCCGCGCCGCCGAACCGATATTCTCCGGGTACTTGGGGCGCAAGAGGACGATGCTGACCCGGGCCAACAGGTCTTCCACCCGACTCACCGCTGACAGCCCCCACAGCTAAAGGTCGAGCGCCCGGCCAGGGTCTCTTTGACAATCCCGGCGCCGCAACGCTGGCATGGTTTCCCCTGACGGCCATAGACCTTGAGTTCAAGCTGAAAATAACCCGGCTTGCCGCTGGCATCGACAAAATTATCAACAGTGGAGCCACCGGCGGCAATGGCCCGGGTAAGTATGCTCCTAGTCTGCTCGACAATCCTCTGCCACTCGGCCCGGCCCACTTGACTCGCTGGCCGGGTGGGCGAAACCCTGGCCTCGTATAAAATTTCACTGGCGTAGATATTGCCGATGCCCACGACGATCCGGCTGTCCATTAAGAAATTCTTGACCGGCTGACTGCGGTTGCTGGCCTTACCCATAAGATAGACGGCGGAAAATTCACTAAGCAAGGGCTCCGGCCCCAAGGCCGCAAAGTGAAGCGCCTCATCCTGAACCGGGGCCAGGACCTGGACCGAACCAAAACGCCTGGTATCATTAAAACGCAACTCCATCTGGTTATCAAGCCCAAGGCAAAGGTGATCGTGGATGGCCAGCGGCGTCTCCGACGGGAACAGGCCAAGGCGGCCGGTCATGCCGAGATGGAAGACGAGTCGCGCCTGATTGGCGAGGACGATGACCAGATATTTACCACGCCGCCGCACCTCCAGCACCGTGGCCCCGGCCCCCCAGCGCTTGAGTTCGGCAGACGGCACCGGCAGACGCAAAGGCAGCCCGGAACCACGAACCTGGCCAAGGGTGCGGCCGATCAAGAGCGGCCGTAATCCGCGGCAGACCACCTCTACTTCTGGTAATTCCGGCATTGCCTCTCGTTTTCTCTGTAAGAATTTTTTATGTCAAATACGACTAGCCAATGGTATGCTCAAAAAATCAACATACCCGAAACCCGTTTGTAAATAAATAGGAACAAAGTGCTTATTGGTTGCCAATTCACGGTTCACGGTTAATTTTTTTGCTGCCTGCCGAAGGAACGATTAGCCTTCCATCTGCTGGGATTTATAATGACTGCCAACAACCCTAAATCACGCGAAATTCTTCGTCAAGAGATCTTGCATCGTCGAGACGCCCTGGCCGAGGTTCAGCGGCATGAAAAAAGCAACTCTATCGCCAAGCAAGTGCGCGAACTCCCCCTCGTCCAAAAGGCCCAAACCATCTTTACCTATGTCAATTTTCGCAGCGAGGTCGAGACCCTGGGCCTGATTGCCAGATGGCTTGCCGCCGGTAAAAGGGTCTGCGTACCCTTGACCTTGACCGCCGACTCACGGCTGGCTGCCTATCAGATCACCGATCCTTCCCAAGACCTCATCCCAGGCTATTGCCAAATCCCGGAACCCGATGCAAGCCGATTGCCACGGGTCAATCCGGCTGAGATCGAGGTGATCATTCTGCCGGGTAGCGCCTTTGACTTAAACGGTGGAAGATTAGGCTATGGCGGTGGTTATTATGACCGCTTCATCAGTCAAGAGGCCCCTACCGCCATCAGAATCGGCCTGGCCTTTGAACTGCAGGTGACGGCAACTCTCCCCCTGCTGGCCCACGACCAACGACTCCACTCTCTGGTCACCGAAGAGCGGATTCTTCACTTTGACAATAATCAAAAACGACCATGAAACAGACCGCCATCTTCCGCTCCCCCCTCTTTCTGGAACACATGAAGGACTTCAACCACGTCGAATCGCCTCAGCGGCTTGAAGTGCTCTACGAAGAACTGGACCGGTCTGAGATCGCCAAACAATTTGTCTTCCCTGCCTTTGAACCAGCCTCACAGCGCCTCCTTGAACAGAACCACAGCCCGGCCTATGTCCGCCGGGTGGCGGCCACTGCCGGCAAGGCCCAAGTCACCCTCGACCCGGATACCCAGACCTCGCCTCTCTCCTATGAGGCGGCCTGCCTGGCGGCCGGGGCTGGCGTCTCTGCCGTTCGCATGCTGGTGGAAGGCGAAATTAAAAACGCCTTCTGCCTGGTGCGGCCGCCTGGCCATCATGCCGAACATGACCGGGCCATGGGCTTCTGCCTGTTCAATAATGTGGCGGTGGCCGCCCGTTACGCCATCAACGAACTCAAGCTCAAACGGGTGCTGATCGTCGATTGGGACCTGCATCACGGCAACGGCACCCAGAACTCCTTTTACGATACCGACCAAGTCCTCTATTTTTCCACCCACCAGTACCCGCATTACCCCGGCACCGGGGCCTCCTACGAGATTGGCCGTGGCGCGGGCGAGGGTTACACCATCAATGTGCCGCTGCCCGCAGGCCTTGAAAACCTGGCCTACGCCGCCGTCTTCAACGGCCTCCTGGCCCCCATCGCCCGCCAATATCAGCCTGAACTGATCATCCTGTCCGCTGGCTACGATATCCACCGGGACGATCCCTTGGGCGGCATGATGGTCACCGGCCCCGGCTTCTCGTATATGACCAAGGTCCTGCTCGACTTGGCCGCCGAGGTCTGTAGCCACCGCTTGCTGGCCTGCCTGGAGGGCGGCTATTCCATGCATGGTCTAAAAGAGGGGGTCTTCGCCACCCTGGACGAAATGCGGGGCCACTCCCAACTTGACGACAAGACGTTAATAGATTATACCGCCGCCGCTTATCCGCTCAATGCCATGGACGAAACAAGAAATATTGCAAAAAAATTTTGGAGTCTATAAACTAACATTCATGGAACTCACCAAAATCCTCATAGCCGATGACGACACCTTAGTCCGCGAGGCCATCAAGAAAATTCTGGAAATCTTCGGCTACAAGGTCGTCGCCGTCACCAATGGCCGCGAAGTCCTCGACGCCCTTGACGAGAGTTTCTCCACCATAATTCTTGACATCAATATGCCGGTCATGGATGGTTTTGAGACCCTGGAGGCCTTGAACCAACGCAAGAACACCATCCCGGTCCTCTTTTTGACCGGGGCCGGCTCAATGGATTACGCCCTGAAGGCCATCAATCTGGGGGCCTATGATTTCCTGACCAAACCCATCGCCGAACTGGACATGTTTGCGATCAAGATCAAGCGGGCCATTGAAAAACGCATGTTCATCCTCATGCACAAGGCCTATGAGGAGAACCTCGAATTTGAGGTCAAGAAAAAGACCAAAGAACTGGTGATCAAGAACAAATTACTGGATGATTACAGCCGCCAGCTTGAAGAAAACACCATCAACACCATCGCCACCCTGCAGATCGCCCTCGAAGAAAAAGACCATTACACCGCCGGCCACACCAAGCGTGTCACCCAGTTCGGCACCATGATCGGCATGGCCATGGGACTCTCCAGCCTGGAGATGCACACCCTGATCTGCGCCTGCCAGATCCATGACGTCGGCAAACTGGTGATTGACGTCAGTTGCATCCAAAAGCCCGGGCCCCTAACCTCTGAGGAATGGGAACGGGTCACCCAGCACCCGGAAATTGGTCATAATATTATCCAGCCCTTACAGTTCCTCGGTCGGGAAGGGACGATCATCCTCCAGCACCATGAACGGGTCGATGGCGCCGGCTACCCCGGCAACCTGCTGAGCCACCAACTCGACCCGCTGGCCAAGATCGTCACCGTGGCCGACAGCTTCGATGCCATGACCTCAGAACGTAGTTATAAAGTGAATAAATCAATGGAAGAAGCCATTGAAGAGTTGTATAAGTGTTCCGGCAGCCAATTTGACCCCGAGGTGGTGGAAGTCTTCATCAAACACCTGCGTAACCAATAGCTAAAGGACCAAACAGCCATGCAGATCACCCCCGAAGAAATCAGCAAGGTCGCCCATCTGGCCCGGCTTGAACTGAATCAAGCCGAAGTCGCCCAGATGGCGGACGAGGTCGGCGCCATCTTGACCTATATCAGTAAATTAAACGAGCTGAACACCGCCGGCGTCTCGCCAACCACCCACGCCCTGGCCATCAACAACGCCTTCCGCGATGATGTGGTCATCCCCTCGCTACCTCAGGCCGAGGCCCTCAAAAATGGCCCTAAACAAAACGGCGAGGCCTTTGTCGTCCCTAAAATTATTAGCTGATAGCGTCTTCCCCGCACGAGGATAGAATGGAATTATACGATCAGACCATCCACCAGCTCCACGAGCTGTTGAAAACCAGGCAGCTGTCCGCCGTTGAATTGACCAAGCAGGTCCTGGCCCGCCTCGATCAGGTGGAGCCGCAGGTCAGCGCCTTTATCACCGAAAGCCGCGAGCTGGCCCTGACCCAGGCCCAGGCAGCAGACAATATGTTGGCCAAGGGCGAAGGCGGCCCTTTGTGCGGCATCCCCCTGTCGATCAAGGATGTCCTTTGCACTAAAGGCATCAGGACGACCTGCGGCTCCAAGATCCTGGAACCCTTTGTGCCGCCCTACGACGCCACCGTCGTCAGCCGTCTCAAGGAACAGGGGGCGGTCATGGTCGGCAAGGTCAGCATGGATGAGTTCGCCATGGGTTCGGCCAATGAAAACTGCGCCTACGGCGTACCCAAGAACCCGTGGAATACGGCCCACATCTGCGGTGGTTCCAGCGGCGGCTCAGCCGCATCGGTAGCTGCCGGCCAGTGCATCGCCTCCCTCGGCTCCGACACCGGCGGCTCGGTGCGGCAACCCGCCTCCCATTGCGGCGTGGTCGGCATGAAACCCACCTATGGCCGGGTGTCGCGCTTTGGCCTCCTGGCCTTTGCCTCATCGCTCGACCAGATCGGCCCCCTGACCAAGGATGTCCGCGACTGCGCCCTGATGCTGAACAGCATTGGCGGCCACGACCCGCGGGACTCGACCTCGGTAAGGGAACCAATGCCGGACTTTACCGCCAGCCTCAGCCAAGACCTGCGCGGAGTGAAAGTCGGCATCCCCAAAGAGTACTTCAGCGAAGGCCTGGATCCGGAGGTCCGGGCGGCGGTAGAAAACGGCATTAAACTGCTGCGAGAGGCCGGGGCCGAGACCGTCGAGGTCTCCCTGCCCCATACCGAATACGGCATTGCTGCCTATTACATCATCGCCCCGGCCGAGGCCAGCTCCAATTTGGCGCGCTACGATGGGGTCAAATACGGCTTCCGCAATCAAGAGGCAAACACCCTGCTTGAGATGTACAAGACCACCCGCTCGCAGGGCTTTGGCCCAGAAGTCAAACGCCGCATCATCATCGGCACCTACGCCCTGTCCTCCGGCTACTATGACGCCTACTACAAAAAGGCCTCCCAGGTCCGAACGAAAATTATTGAAGATTACCAAAAGGCCTTCACCGCCTGCGACGCCCTGGTATCCCCGGTCACCCCAACCCCTGCCTGGCGCTTAGGCGACAAGGCCGACGACCCGCTCTCCGTCTACCTGTCCGACGCCCTGACCATCTGCACCAATCTGGCCGGACTGCCGGCCATCTCCCTGCCCTGCGGCTTTAGCCGGGCCGGGCTGCCCATCGGCTTCCAGATCCAGGGCCCCCATTTCCAGGAAGGGACCCTGCTCAAAATCGCTTACGCCCTGGAGCAGGCCCTCGGCATCAGCGAGCGCCGACCGGCCTTGAGCGGGGGTAATCCATGAAGCTCACCATTCCGGAACATATTCGCACCCTCGTCCCCTATCCGCCCGGCAAACCCCTTGAGGAGCTGGAGCGCGAATACGGCATCAGCGGCTCCATCAAGATGGCCTCCAACGAAAATTCTTTAGGCCCATCCCCCAAGGCCGTGCAGGCCATCGCCGGGGCGCTGGCCAATCTGCACCGCTACCCGGACGGCAGTTGTTACTATCTGGCCCAGGCCCTGTCGGCAAAGCTCGGGGTCAAACCTGAGCAGATCGTCTTTGGCAACGGCTCGGACGAGATCATCGTCCTCCTGGCCGCCGCCCTGGTCATGCCCGGCGACGAGGTAATTTCATCCAGCCCGTCCTTCCTGGTCTATCCCAAGGTGGCCCAGGCCCAGGGTGGGGTCAACCGGGTGGTGGCGCTCGCCAATATGCACCATGACCTTGACGCTATCCTGGCCCGGATCACCGACCGCACCCGGCTGATCTTCCTCGACAACCCCAATAATCCCACCGGCACCATCTTCACGAAAGAGGCCTTCGAGGCCTTTCTGGCCCAGGTGCCGGACCAGGTGGTGACCGTTCTCGATGAGGCCTATCTTGATTTTGTCGATCAGGACAAACGAATTGATGTCCGCGACTATCTCGCAGGCCCCAAGCCGGTGGTCGGCCTGCGCACCTTCTCCAAGGCTTACGGCCTGGCCGGCCTGCGGATTGGCTACGGCCTCATGCCGCCGCAGATTGCCGACTGCCTGCACCGAGTGCGCGGCCCCTTCAACGTCAATAGTCTGGCCCAGATTGGCGCCATCGCCGCACTCGGTGATGAGGAGCATTACCAGAAGACCATGGCCATGACCAAGGAGGGCATCGCCTGGCTCTCAGCACGGCTTGCCGCCCTAAGAGTAACGCCCTTACCGACCCAGACCAATTTTTTCCTGGTCGATCTCAAACAAGACGGCAAGGTCTTTTATCAGGCCATGCTCAAAAAAGGGGTCATTGTCCGCCCGATGACGGCCTATGGACTGCCGACCTATATCCGCATCACCGTCGGCACCGTTGCCGAAAACGAGCGCTTGCTACAGGCCGTGGCCGCCACCCTGAGCGAACTCAATCCATGACGGCAAGCAATCAGATCATCACCATCGACGGCCCCTCCGGCTCCGGCAAGAGCACCATCAGCCGACTGCTGGCCCAGCGCCTGAACTCAACCTATCTTGATACCGGCGCCATGTACCGGGCAGTGGGACTTCTTGCCCAGCGCCAGTCAGTGGACCTGGATGACGATGCCGCCGTACGGCGATTGATGACGACCATAGAGCTGCAATTACTCCCTGGCGCCTTAGACTCGCAGGTCATCATGAATGGCGAAGATGTGTCCACGGCCATCCGCACCGCTGAAATGGGGATGATGGCCTCCAAGGTCTCCGCCCTGGCCCCGGTCCGGCAAACACTCACCATTTTGCAACAGGCCATGGCGGCCAGACAGTCGGTAGTCGTCGAAGGACGGGACATGGGGACCGTGGTCTTCCCCCAGGCCGCCCATAAGTTTTACCTGTCCGCCACCCCGGAGGAACGGGCCCGCCGCCGCACAGAACAACTCATGGAAAAGGGGATGGCGGCCAATTACAAGGAAATTTTAAGGCAGATCAAACAGCGGGACCACGATGACAGCGCCCGGACCTTGGCGCCCCTTAAACCAGCGACTGACGCAGTGATGATCGATTCATCATTGATGACGATTGACCAGGTTGTCCAATACATGTTGGACAAAATCAAAGGTAACTAACAGGAGGGGACGATGGCGGAAGCGGACAGATTCAATGAACTACGGCAATTGAAACGGCGGCACCTCATCTATTATCTGGAGGTGTTTGACCAGGCAACCGGCAAGCTCCTGGGTCACCTGGTGGACCTGAACGTTAAAGGGATTAAACTGATCAGCAAGGAAGAGATCGCCCCAGGGCAGACCTTCTCTCTCCGCATGATCATGCCGGAGGAGTATTGCCCGGAGCGGGAAGTGCATTTTACAGGCACCAGCACCTGGTGCAGTCAGGACGTCAACCCGGACTTTTTCGCCACCGGTTTCACCACACCTGATCTTAATGAAAAGACCAGACGGCTGTTCATGATCCTGATCAATCAGGTCGGCTTTAACGATTAGAAGACCATGACGATTGACAACGAACAGCAGACCGTGGCCGCCATTGAGGCCTGGCGGGTCGAGCCGCTACGGGCCCAACTCAGGTATTTGCAAGAGGCACGGGATTCGCTGGAGATGAGCGCCATGTACTATGAGCAAAAAGGCAACGAGCTGGGTCTTGCCCGTGCTGGCCGCTGCCTCATTCTGCTCCAGGCGCGACACAGTGAAGTGGAAACCGCCGTTAACAAGTGAGCTAGTTCACACCATCTTTTCCTGAGACCAGTCATTATGCTCGTACTGGAGGTGGTCCGGTTTTTCAGGCTTCATCTCCACCAGTCTTGCCTTGAGCCAGGCCAGAATCTTCTCAAACTCGGCCCCAACTTCCGCCAAGGCCTTGCCGCGGTGGCTTATCCTATTTTTTTCCGCTATCGAGGCCTGTGCAAAGGTCTTGCCTAGCTCTGGACAGAAAAAAACCGGGTCATAACCAAACCCGCCCTCGCCTTGCGCCTCTTCCGTAATAATGCCCTGACAGCTTCCCTCATAAGTCAACGCCGGCCCACTGGGCACGGCGATTGACAGCACACACTGAAAGGCAGCCCGACGATTTTTTTCGTCCTTCAACTCAAGTAGGAGTTTGTTTATATTGTCCTGATCGCTGGCGCCAGGCCCCGCATAACGGGCCGAATGGACGCCGGGTGCCCCGCCCAGGGCCTCGACCACCAGTCCTGAATCATCGGAGATGGCCGGCAGACCCAGGACCTTGGCCGTGAACAGCGCCTTTTTATAGGCATTGTCATCAAAAGTTTCACCATCCTCTTCCACCTCAGGGATCTGGCCAAAATCGGCCAGACACCGGATATCGACCGGATAATTTTTAAGCATCTCCTGAAATTCCAAAACCTTGCCTTGGTTCCTGGTGGCTAGCACTATGACTGTTTTCTGCATTGTTTCCTGTATGAAGAGGTTATCAGATTATTTTGTTGCTGAACTTCCTGGGACTTCCTGAGTTAATCTTATTTGGCATATCTTCGCCCCCTGCCATCCGGGGATGGCAAGACATACAAAATGCCTCGAAACCAATTAACTACCACATGCTGCGTAAGCCTTCACTTAAGAACACCATATCAGGTACGTTGTTCGAAAAAAATTTGCTTTACTGGGCGCTCAATCCTATAGTTATATCAAGAAGAACGTCTGTCCAGTGTACATTGTCGTGCCGATTTTTTTTTAACAAAACCGTAATCAGATGCGCACCCTTACTGCGGGAGGTAACATTATGTGGTGGGATTTTTTACTCTTTATTACCCTTGGCCCCCTGGTCGGTTTCTTCATCTATTATCTGCGCGACCACAAAAACCGCACCGCGGAGCATCTCAATCAGCTCAGGGAAAATAGCCATTTAGTGTGTTAGGGTCAAGCTCAATATCCCCAGACAGAACATGATGGTCATTTCCTGCCTTGTCCCTGATCACAAGGAGTCCTTCCTGGTCGGGGCCCAGCGACACTCCATAAACGGTTCGTCCATCAATGGCGAGC
>JANNQL010000066.1:0-1766 GCA_031400755.1 Pseudomonadota bacterium | reverse complement strand
TCCAGCATCTCTTTTATTTTTTCGAACTGATATGGTTTTTCAATGGCCTCGACGAAACCATAGGCCTTGCAATCGGTCATGGCCGGATCGGTTATATAGCCGCTTGAGACGAAGGCCTTTATCTCTGGATCAATTTTTTGGAGGATGGCGATGACCTCCTTGCCGCCCATGCCGCCTGGGATGGTGAGGTCAAGGATGAAAGCCGCATAGGGGGCGCCGGCCGCAATGGACTCCTTATAGGCTTGAATGGCCGTTTCGCCGTTATGGACCGAGTCAATCCGGTATCCGGCAAGGTTCAGAAATTTGGTCACCACCTGTAGCACGCCTAGGTCGTCATCCATCAGCAGAATTCTTGGTCCATGGTCTTCCTGGTCTCTTGTTACCATCATTTTGTCGGCAGTGGGGACGATGGCCGGCAGGTAAATATGGAAGGTGCTGCCTTGCTCCGGCTTCGTCTCCACGGTGATCGCGCCCCCATGCTTTTTGATGATCGTATCGCACAGAGAGAGCCCGAGGCCCATGCCCTTCTGGGCACCACGCGACTTGGTGGAAAAATACGGGTCAAAGATGCGGGGCAGGTTGTTTGGGTTGATGCCGCAGCCAAAGTCCTGGATTGAGATTCTCAGGTAGTTGTCTGGGGCAAGGGTGGGGGGAAGGCCGTGTGCCGACTGCCCGGAGAGATTGGCGGCCACGATCCGGAGCCTGCCGCCTGTGGGCATGGCGTCTCGGGCATTGTCCACCAGGTGGTGGATGACCTGCCCAAATTGCATAGGGTCGATATTGATGACCCAGAGGTCGGTGGCCAGATCGAATTCGGCCACCAGGTCAGTGTCGCTAAGTTCTGAGCTTACCGTCTCCTGGATAAATTTCGCGGGCTGGATGTTCGTCCGCAGGGAGACGCCGCCGGAGGAGAAGGCGATAAGCTGGCCGGTGAGTTTTCTGGCCTGGGCATATACCTGCTCGGCTTTTTCCAGAAAGCCAAAGGCCTCGCTTGCCGGCGGGGTACACATCTTGGCGAGCGAGATATTGCCGAGCAGCCCCTGAAACAGGTTGTTGAAGTCGTGGGCAATGCCGCCGGCCAGGATGCCGAGGGCCTCAAGGTTGTGGGCCTTGACTACTTCGGCCTCCAAGTGCTTGCGGCGGGTAATGTCTCGGTTGCTGCCCCGGTTGCCGGTAAACTGACTTTTGGCATCAAAGACCGGCCTACAGGTGTGGGAGATCCAGCGGACCGCGCCATCAGGGCGGACAATCCGGAACTCCAACCCATCGGCATCATCCTGCAGGGTCCTACAGGCATGGCGGTGTTGGTCAAAAGTGGCCTGGTCGTCAGGGTGGATAATTTGGCGCAGCAGGGATGGGTCTTTGGTAAAGGCAGCCGCTGAATGGCCGGTGATCCTTTGGCAGGATGGCGAACAGTAGAGGAGACCTTCGTCCGGTCCGATCCAGAATTCCCAATCATAGGTGAAATTGGCAACTGTCCGATACTTTTCCTCGCTTTTGATCAGCGCCTCTTCGGCCTGGCGCCGCGCCTTATCGGCTTCGCCCTTATAGAGCGCCACCTCAATGGTCGTGATCAGCGTATTTAAGTTACAGGGTTTGGGCAGATAGCCGAATGGTTCGGTGATCTTGGCCCGGGCAAGGGTCTCGCTATCAGTATGGGCGGACAGATAGATGATGGGGATGTGGTGTGACCGGTTGATCTCGGCTGCGGCCTCAATGCCGTTCATCGGGCCTTGCAGCCTGATGTCCATCAGGACCAGGTCGGG
>JANNQL010000065.1:0-5457 GCA_031400755.1 Pseudomonadota bacterium | reverse complement strand
AAAATTACGCAGAGTCGTCATTCCGGCATGCAGTAAGCCGGAATCCAGTTCGCCACGCCGCAGCACTGGACCCCGGCTAAAACCACCCCCGTCAAGCGGGGACTGAACAGAGTGCCGGGGTGACGGAAAGAAGGTGCTGTTTTGGTTGATAGCTGCTCTGTCAGCAGACCTTAAGTCAACGACATTGGGGTGGGAGAAGGTGCAAGCTGCCGAAAATTGCCTAACCCCCTTGAACCTCAGAACTTCAAGGTCATCCCAGCCTCCAGCCAACGATTGGGGTTCTGGTAGTCGATGTCCAAATACTGGGAGCCGTTAAAGAGGTTGCGGCCCATCACAAAGGCCTCGGCCCGCAGGGCCTCGCTGTTGTAAATCTCACGGCTTAAGCTCAGGTCCCAGATGAAGTCGTCGTGCTTCGGCAGCTCGCCGCGGTTTAACTCGTTCCACCAGATGTAGCGGCCGCCCAGACGGATAGTGAGCAGGGCCGGATTGTCATAGAGGGCGCTGAGGTTGACGGCGTACATGGTGTCGTCCTCCCGGGCCTCGGTGTCTTGACTGACGAGGCTGGCCTTGGCGCCAAAGCTTAAGTGCCGCCAGGGGGAGGTATCGGCCTCCAGTTCCAGGCCCTGGCGGCGGGCCACACCCTGGTTCTCCCACAGCCCGGAATCTTCGCTTTGCATCTTAATATCGGTGACCCGATGCAGAAAGAGGGTGGCGGCCAGACGCAAGGGGGCGACGGCCATGGTCTCCAACCCGGCCTGTACCGAGGAGACCCGTTCCGGGGTCAGGTCCGTGTTGCCATTAAGTTTATTGAACAGATCGGTGAGACTTGGGGTGTTGAAGCCACGGGCGACCGTGCTCCGCAGGATGGTGTCGGCGCCCAGCCGGTAGGTGGCGCCGAGGGAGGGACTGACGGCGTCTTCGCTCACCGAACTGAAGTCGTAGCGCAGACCTGGGGAGAGGGTGAGCTGGCCCCAGGTCAGGGCGGCGTTGGCAAAGGCGGCCCGCCGCTCCTCGGCGGCGTTATAGGGGATGGCCGGGTAGTCCCACAGTTCAGACCAATAGGCCCAGTTGCCGCGGTAGTCAATGTCGCCCCGGCCGCTCTCAAAGCCGATGACCGCAGAGCTGTATTGGCCGTTCCAGCTCAAGCGGCCAGCGAGGTTGTCGGTCTCTTCCTGCCAGGTGTCCTCCGCCAAAAGCTCTCCGTCCGTCCAGCTATGGGTGCCGGCCACATGGTCGCCCAACCCCAGCGCTTGTGTTTGCCAATCATAGCCCTGCGTAAAGCGGCTGGCCGCCAGGTGGAGGTTGAACGTGTTACCCACGGGGGCGTCCAGGTAGACGGTGCTGAAGGTCGTGCGATTAATTTGGATGTCCGCCCGGTCCAGGCTGGCCGCCTCGAACAGCTTGTAACGGGGGGCGCTGTGACCGATGGTGGCCCCCAGACTCAGGCGCGGCAGGGGCAGGCTGAGTTTGGCGTAGAGGGGCTGGTTGTCGAACCAGTTGTCCCGCCAGTGGCCGTCGGTCTCCTGATTGCCGCCATAGAGGTAGTAGCCCAAAGGACCGATCAGCCCCCTGGCCTGGGCGCTGGTCTCGGAGCTGCCCTTTTCGCCGATGGAGGTGGTAACCTCGCCGCTTGGCCGGGGGCCCTTACCGGTGTCCTTGGTGATGATGTTGACCACCCCGCCCAGGGACGAGCCCCAGGCCGAGGAGGCCGGGCCCTTGATGACCTCGAGGCGCTTGATGATGCCAAGCGGCAGGCCATTGATCAGGGCGTCGCCGCCGCTGCTGTTGTTGAGCCTTACCCCGTCGATCAGGACCAGGGTATGGCGGTTCTCCGAGCCCTGGGTGTAGATGACTCCAGGAGAACCAAAGTCCTGGCCAAACTCGGTGACATAGAGACCAGGGAGCTGGCGCAGGACCTCGTACAAGGTGTGGGCGTGCAGCAGTTCCAGTTCGCCCTCGGTGATGATGGTGACATTCTCCGCCACCTGGCTCAGGGGCTTGGGATAGCGGCTGGCGGTCTCCACCAGCTCATCGGCGTTCAGGTAAAGACCGAGGTCGTCGTGAGCCAAGGCCGCGGCTTGGGCCGATTTGGCGTCCTGGCCCGCCAGGCCAGGAACGGGGGCTAAGGCGAGGCAGAAGAGAAGCGGTTGAAGAAACCATGTCTTAAAGGTTGGCATAGTTTTAGGTGAAAGGTGAAAGGTGAAAGGTGAAAAAAAATCATCACCACACCCAATGTCAATAGAGACTCTTGCAAAAATCCTACATAGTGATACTGTCGTCATTTCGGTGACAATTTTCGCATAGACCCAACATAAAAAATGGTTTTATTAATATAAACCTGATAGAATTATCTAAAATAAAGTCTAACGGCTGCTCTTTAGCCAGTTCGTCACTGTTGTCACGACTAAACTTTTTTCAACGCCAAACCCAGCCACAGATGCCAGGACGCCGCAGCCATCGCCTTATCCTCTTCACCCTGCTCATGGTCATGGCCGACCTGCGCCCTTGTCTGGCCCACCAGGTAATGATCGTCCAAGGCTCGACGCTCGAGGCCTACCAGCGAGCGACGAGCGGCTTCAATCAGGTCTTTGCCACCATTTCTTTGCCGGGTGTCGCCTCCATCCAAGCAGTCCAGACTGTGGTCCTTGATCCGGCGGCGGACAACAATGTCCAGAGTGTAGCGCAAAAGTACCAAGACCTGCAACCAAATTTAATCGTGGCGGTGGGCAGCCCGGCCCTGGAGGCGGTCAAGGACCTTGTCTGTCCCATCGTCTATCTGATGACGCCCAACCCGGAGGCCATTGTCCGTCCGCGGCCCACCATCACCGGCGTCAAGATGTTGACCAGCCCGGAGGCGCAACTCAGCGCCATAAAGGCGACCTTCCCGACCATAAAAAAAATAGGCCTGATCCATAATCCGGCCAGCAGCGGCGATTTTTCCAGCCTGATCCAGACCGTGGCGGCGCGCCTCCAGCTTACCTTAATTGAGGTCGCGGCCGTTAGCGATCGTGAGTCCATCCTGCGCCTGACCGATCTGGCGGCCCAACTCGACGCCATGCTGCTGACTCCGGATCCCGCCATTATCAGCCCCTCCCTGCTCGAGGCCCTGACGCTGGTCTCACTCGAAAAAAAGATCCCGTTGATTGCCTTTGCGCCCAAATACCTGGACCAAGGGGCGGCTTTGGCCATCTTCACCACCCCCGAGCAAATTGGCAGGCAGGCGGCCGAGCTGGCCAAACGCTTCCTGGCCGCCCCTGCTCAAGGCGAGATCAAACCGGAATACGGCAAGGAGGCCACGGTGCTGACCAATGCTCGCATAATCGAAAAACTTGGCCTGGTTAGCGCCAGTCCGCAAGAAAGAAAGGCCCCATGAGCTTCTGTCTACGCCACCTGGCCAACACCTTCAACGCCAGAATCATCGGCGTCACGGTCCTGCTGCTGACCGTCACCACCATGGCCTTGAATTATTATTTCTATGTCCGGACCACCAACGGCTTAAGGACCGAGCTTACCCATCACAATCAAAGCCTGGCTAAAATTCTGGCCCATAGCTCCCGGCTTGGCGTCTTTACCGACAACAAGGAGAGCCTCTTGGCCAACGCCGAATTTCTGGCCAACGAGAAGGAATGCGAGATGATTTTCTTTATGGACGCCAGCGGCTACTCCATTCTCAACTATAAAGGCCGGGCCCAGCCGTCAGCCCTTGACGCCACCGTCATGAAGCAGTCCATCTTACAGCAGATCATCTCCAACCGCGAGACGCCGTCCTTTTCCTTTGCGGTCGGTGACAACTTGATCATGGTGGAGCCGGTGTTGGCGGACCAGAAGATGAGGAACGACGATTTCGTCAATAACAACCGTAGCTCCCAATCTCAAGTCGTCGTCGCCAACACCAAGCCCCTAGGCTATGTGGCCTTGGTGTTCAGCACGGCAGGTCAAAGAGAGAAGGCCCGCGCCATGTTTTTGCGGGACACCCTTATCACCAGCGTCGTCACCCTGATTAGTTGCTTGATTATCTTTGTGGTCATTCAGCTCTTCACCCGCCCCTTACGCCAACTCACGCAGGAGATCCTCCGTCCTGAGGCAAATACCGATCAGACCGCCACCCAGGCGTCAATCCCGTCTGACTTTGGCCATATGATCAAGATGATCAGGTACGCATATCAAACGATCAACGACCTCAAAAATACCCTGGAGGACAAGGTCGCCTCCCGGACCCAGCAACTGGCGGCCAGCAACCAAGAATTGACCATTAAGAAAGACGGCTTGACCTCTGCCAACCAGAAACTGGCCGTCACTCTTTCCCAACTACAGGAGACCCAGGCCCAGTTGGTGCAGTCGGAGAAGATGGCGGCGCTTGGCATGCTGATTGCCGGCCTCTCTCATGAAATAAAAAACTCGATCAACTTCATCACCACCTCGCTGCCTCTCTTGAAAAGAAACCTGGCCGCCATGAACGGCCAACCGCCGGCGGGAGAGACTCTCGAGTCCCTGAGGCAAAAGAACATGACCCTCATGGACAATATCCAGGAGGGCGTCGACCGCACGGTGCACGTCATTGACGACCTGGCCCATTTTAGCCATAGCAGCGAGGCCGGCTTTGCGCCCACCGATATCCAGCGCGGACTCAAGACCTCTGTCTCCATCCTCCGCCGCGAATATGGCCGTCGCATCGAGATCAGCGAAGAGTACGCCCCTGACTTGCCGCTGATTGAGGGACGATCCGGTCAACTTAACCAGGTCTTTATCAATATCCTGCTGAACGCGGCGCACGCCATAGCTGATCGGGGCACGATCAAGGTCAAGACCTGGGCCGAAGCAACGACGGTCCATGCCAGCATCACCGATAGCGGCCACGGCATCAAGGGCCAGATCATCAACCGCATCTACGACCCATTTTTTACCACCAAGGAGGTTGGCCAGGGCACCGGGCTCGGGCTTAGCATCTCATACACCGTGGTCAAGAACCATGATGGCGAACTCAAGGTCAACTCCACGCCCGGGGGCGGCACCACCTTTGAGGTCGTTCTGCCCTTCAAACAAAATCGGGATAAAGAACCAGCCCTTCTTTCCGTTTGACCGCTTGCCATTTCCCCCTCATCCGCCCCTTCGGGGCACCTTCTCCCAGGGGGAGAAGGAATGAATGAGCTTTTTTTCATCTCCCTCAGGGAGAGGGTGGCCGTAGGCCGGGTGAGGGGCTACGGCCATTTTTCTATAGAAATCAGCAATAAGATCAAGGCAGAGCCGAGGGTGAGTGAAGGGCAGGCCATGACCCGCCCCGTCAATAATCCTTAATTGACTCATACTCAGGAGCCCAGCCAGTTCATCCGCCCTCTCCGGTCGCACCACCCTGTCCTCTCGTCCATGCAGCAGCAGGACAGCTGACAATCCTGTACAGTGCCTTTCATCCATTCGGGCGTGGTCCAGCCGTATTAAATCCTTGGCCAAGTGGTCCGT
>JANNQL010000064.1:0-3205 GCA_031400755.1 Pseudomonadota bacterium | reverse complement strand
CCCTGAGCGGAGTCGAAGGGGAGACTAAACAACAGAGGGACACCATCCATGCTCCAACAGAATTACGGCTTCACATATGACGACTATGGCAACACCAAGGCCATCCTGGTCTACCAGCGCGGCTTTGGCGTCTTCGGCAACAGCTACACCTGCAAGGGCAACGCCTATACCCAGGAAGAACGGAGTACTCTGGAAGTCGAAGGCTCGGCCCCACCCTCCATCCGTACCCTGGAACAGCAGGTCGTAAACTCCATCCAGAAGGTCAACGCCAAGGAGAGCGACATCGAAAAATTCATCTACCTGCGCGCCCTCTTCGACCGCAATGTGACCCTGGCCCACGCCGTCATCGCTGCCGACGTGGCACGTTATATGCGGATCATCTACACCCCGACCGTCGGCCTGGCCTGTCAGAACTACTCTTCGATGCTCCGTCAGGCCAACGGCCTCCACTTTTATCCCGGCAATATCGACAAGGCGGAGAGTATCCTGCGACAGTTCACCCACCGCGACATCCGGGTGGCGGTGGTCACCGACAACCAGGGCATCCTCGGCATCGGCGACCAGGGGGCCGGCGGCATCGCCATCTGTCTCGGCAAATTGATGCTCTATACGCAAGGGGCCGGCATCGCGCCCTGGCATTGCCTGCCCATCTCGCTCGACGTCGGCACCGACAATCACGCCCTGCTCGATGATGCCGAGTACCTGGGCTGGCGCCACGAGCGCCTCAAGGGCCAGGACTATATCGACTTCATCCAGCGCTTTGCCCGGGCCTTCCGGGTTGTCTTCCCCAACGCCCTCTGTCAGTGGGAGGACTTCTCCAAACAAAACGCCTTTGCCATCCGCGACAGCTACCTCCACGACCTGATCTCCTTTAACGATGACATCCAGGGCACCGGCGCCATCACCCTGGCCGGCATCTTCTCGGCCATGAAGATCAAAAATGAACTGATCACCGACCAGGTCTACCTAATCCATGGGGCAGGGGCCGGCGGCGTCGGCATCGCCGAACAGATCGACGTGGCCCTGATCGAAGCAGGACTTGACCCGGAGGCGGCCCGCGCCAGGATCTTCACCCTGGACAGCCAGGGCCTGGTCACCTCCGACCGCAAGTTGGAACCCTACAAGGAAAAATTCGCCAAGGACCCGGCCCAACTGCCCTGGCTGCGCGACAGCGGCGACGCCTCCCTGCTCAATGTCATTAGAAAGGCCAAGGTGACGGTGCTGATCGGCACCTCCGGCCAGCATGGCTACTTTTCGCAGGAGATTGTCGCCGCCATGCAGGCCAATAGCGAACGACCGGTGATCCTGCCGCTCAGCAATCCGACCTCGATGTCTGAGGCCGAACCAAAGGACATCTACGAGTGGACGAACGGTCGGGCACTGGTCGCCACCGGCAGCCCGTTTGAGCCGGTAAGCCATGGCGGCAAGACGACCCGGATCGGGCAATGCAATAATGTGTTTGTCTTTCCTGGGGTGGGGTTGGGGGTCTTGGCCTCGGGCGCCAAGGAGGTCTTGCCCGCCTTTTTCACCGCCGCCGCCAAGGCCGTGTCCGAACAGGTCTCCGAGGCTGATCTGAAAAACGGCATTCTGTTTCCGGCGATCGACAAGTTAAGCGAGGTAAGTCTGCAGGTTGCCTTTGCGGTGGGGGAGGTGGCGATCAAGGAAGGCGTCAGCCGCCTCTGCGTGTGCAGCAATTTCCAGCACAATAACGACATCAAGCGGCTCAAGGAACTGATCACCAGGATGCGCTGGCAGCCGGTCTATCTGCCGCTTATCCCGATGTGACCCGCTCCGGTTCCTGCAACCGGCCATTTTCAAACAAGACCCCTTCCCCGGCCAGAAGCGCCAGTTTGCGGCCTACCTCCTCGCCGCCCCGCTGCCCAACAAAACCGCCAATGGTGAGGTCGCTCTTGATGACCCGGTGACAGGGCACTGCCGGGGCAAAGGGATTTCTCTTCAGGGCCTGGCCCACGGCCTGACAACTGCCGCAGCCAATGATTCGGGCCAAGCCCTGATAGGTCATGACCCGCCCCTCTGGAATCTGGACCACGGCTTCATAGACCTGACGCTGAAAAGGGGTGACATGGTGCCCCTCAGCACCAATGGTCAATTGCACGCTTTTCATCCTGTTTGATTTCGACTGTCCTTGCCGGTCTTTTCGAGATGGTTTTTAATTTTATCCATGATTTCAATACCAAACCGCAAATGGTTATCAGTAAACTTGCAGAAGATCCCCTTGGCGCTTTCATTACTCTTGATGCCGCCCTTGCGCATGGGCAAATCGGACACCAGCATGATGGCGCCAGTCGGCACGTTCAAGGCATAGCCTACTGAAAACAGGGTGGCGATCTCCATGTCAATGGCCAAAATCCGGTGTTTCAGGATATAATCGATGAACTCCTGATCAAACTCCCACATCCGATAATCAGTGGTCAACATGATGCCGTTCCTGGGCTTCTTGCCGGTCCTTTCGGCAATCACCTCTTCACCGATCCGGTTAATCCAAAAAACAGGCTGGGCCGGCACGTCCTTGGGCAGATAATGTTGACTGGTCCCCTCATCCCTGATGCTGGCCGTGGGGATGATGATATCACCCTCCTCAAGATCATCGGCAATGCCGCCGCACATCCCCAGCATGATGACGCATTGCAGCTTGTCCAGAAAAGAGAGGCAGTGCATGATGATGCCGGATGCTGGCGAACCCACCCCGTAATTGATAATCGAAATTCCTGAATGCGGGTCATGGACCACGTCCCAGTACCCCGACTTGATGGGGGCCCCGGTTTTTTCGGCAAAGTCTTGCACATAACGTGGGAAATTACAGAGCAGGATATACGGACCGAACTCTTCCACAGATGAACCGGTATATCGTTCCAAGGTGTTCCTGGCATAGCTGTCAGGACGGAGTGATGATGAACTCATAATTTTACCTGTCTGAATAAATGGAAGTTGATGGCGTCGCCATCGCTAACTGCACCATTGTTTGGGCAGAAAACAACCCGTCTGAAGTATATCTCATCTCGCCATGAAAGACACAAGGAAAATGCCTCTCCACGAGTAAACGTCAGCCGCACCGCATCTACGATACTGCAAGCCGTTCACATTTCGTAACTGCTCAGGCTGAAGGGCTGGAGGTAATTGCTGTATCGAAAAGATGCTTGATCAGTTGCCTTCCGCACGACCTTCAGTCTTCAGCCTTCAGTCT
>JANNQL010000063.1:0-8268 GCA_031400755.1 Pseudomonadota bacterium | reverse complement strand
CCATTGTCCATCACGGTTGCCGGAAAGTTTCTCAAGGCAGTTAGCGGGAGGGATGCGCAAATCGTCAATAATACGAGCGTTGTTTATCATCCTCAGTTTGCGGCGAGCAATGGCTTGTATCTGGTTGGGCAGCTTCTTTGTAAATGAACCTTGCCAAACGCGCTCTGTCGCCTCGTTGAGGAATGTCGTTATCATAAAGAAGATAATAATGCCAAGCAATAGTATTGTCAAACGATAATGATCGTGTGGTGGAGGCTATGAATTTCGGGGTGTTGGTTTTGTTACGTATATACGTAGTCAACAGTCTGAGAAGTGAGCCAAGTGCTTAGGGATTCAATAGGCCTTCATTTATTTGCGTGGTTGAAGATGTAATTGAGAAATCTTAACGCGCGGGTACGCGGGTCTCTCCGCTTGACCCGCTGGTTGGCTCTTTCGTAGTGCGCTGAGTATCAAAGTTCACAATTTCTCTTAGATCTAATTCTTCCAGATCAATTTACGCTTGATGCGGTTGTGCGAACTTACCAATCCCTCGAAAATATCTTTCTCTGGGCTTTCGGGCGGCGATGGCGGACTATAGCCGGCGACACCGGCAATCGCTTTGTAAGCGTCATTATGCCAGCGGGCAAAGGTGGTTTCAGTCACTGTCTCGCCATGATAGACAAGGGCCTTGACCTCAGCATCGCTGAATTCGTCCAGGTCCGTTCTGATTTGTGCAATTTTGCTCACAGTGCTGTCAGACCATCCAAAGATCGGCAATCCCGAAGAAGGAGCGCCCTTGCCGGGTAATGACTCACGGAACCATTTGCAGCTTTTTTCCATCTTAAAATACAACCCCGACCACCCCTTGTCAGACTTGTCCAAGAGCTTTCCCATGATTGTCTGACGGTCACGATTACTCACCTGCTCCATCAACACATCTTTGATACGGGGCAGAGCACCAAAGAACCGGTACTCCTCATTGTTGGACAGAAATCCGTTAGCGGCATCACTTATCAAGACAAACGCGTCCCTGCCACGATTAATTTCGCTGGCCAACGAGAAGTATCCCAGATTGTCGAAAATTCCGCCATCAGACAAGCAGACGAAATTCGGTACCATGTTCGGGCTCTCGACATCGCGCTTCTGGTCATTCCGCAAATAAAACTTATACCCCCTGAGGTCCATTTTGATAGGAGAAAACAGACCAGGGAAACAGGCACTCGCCGTTACTGCCAAAGCAAGTGTCAGATGGTTGATTTCATAAGAATAGCCAATACTGTAATCACCGAAATCCTCGTTATCGAACCGGAACCGCTTGCCATTATTGAGATTGGTGGCGTTCAGAATGATTCTGACATTTTTCGACAAATCAGCCAGGGTCTTATACTCGAAGAGGATGGCGTCCAGTTGTTCCATAAAAAGCTGACTGTTCGCCCGTGAGGAAAAAAGGGCCAACGGCGTACCAAAGGCGCCAAGCAAGGAGCCTACACCTGCAATGACCTGATTCCACAGATTCAAGGCTCGGTAACACAACAGGACATTGCGCGGATTCCTTCTGCTGAACGCAACCAAGGGTTCCAGAACCAGACGGTCAAAGTCTTCAACGGTCCCGATTTCATCGAACCTTATCCCGAACAAGGCATTCGTGATGCTCCCGCCAGAAACGGAGCTAACCACCTTTATCCGGTCCTTGAGACCCAATCTGACGAGCGCCCGAAGAACACCGGCATGGAAGAATGTGGCCCGGAACCCGCCACCGGAAAGAGCGCATATGATATCTTTCTGGAACATCAACAACTCCTCGGAGTCCTGATTATCCGTGGTTCCAGGACTGCGATAACTTCACCAATCATGATATGCGCGGATATACGGAAGTCCGCTCCTTTTGACCGCCAGTTCAGTAAAACATGCAACGGCGGATAAGGGTCGAACTGGCCGAGCATGTACTGTTTCGCCAGATGATGGATATCTCGCGGGGACAAGGTGCATAAACTGCTGTTGGGGTGGGAATGCCAGTCCCCGATATAGTTCATCCCGAAGGTCTTGACCGCCCTCAGGGCTAAATTCGCCCACCCCAGCCGGTCGGTGCAAACAAACTCGGTTAGCGATGCAGTATAGATGTCCTTGAATTCCTCGAAATCGGCAACCCCGAGCACCCCAAGGATATTGAACTCCAAGGCACCATTGTGAAATGACCGGGTACCAGTCATGACGCCGCCGGTTTCGTCCGGGGAACGCTTGGTCGCGGCTTCTCTCAGCGAATCCCACGCGCTGGGGAAGATGTTAACATGGACAGTCGGCATGCTTGATTATCCGATATTTTTTCAGTGAATATCGGTCTGGATGACTATCCCTCCAAGCTTCAGGCTTGGGGTTTGACTGCCAGATAAAGAAGTTGGGACCTGTCTTCTGTCTTCTGACGAGCCTCTCAATAATCAGCTTGGACGCCAAGTTGGCTATAAGGCCGGTATCCGACGGAGTTGAAATGTACGACGGGCTCCCGCATCCCACGGCTTCTGAAGAATAACGAACGTACGGAACTCGCAGTGTCTCATTTCCTTTCTGATGGAGAAAAAGACAATGCTGGCAGCCTAGAACCGGGTCATCCTGAAAATAGATTCCTCCCCATGTGCAATCATTATGGCCGAAGACAAATGCAACCTTTTCAAAGCCTAATTTTCTGATGTCTCTTGAAATTATGTACTCCTGGTACAAATCGCCGATGCACATAATAAGGATATCCGGGTTGTGTCCAACCATACCTTTGTAATCATCGCAGACGACTATTCTCAGCTTGAAATCGCCATCTTTCTGTAGCGCTCGATACTTGAAGGCCTCGGTCTTCTTGCTGCCGACGTCCCCCTCACAATAGATGCTTCTGGTAGTATTCTCCAAATCGACGTAATCGGTATCGGCTATGTAAAGGGTGTCTATCCCGCTTTGCAACAAGGTCATGCCGAGCACGCTTCCGATTGCACCAACCCCTATCAGTGCGGCCTTCTTTTCGACGAGTTGCGCAAATTCCTCGGCATGGCGGTTAAACAGAACAGGGCGTGACGAAACGCGTGCGTGGCACAGCAAGGCTAGTTTATTGCCTGTCTTCCGGAAAACTGCTACATCGTGATGATTAAGCCCTTTGTTGAAGAACACTACCGCAATGAAAATCTCATCCTTTATGTTGTGCAAGAACATATCATCCGTGTCTATGCCGGATGCCTGTTCAAGCCAGTAAAGAAAAGCAATATCATCGTTCAGGCAGTCGTAGTGCAGGATTGCATCTACGTTGAGGAAGAAAACGCATCGCTTTCGACCGTCATGTTTGGTAATGGGCATGATTTTGGTGCTTGCATCCACCGCCGACGGGAGGTGGTTTACACCATAGGTATTGGCGTTGAGGCTATCAGCAACACTGCTTATGATTTTGCCCTTACCAGCCTTTACTACATCTTCCAGAACATTACACCCCACATAGAATTGGGAATGGTCGATGGCGCTACGTTTCTCAAAATTCGCGGCGAATTCCGGCGATTCGTTCACGGTGGCATATTCCAGGGAAATATGGGCTGCGATAAGCTTTTGGATTTGAGTCTCGACAACAGAGGGGGCTATCAAGCCAAGCCCCGCTTGCTGGAAGATATCAGCGTATCGAGTCCAGCATTGGAGCCGGTTCAAGGAGTGCATGGAGGATAGGATATTGTCCCGGTCGATGAGTAAAGGAGGGAGTAAAGGATAGTCTTTCAGGAACCGTACGTCGATTGATACATCCTTCCTTTGACCATCACTGTCGTCAAAAGAATAGGTCTTGGAAAAGACAAGCCACTCTGGCATATCGCTTTCCGAAAAATCGGCATCCCGATAAGCCTTCTGCAATTCCTTTAGGAAATCCATAGACCTACTCTCAGGAATTTCTGGGCGTGACCGGAAGTGCTGAACCAGTTATGAAAAATCCGCTTACCGAATCGTCGGAGCCGGCGTTCTCAGGGAAAAGTGATTTTATCTTGTCCTTTACCTCTTTGTACGTTTTTAGTGAGGTCGGGTCAGCACAGGAGCCATCGTCATCGATGACGAAGTATAGGGTGTTGTGGTTATCGGTCCGCTTGACGGTTCTCAGGTTAGATTTGTAAGCCTCCAGAGCAGCAGAATGGGGATGCTTGTAGGTGTTGCCCTCGCCGCAGGAAATGACGACGTAGGACGGGTTAATAGTGTTCAGGAATTCTTCATCCCAATCGGCGTGCTTGCCTCGTTTAACGTCTGCAAGGCTTGCCTCGACATCATCTTCCGGAACAAAAATGGAGTTCGAGCCGTGGTGGGAGGCGCTCAAGATATGGGCAGGCAGTTTCTCCTTATGGTACTGCATCAGCCGCTTGATGCATTCCTGGTTCGCGTCGCCGAGGAATAAGACCTTCGTGCCGTTCAGGTCGACCGAGACGACCGCGCACTGGTTATGGACCTGAATTTTTTCCGATTGGTCTTTGAACTTGTCGGCATTCTCGATTGTTTTCGGTGGGGAAAGCGCCGTGAACTTGATGCCGGTGCCGGACCCGTAATCGGTCCCGGCAACAAGGCGGGTCTCGCTCTGGCTGGAGGAATCCTTCCGCAGTTTGTTGTAGGCCTTGTAATCCTTGGTGTCCTTGTCCTTCATGAAATCATAGTCGGGGTGGAAAATCTTGCCGACCTTGATTTCGGAGTCGTTTACGTAAGAGTCCAGCCCACCGATGTGGTCATCATGTGGATGGGTGATGACCATGGCGTCGAGGAAGTGAACGTCCTTGCCGTCCTTCTTGACCTTGGGAATGCTTTCCTTGACGAGTTGTACGGTATCGATAACATCCCGGTCTGTATCCATCAGGAGGGTTGTGCATACCGCATCGCCTGAATCAGGAATTTCCCGTTTCACAACAAGAGTCCCTTCTCCCTGGCCAACATTTAGAAAAAACAAGTGATATTGCGTTCGTGCCATTTACAAACCTCCGTTGTAAAGATTCTACCCATATTCAAAACGCTCGCGATATACGCCCCAAAGCCCATCTTTACTGTCATAAAACTGGTTTTATAGTATAGGAACGACGTTTTTTTGTCAATCACTTTGAAGGAGTCTGTCAAGGTGGGATTTCATGATTGCTATCTGAAATCATTCCTTTCGGCCCACCCTCCAAATTCAACACTCTTACGGTGAAGCTTCGTCCTGAGTTTCATCAGAAATGACGGAGTTGAGGTCTTAATGTCTGGAATATGACATCAACAGCAACTTAAGATTTCCCTAAAGTTACGACTACTTTTATCTAAGAATGACTAAATTTATGCCTCATTACTGAATCGTTTCAACCAGTCTATGTGAGACGGAAAAATGAGAGGTGAGGCGGGGTAAATGAGTTGCAGATGTTTTTGGCAAGACGGCATCAATCGCAATTTACGAACCGTCACCTTTCGAGGCCGGTGATTTTTTTTTGTTGGCGGGGATGACTTAATTTTGTAGACTGGCGGAAACCTTAAAAAAGAGGGCTGCGGCGCGGGTAACGGAGAGGATAACGGGTAGAAAAATATCGTCAGCAAAAAAAATTCTAGCAACCACTGGGCTTTCTGGTGACAACTAGACTCCCTCCCTTCTAGACGATGACCGGCAGTTTGATAATCAGCGAGGTGCCGCTGGCCTCATCGGTTGCCATGGAAATGGCGCCTTTTTGGGCCTCGGTGATCAGCTTGGCGCTGTAGGTGCCAAGTCCGGTGCCGTCAGACTTGCCAGCGGTGCTGTATTTGTCGAAGAAGCGGTCCCTGATTTCCCTGGGCACGACCCCCTGGTTATGGATGATGATTTCCGCAAGCGGTTCGCCGTGGGTCAAGGTTATGTCGATGACGCCACCTTGCGGCGAGGACTCAACTGCGTTCTTGAGCAGATTGGCGAACATCGAGTAACAGAGCAGTTCCTCTCCCTGCACCATGAAGTATTGCCCCTTTTCGCAGGGCTTACCGTCCATGGTGATCTTCACGCCGATGGCTTTGTCCTTCAGCAGCACTAATTGGTCCAATATCGTGCGGAAAATGGTCAGGAGGTCGACCCTGGTCGGGTTGAACTCGTAGGTGCCCTTTTCCATCTTGAACAGATTGAGGGAGTCGTTGATCATTTCAAGCATCCGGTAGCCTGCGACTTTCAACATCTCCAGAAAACTTCGCTGGCGTTCGGTGAGGTTGTCGTCATCCAACAGCAGCCCTGGGATGCCGATGATGCCATTTAACGGGGCCTTGAGGTCGTGCCTGGTGATCCGTTCAATATCGTGGCGCAGGGCCTCCTCCCTTTTTTGGGCGGTGATGTCGCTGAAGGCCACCACCGCCCCATTAATGGTGTCATTGTTGATGATCGGCGTGCTGATGTATTTGACCGGCAGGTTTGAGTTGTCGCTGCGCCAGAAGATATCATCGAGGACCGTGACGATCTTGCCCTGCTCCAATGACTGTTGAATGGGGCAGTCGATAAAGGAGAAGCTTTCGCCATTGGCCAGGCTGTGGTGCGTCAACCCGTGCAGGTTCTTGCCCAGGAGTTCACCTTGCAAATAGCCCAGCATACGGGCGGCGGCCTGGTTGACAAAGGTGATGTGGCCGTTGAGGTCGATGCCGACAACGCCCTCGCCGACTGAATCGAGCAGCAGTTTGTTCTTGGCGGCTTCCTGGCTGAGTTCTTTCAAACGCTGCTGGGACTCGATATGGATGAGGAGTCGGGCCAGCAACTCTTCTCGGGGGCAGGGCTTGACGATGTAATCGGTGGCCCCGGCCTGAAAAAATTCAAGAATCTTGCCGCGGAACCGTTCCGGACACAGTAAAATAATCGGGGTGGCTGCAAAGTCCGGCTGCTTACGGAGATAACGGCATAAATCAAGGCCGTTGACTTGGGAACTGTACACCTCGGAAATCACCAGGTCGAGGGCCTGCCCGTTCATAACCATTGCCTTGGCCTCGGTCTCGTTTTCGGCGCAGATCACAGTGACGCCCTGCTGTCTGAGGCAGGCGCTGATGATTTTTTGGGAGATGGTATTGCTGTCGAGCACCAGGGCGGAGAGACCACTCATGCGGAGTTTGAGCCGAATGATGCGCGCCAATTTCCGGTCCAGTTCGTCCCAGAAGGTGGTTGCATCGGTATGGATAAAGGCCAGGGCGCCAAGCTTGAAGCCCTGGTTTTCGGCGGCGCGGTTTGTACTTTCGGTGATGAAGATTACCGGAATATCGTTGCCGCAGTCAAGGTGGCGGATGGCGGAAAAGGTCGTGAATTCTTCCATGTCCGGCATGGTCACGGTCAGCAGGATGATGTCCGGCTTAATTTGCGCGACCAGGTCAACGGTCTCTTGTGAGCTGCCTGCGTCAATCACCTGGAAAGACATGTTCTCCAGGAACTGACGGAGTTTGGTGCGGAGCAACGGGTCGTCCGCCTTGATGAGGGCGGTGAGTGGATTCTGGGACGAACTGTTGGCGCCGTTAGTGTAGGTGGTGGCGTCTGGCTGGTAGCGGGCAATAATTTGGTCGGCGCTCAGAAAATCGTCAGAGTCACTATGATCGGCTAGGACCTCCTGGTAAAATTTACATTTGATGCAGTTTTTGGATTTTGAGGCAAAGGTGCCCTGTAGCTTGCCGCTGCAGAGGGTCCCTGAAATCGCCCAGCAGGCCCGCCCGCCGCAGGTGCCGCCGTGAATGCCGTCGCAGCTCTTGGCAAGGGCAGCTGGGCAGATCCCCAGTTCGTGGACATTGACGCCGCCTGGCTCGCGGCCGCAGCAGGTGAATTCCCAACAGTTTTTCTTTGTGCTCATTATCGAATCATGCCCCTGCTTGAGGGGTTTTTAGCCAAGTAATTTGGTGGATGTCCCCATCAAGGGGGATTGAGCTGAACTCCTGTCAAGCGGGGATTGAACTAAGCGCTGTGCTTATCTGTCCTGCCAATACGGCACTTATCAACCGTTGCTCAACGAGAAAGGCGTAAGGGGGATAAGCGTAAGCGCATCCGCCATGACCCTGGAAAATATATAAAAACGCGAGTACCTAGTGTTTTCATCCTACGGTATTTCTGGTAAGAGTCAAAGATATTTTTTCGGAGTATTTTTTTTCAACACGGCGGCCACGCCGTTGGGAGCCACGAAACGCATGTTGCGCCTTCTTCATACCTCTGACTGGCATCTGGGCCACAATCTCTTCCACAAGGACAGGCTGCCGGAGCATGCCCTTTTTTTGGAGTGGTTGCTCACGACCCTTACCAAACTCGAGGTCGATGCCCTGATCGTGGCCGGCGACATCTTTGATACGGTGGCG
>JANNQL010000062.1:0-9354 GCA_031400755.1 Pseudomonadota bacterium | reverse complement strand
CCATTGTCCATCACGGTTGCCGGAAAGTTTCTCAAGGCAGTTAGCGGGAGGGATGCGCAAATCGTCAATAATACGAGCGTTGTTTATCATCCTCAGTTTGCGGCGAGCAATGGCTTGTATCTGGTTGGGCAGCTTCTTTGTGAATGACCCTAGCCAAACCTGCTCTGTCGCCTCGTTGTGGAAAGTTGTTATCATTAAATGATAGTAATGCGTAACAATAGTATTGTCAAACGATAATGATCGTGTGATGAGAGCCTGGAAAGAGTTGGGCCGAGATCATACCAATTAGGCGACTGGGTGATTACGGACAGGGCGAGGTAGAGGGCGGGATTGACAGGCTGCAAGATGTGCTTTGATGTGATTCCATGAATTTACACCACATCAACAACCAGCTTTTTTCCCAGCGCCGCCAATGCCGTTTCAATCTGCTCAATCCGGCTCTTGTGACGAAGAGACAGAAGCCGGTCAACCAATGTGGGGGCAAGGTTCATCATTCGAGCCAGGTCGGCTTTTTTCTTCCCGGTGTCGAGCATTGAATTATACAAGGCAACCTTGCCAGCAATCAACACCGGCAGCACTACACATGGACGGCCTTTTGCTGGAGAAGGGCGCGGGATTCGCTGTTTATCATCCATGTACGCCTCAAGAATGGTTTTCAGGGCATCGAGCGCCCAAACAAGAGCGTCCTCTTTATCTTCCCCCTGGGTGATGGCCTCTGGAATGTCGGGGAAGGTAACGACAAAACCGCCTTCCTCTGCTGGGGTAAGGGTAACGGGATAACTTAACATGGCAAACTCCTATTTCAATCCAAGTTGTTTTTTGATGGCTTCCACTGTGCCTTTTTTTAGGTCGGTGGAGTTGGCGCAAAAAAAGGTGCAACAACCCACCCAGTCAGCCGCCAATGATCAGCCACCACCAACCTTATAGCCAGAAGTTGGTTATTTACGATCCGCCACCTTTCGAGGCTGGCGGGTTTTTATTCACGGTTTGAAACCCATGCAGGATTTTATGTTGACGGCGAAGGCATATGGGACTATAAAATGCCAAAAAAAGGGAGTTGCGAACCAAGTAACGGGTAGGATAACGGGTAAAATTTATACGCCTTTTCAGTAAACCCCCTATCCATAAGACTTTACGTCTGTAATTGGACTGCTACTTCCCAATAGGAGAGGTGACCGAGAGGCCGATGGTGCTCGCCTGCTAAGTGAGTGTGGGGTCAAAAGTCCCACCGAGGGTTCGAATCCCTCCCTCTCCGCCAGTTAAAACATCCGATGACATCCTAGGATGTCCGATTAACCCGCACGGCTCTGAGCTTTGCGGGTTTTTTGTTGTCCATTAATGCACAACAGGCTCACACATGCACCATGTATTGGCCTGTATAGACTACTGGCAGTAGCGGGTCAAAATCGCGTAAAGCTTGTCAGTGTTAATGGGCTTGGCGACATAATCATCCATCCCGGCCTCCAGGCAACTCTCCCGGTCCTGAAGCATGGCATGGGCCGTCATGGCGATGATTGGCAGATGGCGGCCAGTGCCCTCCTCCTGTTTTCGAATCAGGCGGGTGGCTTCCAAACCATCCATTTCAGGCATCTGCACATCCATCAGTATCAGGTCGAAGCCATCGCCTGCAACCTCCAGGGCCTTACGGCCATTGTCGACCGCCACTACCTGATACCCCTGTTCTTCCAGGAGGGTCAGGGCCAGGGTCTGATTGATCGAATCGTCTTCCGCCAGGAGAATTCGTGTCTTCCTGGTCGGGGCGGGTATGGGCGGTTTCTTCGGTGTTGCCTCAATTCTAGCCGTCTGCTGCCCAAACATGGCGCGATGAATGGAGGCAATCAAGGCCTCCCTGCCTACCGGCTTGAAGAGTCGGGTCGCAACTACTAAGTCAAGGTCAGCTTTCCCGACATCAGCATGGGCCGTATCGTGCAGCATAACTGCTCTGAGGCCGGTGAGCCTCGCGTCCTGGCGAAGCTGTTTCAGCAGGGCGGTCCCATTCATCCCTGGCATGGTCTCGTCAATCAGGAGGACATCAAATTTGCCTCTCGCCAGGACGGCAAGGGCCTGCTCGCCATCTGCCGCCGTCTCGACCTGGGCCACAACCCCGGCCAGCATCTCGCGTAAGACGTCCCGGGTCGTGGCGTTGTCATCGACAATCAGGACCGAGGCCATGGCCAAATCCGCCTCTTCAGGAATATGCGCCAAGGCGACATCGTCCGTCAGGCGCAGGCGTACCGTAAAGGCAAAGAGCGACCCCTGGCCGAGGGTGCTTTCCACCCAAATCTCGCCTCCCATCAGCTTGACCAACTGCTCGCAGATGGTAAGCCCAAGGCCGCTGCCGCTGTACTTCCGGCTCATGGTGTCATCGGCTTGGCTGAAGGAGTCAAAGATGAGCTTCTGCTTGTCCAGCGGCACCCCGATGCCGGTGTCCCGCACTGACACCTTCAGGCAGTAATGCTGGTCACCGGCCACTGCCGGCCCCACTGTCTCAACCCGTACTTCAATTTCGCCCTCGTCGGTGAATTTAATGGCATTGCCTACGAGATTGACTATGATCTGCCGCAGGCGGCCAGCATCGCCGATCAAGACCCCCGGCACCTGGCGGCTGATGGAATAGATAAGCTCCAGGTCTTTTTCATGGGCCTTGACCGCCATCACCCCAACGCTATCCAACAAGAGTTGGGAGAGATTGAAGGGCTCATGGACCAATTCAACCTTACCCGCCTCGATCTTGGCAACGTCTAAGATATCGACCACAATATCCATCAGGCGGTCTGCCGAGCGCTTGATGAAGCCCAGATACTCGCGCTGGGCCTCGTTCATCTCCATGGTCAGCAGGAGGGAGGTAAAGCCTAATATGCCATTCATCGGCGTCCTGATCTCATGGCTCATGTTGGCCAAGAATTGGCTCTTGGCCCGGTTGGCCTCCTCAGCCGCGATCTTGGCCTGGCGCAGATTGTCCTCAGTCATCTTGCGGAGGGTAATATCATGACAATGCTCAATGACCTGAACGATCTTGCCCTGGTGGTCCATTACCGGATGGCCATGGATCTCGACATACCGTTTAGAGCCGTTGGCGTCAGTGTGGATATGCTCAAGCACCGTTGATTTGCCGGTGGCCATGATCCGCTCAATGGTGCAGGGATGGTCCGCGCCGCTACATGGCGTATCCCGATGATGGCTGAGCTGATAACAGGTGGCCCCTTCCGGAAAGTTCATGATGCCGGAGGCCATATTGGCCAGTGAGATTTTGCGGTTTGAGACATCAATGACATGAAAAGGGTGGCTGATGGAATTGATGACTGAAGACAGGAACTCCTTCTGCTCGTGGAGTTTCTCTTCGGTCCTGGTCCGCTCAGCGATTTCATCCTGTAGTTCCTGGCGCGACGCGAAAAGACGGTTTTCCAAGCGGGCCAGAAAGAGGGTGAAGACCAAAAACAGTCCGGCGCCGAGCAGGACGCAGGCCCCAGCCACCATGCAGGCCACCCTCAGCAGGATCGCCTCTTCCTTGGTCACATCCACCACCATCACAATGTCGCCGACATCCTTGCCATAGGCGTCAATCAGCGGCAGGAGGCCGCCTTGGTAGACTGTCTGCCCCTGGCGCATGGACAGGAGGGTGCGCAGATGGGCATCATCGGCGCAGTCGACAAGGTCCTTGAGGAAGTCGAGCAAAGGAGGTGGCGTCGGCGTTATGGTTTGTCTATCGAGGACGTAGTGCTGCAGGAGGTCCCAGTCGCGTGGGGCGTCATTATTCCGGCCCTTGAGCCAGGCATCCTTGTTCAGCGATTTTTTGGCAATAAATACAAAGAGATTGATGTCAAGGATTCGGTGGATGTCCGAAATGACCGCGTCGATGTCCTCGCCCAACTCGACATAGCCCATCACCGCTCCCTGGTAGACCCAAGGCCGCACCACCCGCAGGCTGAGGGTGCCGGAAGGGGAGAGGTCAATGCCGCTGGCCATCTCGCCGCTGGCGATGGCCTTGTCGAGGACAATGTTGTCGGTCCGTTCGCCAGAAAGGTCCGGGTCCTGGACCCGCAGGACATTAACGCCCTGCCGGTCGTAAAAGTTAAGGCTGGTGACGGGGTGGGTGTCGAAGGTGGAGGCAAAGTGACTCTTCGCTTCCCGTAGGAGCCAGTCCAGGTCTTGACCCACAAAGGCCATGGCTAGGACATTATCCGTCAGGAGGGACTCCAGGGAGATGTTCATTTCGGTGCTTTCTTCTTTCTCCACCGAGATCAGCAGGCGCTGGACGCTGGCCAGCTTGTCCTGGACCTTGTCAGTGACATGGTTCTGCAGGAGATAATAGGTGCCATAGACAAAGATGCCGAATAACAGCAGGAATGTCAGGCTGAGGGCGATAAGGATCGGTTTTTTGATTTGTTCAGACGGCTGGTGAGCCATAGTGGGTCTGATGATTGGGTGACTTTTGGGTGAGTTCATTAAATTTGTAAATGCTCAGCGATTCACGCCGCAAGCGGCGGTTGGTCCCCATGTGAGATAAGGGCCTCGGCCCTAGTATCCAGCCAGGGGTACAGCTTGGAAAAGAGCTGTCCGCCGCCGGCACATGAATAGTGGTTAAAATGCTCAAGGACCGGCAATAAGTCAAGGACAATCGCCAATCGTAACTGGTCGGGTTGACAGACTGAAGTCTATTAGGCTGAATGGAGGTGGCTCTTCTACGTAGCGGGTGGATTTCTAAACCAACCGGCTGACGAGGTAAAAAAATCATAAGAATCAGTAAGAGACCTGAATTTCGTCAATTTTAGGCCGCATTTCCTCAAATTATTCTCGATACCGTAATTCAAAGTTAGGTATCGTAGTCATTAAAAACTCCAATTTTATTTATTGATAAGCCAGATAAAATCAAATAATCATTCACGCTCCTGACAATTACCTGTGGACTGACGAAGTATCACATTGTGGCGAATTGGAATATCCCCATGAAGCGTGTCCTCTTTTTCCTAAATTTTCTTATTATAGCGGCCTTGCTGAGGGCATCACAGCTTTGCGCCGATGTCGTTGATGCCCCACACAATCAGGCAAGCGGGGTGAGCTGTTCAGGGTGTCACTCATACTCTTTTTGGTGGAAATACTCGCCGTTGGACACCGCCTCCCCTTCCTATAAAACGCAGATCGACTCCATCTGCGCCACTTGTCATTACTTTGGCAGTCCGAAGACCGCAGGGTGCGGGCATTCCAGCGCGGCCATGGAGGAGATGCACAACCCTCTGCTGGGCTCTTGGCAGAGGAACTGTCTTGATTGCCACGATCCACATTTCCAGGCCCAGCTCGATTGGCAGTCGCAATACGAAAATGAGCTCTATTTGGTGGCCGGGGACATCGGCACGGACGAAAACTTCAGCTATGCCGACGGCGAGACAACCTTTGACTATACCGCTTCCAGCGTGTCCCCCAACTGGATCGACCGGACAACCTGGTCCCGCAAGACCGGCCCTGCCGCCAGTAGGGGGCTCATTTTAGTGGTTGATACCTCGGAGCAAAAAAGCACCTATCAGGTGGTCGCTGCCGATGCCTCGACCATGACGATCAAGGGCATTCTTGATGCCAGCGATGAGAACAAGACCTTCGGCCTAACTTACGGGCAGTTCGTCAAATCGGCAATCCAGTTGCCTGATGCCACGATCAGCTCAGTACAATTTTTCGATTCGCATGCCGCTGAAATTGGCTTTGTAAACAGTCAGACTCCGCCCAGCGGCATATGCCAAGTCTGCCATAGCGATCCGAACACCAGATATTGGACAGCGGACGGCCTGAAGACGCAACACAATGCTGGCACACGCTGCACAAGCTGCCACATCCCCGCGCAAGGCTTTAAGCCGCCAAGAACCTTTGTCGGACACAATATCAGTACTGTGGGTGGTTGCGATACCTGCCACGGGCCTTTGGATACCCTGGCGGCAATTGAAGCCCTGCACAGTGTCACCACCAATGGCCCCGACTCGTGCGATACTTGCCACGCCAGCCCTCGCCCCGAAGTCATAGCGGCGATTACCTCCGGCAGCGCCGGATGTACGGATTGCCATGCCGAGCAAACTGTTCATAATGCAGTGTATTACTATACCGACCAGGTTGACATGCCATTGATCATGATCGACGGCAAAGGTTTGCAGACCTGGCAGGCAGAACGGCTTCCTTTCGGGGCGGCACAACCATGAGTGGTCAAGTTGGCAAGGATAGCGCCATGAAGCAGGAAAGGATAAATAAGACCGTCATTTTTTTGGGCATCTTCCTGATGATCTCCAGCAAAGCCTTTGGCGTCACGGCCTTTGATCCTAACAATGTGTCAGGGTCCGTCAATACGGCCACAGGAGGGGTTCGTCTCTCGTATTCTGGCACCCCAACTTATGATGCACAAAATGATACCTATAATGTTCCGACGGTGATTGGTGAAGAGGTCTCAGCGCCTGATCCTGCCAGGGCTGCTCAAGGTGACGCCACCAGCAAGCCGGTAATTGTTGGCAATCCTGTGACAATGACTTTGCCCGGTACTGATCTGGTCAAGCTGGCCGATGGTACATGGACAAATGAAGGCGCTTCTCCTTCTGAAACATTATCAACTGCACTTGCAACCGTTACAGAGCAACCGGACACTGTAGACACTGCTGCTGTTGGTGATGTTTTTTCAGCCGATGGAGAACAAACTTGTAGACGGATAACTGATAAAGTTTCGCTGCCTATTAATGGCACGTCAGGGGTGAATTGTGCTGGCTTGGCAGCTGGCTATCCTTATTCAACTCCATTTGGTCCTTCGCAAACTTCTATGATTGATAATTTTTGTGTGATGGGTCCGTGCACCGATGAATTGCAAGCGAATGGAATTTTGTATAATTTTTCGTATACAAAACATTGTATTATGTCTGTAAGTGCGCCTTGTCCATCTACATATCACCCTGACGGCACCTCTCCTGGTTCATCAGATTTAGCAAATGCCCTCATACCCGCGTTGCCTGATTGGGGAAATAATGGCATAGCCGAGGATTTTAAAAAAGCTGCTGAAAATGGCGCCCCTTCAATAGATGGCCTCGGACCGACATCAGCTGATATTGACAATTGGAAATTGCAAAATCAGAGCAATGTGAATAACACCATTTCATCTGGCCTTGGTTCTGGGATAGGCCCAGACGGGAAACGGCCATGTCGAGATCAGGGTACCCAAGGCCCGTGATCGCAGTGGTTTGGGAATCTGCCTAAAAGATTTCGGCCAATAACATTCCAAGGCTTATAAAACAAGATCATGAACAGGGCTTGATGATGAACAAAACAGCCTCCACACTTCTGATTCTCTTAGCACTCCATGCAACGGCATACGCCAACTGCATTAAAGGGGATTGTGCGCCGGAGTTGGTCGGCAACCCGGTCAACATTGTCAACGGCAATAAGTACGAAGCAGTCACCGATCTTGTGCTGCCTACCCCGCATCAGAACCAACTCGCCTTCAAGCGCTCGTACAACGGCCAGTCAACCTATTCCGGCATCTTAGGCGCGAACTGGACCAGTTCCTACTCTACCGTCACCCTTACCCCCGGCGTCATGCTGAACAATGTCTCCCATATTCTCATTCATGATGAGAGCGGCAAGGGGATGTACTTTGCAGAGGTCAACGCCAGCCGCTGGGAAGGGGTGTTCAAGGAAACAACCCATGTTGAACTGATTAGCAGTGAATACGTCTGGTTCAAAGGTGATGGCGGCAAATATGCCTTTAATGCGAGCGGCCAGCTCATCCGACTTGAAGATGCCCACGGCAATCAACAAACTTTTGCCTATAATGCCAACAACCGGCTGGAAAGCCTGACCGACCTGGCCAGTGGCCGGAGCCTCACCTTCGCCTATAACGCCAATAACCTTTTAGACCATATAAGCGGCCCGGTCACCGCCTCCGTCGCTGACGGCATATGGGTCTCTTATGGCTATGATATCAATAGCAACCTCACCTCTGTCACCTATGCCGATGGTTCCGGCTTCAATTACGAATATGCTGCCCCCGGCAGCCCGGAAAACCAAACCGTTGGCGACACCCACAACCTCACCGCCAAAAGAGATAAACAAAACCACCTGATCTCAAGCTGGAAATACGACACCCAGGATCGGGCCTATGACAGCTTCAACCGAGACGGCAAGGGCGTTACCATTGATTACAGCGTGATCGATGCAGGCGGCAATACTCTCAATGTCACTGATGCCTACAACGTCACCCGCACCTACACCATAACCAAGTATGACACCTACTATCCCAAGGTGACCGCTATCAGTGGCCCTGGCGGCTGCACGACCTGCATGGTGGGGAAGCCGATCCGCTACGCGTATGATCCCGCCACCCTCAATTTGCTGGAAGAGGAATACGCCAATGGCCGGATCGACAAATATGTCAATTACGACTCACGCGGCAACCCCGGCACCGTGACCACAGCTTTCGGATTGCCGGAGGAGGTAAGCATCTCATATACATACCATCCGGCGCTGAACACCCCCCTGGCCAGAACCATACCTTCGGTCCTCGCTGCCGGTAACAAGGAAACCATCTGGGATTATGACAACGATGGCAACGGTATCCCCAACGAGAACCCCACCAAGTTGGTTTATCGCCTGATCGAAAAAGGCTATACCTTTGATGCCCTGGGCGCGGTTGCACCCTATGAGCGGATCACCACCTATCAGTACAACGCCAAAGGCCAGGTAGTGAGCATCGACGGCCCCCTGCCTGGCGCTCAGGATTTGGTGAGCTACACCTATAATTCCAGCACCGGCGATCTCACCAGCATCACCCAGCCACTGATCGGCGCAACCGTGTTGGGAAATTACGATGCCGCCGGCAACCCAACCTTGCTGACCGACATCAACGGCCAGGAAACCACCTTGGCCTACGACGGCAAGAACAGGGCCGTCAGCCGCAGCAGCAACGGTATCACCACCTCCTTGACCTATAACCAGGCAGACGACCTGGCCACCCAGACCTCAGGCACCAACGCCACCACCACCTATTCCTACAACCCAACATCTGGACTTCTTGCCCGGATCACTGATACTTTAAACCATTATCTGGCTTACGACCATGACAGCCAGGGCAACGTCACCGAGGTTGCCGCCTTCACCCCGGAGGCCGTGCGGCGCTCGTATCAGGGCTACAGCTATCAAAGCCCCGATTCACCCGGCAAACTCTGGAAGATCATCAACTTCGACGGTAGCGCCATCGTCATGACTTACGACGCCATGGGCAACCGGGCAAGCCTAGAAGATGCCGCCCATCACCTCACGTCATACACCTTTGACGCCATGAATCGGGTACAGCAAATAACCCAACCGGAGGCAGCGGTCACCCATTTCACTTAC
>JANNQL010000061.1:0-2012 GCA_031400755.1 Pseudomonadota bacterium | reverse complement strand
CATGTGTTCAATTACGACCTGCCGAAAGTGGCCGAGGACTATGTGCACCGTATCGGCCGTACCGGCCGTGCCGGCGCCAACGGCATCGCCATCTCTTTCGTATCATCTTCTGAATTGAGTTATCTGGAGCGTATCGAGCGCTTTATCGGCAAGCGTCTGCCGGAGCAGAACATCGAAGGACTGGCACCGCTGTCCGTGCTGCGCAGGGTCTCCGCTGGCGGTAATGGTGCCCGTCGTCCCGGCTCTTCGGCCGGCAATCGTTTTTCCAAGTCGGGTGGCAAGCCCAACACCTCCGGCGGCCAGGGTAAGTCCTGGGGAAATTCAGCCAAGCCCGGCGCTGCCAAGCCCGGCGGCGCTCGTCCCAGCCGCGGACCGGCAAATCAGCCGGTTGTTGAATACCGCAGTCGTCGCAATCCCTCACCGACGGCCGCGTAATTCGTTCGGTCTATTGTTGAAAAAAAACCTGCCAGACTTTCGAAGTCTGGCAGGTTTTTTTTATCAAAAACGGCAGTTAATAACACAGAGTCACAGAGAACACAGAGAAACCAAAGGCTTGAGGGTTAAAACAAAAATCCTTATTGGTGAACCATAAAACTTGTTGTTTCTCCTATAACTACCAGATTTTACCCCGTGTTCTCTGTGAACTCTGTGTTTCAAGTATTTTTTCTAGGTTTACTTCTGCAAGCGCCCCTTGAGCTGGCCGCAGGCGGCCGAGATGTCCCCTCCGCGGCTGTCACGGGTAATTACCGTCACGTGGCGGTCGATCAGGTATTTGTGAAAGGCGTCAATGGCCGCCCGGGTCGGTGCCTTGAAATCACACCCTTCATGTTCGTTGAAGGGGATCAGGTTGACCTTGTTGGGGATGTCGCTAATCAGCTTCAATAGTCGTTTGGCATCATCCAGCGAATCGTTTATCCCCCCCAGCATGACATATTCAAAAGTCACCTTGCGACGCCCCGGCAACGGGAACTCACGGCAGGCGCGCAGCAGCTCCTTCAGAGGATAACGGCGGTTGACCGGCATGATCCGGTCGCGCAGTTCATCGGTGGTGGCGTTCAGGGATACCGCCAGATTGACGTTGGGTACCTCGCGCCCCAGCCGTTCCATCTCCGGCACCAGTCCGCAGGTGGAGACGGTCACGCGCCGGTTGGAGAGCTGCAGGCCGTTGCCGTCGATCATGATCTGGATGGCGGGAATGACGTTGTCCAGATTGTGCAGTGGTTCGCCCATGCCCATCATGACGATATTGCGGATATCGGCCGGGGATGATGGTTCTTCAGTGTCGTCACTGTCGTCCAGCGCTATCGGCATGGCTGTCGCCGCTCCTGCAAGGGCAGGAGGATTGAGAATCAGGTCGCGTTTGACCGCCATGATCTGATTGACAATCTCAGCAGTGGACAGGTTGCGGGTCAGCTTGAAGGTGCCGGTCAGACAGAACTCGCAGGCCATGGCGCAGCCCACCTGGGAAGAGATGCAGAGCGTATTGCGCCCCTCAATGGGTATCAATACCGCTTCCACCCCATGTCCATCCGCCAGGTTAAAGAGGTATTTGCGGGTCCCGTCACTGCCCTGCTCCACGGCCTCCGGTTCAAGATTGCTGATAACGGCCGTATCAGCCAATTCGTTGCGCAGATCCTTGGAAATATTGGTCATCACCTCAAAGGAACATGCATCCTTCTGGAAGATCCATTTGAAAATCTGGGTGGCGCGGAAACGCTCTTTGCCTTTGCCCTTGAGAAACTGCTCCAGGGCCGGCAGGGTCAGGTTTTTAAGGTCGGTTTTAGCCGTTGTAATGGTCATTTTTTCCAATAGGTTTTTGAAGGAAGTTTATTTCGAAGTCACGGGCTGAAGGTTTGTCCAAAAAACGGAATGCTTTAGATTCAGTTTGAGGAGCCGTGCTTGCCTTGAGCAGGCTTATTCTGTTTGGCTGTTATGTCCACAATCTGGCCGTCTTTCCAGACGTAGCAGGGCGTCTTGGTTTTGCGGGCCAAGGCATGGGCCGCCTTGGCATG
>JANNQL010000060.1:0-3887 GCA_031400755.1 Pseudomonadota bacterium | reverse complement strand
GCCCATGGATGGGATTGGTCCGGCTGAGATCAAGGTCGAGGCCTTGCTGGCCCGGGTCAGAAAAGGCGGCATCAAGGAGGTCCTGCTGGCCACCAGCTCAACTGTGCCAGGGGAGGCGACTGCCGTCTATCTTGCCGAATGCCTGAAAACGATGGTGACGGTTTCCAGACTGGCCTGTGGCATCCCGCTGGGCATGGATATTAAATACGCCGATGAGCATACCCTGGCCCGTTCCATCGAGTCACGCAGGATAAGCAAATAACCTTTAGAAGACAGGAGTCAGGATTCAGCATCCCAGATGATGTGCCCCGCTTCGGTTTTAGCTTCCGGAACTCTGTATCCTGACTCCTGAGTCATATTTTTTCTTGACACCTGTTGTCTGCATTGTGGATACTGCCAGCATGGACATCGACAACAATGTAAGCAAAATACTGATTATTGAAGACCATCCAGCCACCCGCAAACTGTTGGCAGACATTCTGGGTAAGGATTACCAGCTGTTGATTGCCAGTAATGGTGAGGAGGCCCTTGGCCTGGTGCGGGAAAACCCCGACACGATCGACCTGATCCTTCTTGATATCATCATGCCCGGGATGAATGGCTATGAGGTGTGCCAGAAGGTAAAGGAGGATGAAAAGACGCGGGATATCCCGGTTATCTTCGTGACCGTCATGGAGGAGGAGCATGACGAGGCCTACGGTTTTGCGATGGGGGTGACGGACTATATTGTCAAACCGATCAGCCGTCTGCGGCTCGTGGCGCGCGTTAAAAATCAACTGGCCCTGCGGCAGAAGCAGCGGGAGGTTGAACAAAAAAATCGTGAATTGCAGGCCGCTCTTGATCAAATCAAGACGCTGCAAGGCATCCTGCCAATCTGCTCTTTCTGCAAGCAGATCCGTAATGATCAGGGCTCTTGGCAGCGCCTGGAAGAGTACATCCAGGCCCATTCAGGGGCCGAGTTCAGCCACTGCGTTTGCCCTAAATGCATGCAGAAGCAGTATCCGGACTATTGTGAATAATTCCCCAGTGCTATCAAGACGTCGCGACCCGGAATAAGTGGGCCTTTCCGTTGTATATCTGTAGATTGTCCTGATATTATCCTGCGTGTAACCATCCCCAGCAGCCATCCATGAAGTCTATCTCCGGGCCTTTTTCAAGAGCCTCGCTCGGCCCTTTTTTTAATTTTTACCTGGGGTAATTTTTTTTTTGGTGGGGGGGTTGACTTCATGATTGCAAACCTGTCATAAAATACGTGGACAATGATTTTTCCGATCGACAACGGAGAAAACAGAGCAGTGCGCAACTGATTGCAATAACCAGATTGGCTTGGACAAACGGAGAACCCTATGAAGATTGATCTTGGCCCCATCACCCGCATCGAAGGCCACCTCAATATCCGCACCACCATTGAAAACGGCGTTGTGGTTGATGCCCAATGTATGTCTGAGATGTTTCGGGGCTTTGAAATATTCCTGCAAGGCCGCGACCCGCTGGATGCGCAGCAGATTACCCAGAGGATCTGCGGCGTCTGCCCTTATGCCCATGCCATCACCTCGTCTTATGCCCAGGAGAATGCCTACAAAATTCAGGCGACCCCTAATGGCCGGATCATGCATAACCTTATCCAGGGGGCCAACCACCTCTACGACTATCTCCTGCACTTCTATCAGCTTTCGGCCTTAGACTTTGTCGATATCACCGCAGTCCTTCAATACACCGGGAAGGACGCCGAGCTGCTGACGGTCAAACAATGGGTGCAGGCCGAGCTCTCCCGCAACAAGGCCTTCCCCGCCGCCCCATTCCTGCCGCGCCTCACCGGGAAATATATTGCCGACAAAGAGATCAATATCGGGGCCTTAAAGCACTACCTCGAGGCCATGGAGATCCAGAAAAAGGCCAATCGCGCCGCCGCTATTTTCGGAGGGAAATTCCCCCACTCAACCGCCATCTTCCCAGGAGGTTGCACCCAGGAGGCGCGGATTGATTATATTGCCGCCTATCAGTCGCTCATCAAGGAAGTGCGGGAATTTATCCACAGCAAGTACATCCCCGACGTGGTGGCAGTGGCCACCGCCTTCCCAGAGTATTGGAAGATCGGGGCGAGCAAGGGCGGCTTTCTCTCCTTTGGCCTCTTGCCTTTCTCGCCCGATCAGGCCGGCAAACATCTGTTCGCGCCTGGTGCCCTGTTTGACGGCAAGGTGGCGGCGGTTGATCTCAAGCAGATTACTCAAGATGTCAAATACTCCAAATACTCATCCGGCAGCGGGCTCAATGTCCAAGACTCGGCCATCGCGCCTGATCCCAAGAAGGAGGGGGCTTACTCCTGGAGCAAGGCCCCGCGCTATGGCGGGCGGATGCTGGAAGTCGGCCCGGCCGCCAGGGTGATGGTCGATTATCATCAGGGCAATAACCCTGCCCTCAAGGAGTTGGTCAACAAGTTTGCCGGCATCGCCCAGATTACCCCCAACGAACTCAATTCAGTCCTTGGCAGGCACCTGTGCCGCGCTATACAGGCGGCGATCATCGCCGATTTTCTGCTGGAGGAGACCGAACGTCTGGACCACGGTGGTCCTACCATGGCCGACATCACTATCCCGAAATCTGGCGAAGGCTACGGGATCACGGATGCCTCCCGTGGCGCCCTGCTGCATTATATCCGCATCGAAGATTACAAGATCGCCAAATATGAATGTGTCGTCCCTACCACCTGGAACGCCTCGCCCCGAGACGACAAGGGCCAGCCCGGGGCCATGGAGTCGGCCCTTATCGGTACTGCGGTTGAGACCCCGGAAGAACAGATCGAGTCAGTCAGGATCGTCCACTCCTTTGATCCATGCATCGCCTGCGCGGTTCATTAAGACGCCAGTGGCGAATCCCCCACACCTTCGAGGAAAGAGTCATGATAAACAGACGGGACTTTCTTAAACTTGCGGCAGCCCTAAGCGCCACTTTTGGCATAAGCGGCATGCCGGAACCGGTTATGGCCGCGCTTAAAAAAATTGATCCAGCCGCGGTCCCCAAGATCATCTATCTGCAGGGCCTCTCCTGCACCGGCTGCTCGATCTCTCTTTTGCAGGCGGATTCGCCATCGCCACTGGCCCTGATCACGGAATACTCGCAGCTTGCCTATCATGCCGATCTTTCCGCCATCTCCGGCAAGAAGGCCTTGGATCTGGTGAATAAATACATCTCCGGCCAGGCCGGCGAATATTTCCTGGCCGTGGAAGGGGCCATTCCGGAAAAGATGCCCGAGGCCTGCGTCATTGGCGACAAGCCCTTTGCCGAATATTTGGAGGCGGCGGCCAAGACCATGAGCGGGGCCATTGCTATCGGGGCTTGCGCCTGTGACGGCGGCATCCCGGCGGCTGAAGGCAACGTGACCGGCGCTATCGGGCTCAAGGAGTTTTACAGCAAGCGCAACATCGAAAAGCTGGTGGTCAATATCCGGGGCTGGCTGGGCGGCACCGGGATCGACCAGCGACTGGCGCAGTTGTGCCGCGCTCAGTCGCAATCCCACGTCACTCAGATCCGGCGCCCACCCGGCGCCCTGGCCAGCGAGAATGTGGCAGGAGGCGCAGCGGCCGGGCGCGGCGTACAGCGCGCGGCCCCGAATCGCATCGCCGGGAATCACCTCCGCCGGGCGCCGGCCGAGTGAGCGAATGTAGACCCCGACCTGCCGGGCCTCATCAGCCGAGAGATTCCAGAATCCGATCATCGCGGTGCCGGGCACACCGGCCAGGATGACCTGCGCGAGCTGCTCGTCGGTAGGCGCGCGCCGGAGGACGGGACGATTCAGCGCGGGCCCGACGGCTCCCGTGCCGCCGACGCCATGACAGCGGGAGCACTGGCTCTCGAACAGCCGCTCCCCGCTGGCGAGATCGGCGTCG
>JANNQL010000059.1:0-7391 GCA_031400755.1 Pseudomonadota bacterium | reverse complement strand
CCTTGGCGTCTAGCTTGCTGATCAGGATCGCTGGCTCAGTCTTGGGATTGATGTTGTTCAGTTGGCTCTTCTTTTCGGTGAGGCCGGGGCGGCCTTTGGTGTGGCAGGAGGCGCAGCTGATTTCGAGCTGTTCCTCGAAGTGGGCGTAGCGCTTGCCGTCTCCCATGATCTCGTTTCTGGTGTGGCAGTCGATGCAGGCCAGGCCCTTCGCGAAATGGATGTCGGGCGGCAGCTTTTGATAAAAGCGGTCGCCCGGCAGGCGTTGGCTTGAGACCTCGCCATTTTCAATCGGGGCGCCGGAGCCTTCGGATTCGTAAACTCCGGCGTAAGAGATACCGATGCGGCCGCTGCGGTTATGGCAGCGCACGCAGTTTTCCACCGGAATTTTTTTAGTCAAGAGCGGGTGGCCCTTGTCCGGGCCATCTTTAGGCAGGTCCGGGTCCATCTGGTGATGGCAGGCGGTGCAGCCGCCGCCCTTTTCACTCAAAAAACCGGGCAGATCGCCCTTCTGTTTCCAGAGATGGCAGGTGGCGCAGAGTTTGCGGAAATAGTCCAAGGCCAGCGAGGTCTTGCCGCTCTTGATCAGTTCCTCCACCGAAAAATCGCCATACTGGTCCGGGGCCTCGCCCCAGTAATAGAGCAGGGTGGCGAGTATCCCCCGGTTGGTGGCCATCAGCGAGTTCTTGACCTTGGGGACATCAATGGCGTGGCAGCCGTTGACCCCGCAGGTCAGCTCAACCACCCGCAGGTCGCCTGGGTTCTTGACAATCCCCTGATGGGCCGCCGCCTTGGCCGCTGCCAGGGGGTTGCCGAGGTGACAGGAGGAGCAGCCGAGGACAGTGACATCATGGGCCGGGTCCAGGCGTTCCTTCTGGTGGCAGGCCAGGCACATCTCCACCTGGCCGTTGACGGTTTGATGGAGCTGCTTGGGCCGTTTGTTTAAGTTCTCGCGCAGGATGAGGCCGGCGATGACCATTAGCAGCAGGAAGACGACGAGGCGGAAGGGGGCTCTGTTCAGCACCCCTCGAGGGGGTATTGAACTGAATACCCGCTGGTGTCGGATTTTGTTCAATCCCCGCTGTAGTTGGACGGGGGCGGGGGCCTTCTTCAGCATGGCGGGGCCTGGGCGAGGATGAGGCTGGAGTCGGAGGCCAGGTCAATGACGCGGGTGTTTTGCAGGCCGCAGGCCGCGAGCCACTCGCCGAGGGCGGAAGCTTGGTGGCATTGGCCGTGGGGGGTGTTCAGCATCATGTTCAGGTCATAGAGCTGGCCCTTGATTGGGCTGCGGCCCGGAAAGTAGTCGTGGATCAGGAGAAGGCCGCCTGCGGCAAGCAGGGCTGCGGCTTTTGCCAGGTATTGGCGGGCCTCTGCTTCGTCGTAGGTGTGCAGAAAATTGGCCATCAGGACCAGACCGAAGCGCTCGTGGTCGGCAAAGGCGTGGCTTCGAAAGTCACCGGCCAGGGTCGTTAGGCCTTGCCAGGCAGCCGGGTCGGGGTAGAGGCTGCGGGCCGCGGCCAGGACCTCCGGCAGTTCAAAGAGGGTGGCCTGAGTCAGCTGCTGGCGGATGAGCGCCCGACTCAGCGCCCCGGCCCCGCCGCCGAGGTCGAGAACCGGGCCGCGCCAGGGCACCTCGCCAAGCAGGGCGACGATTTCGGCGGCCTTCAGGCGCGCCAACTGGTCCAAGGCCCGGACGTAATGGAGGTTGCGGGTCGGGTAGTCGTCCTGGTGGGACAGGGCCGGGGCCAACGGCCGACCGGCGACCGCGGCTGCCAAGCCCTGCCAGGGCGCTTGCAGATAGCGGCGGTAGAGCAGGAAGTCGCCAAGATACTCAGGTGTGCCGGGTACCAGATGGCGAGTGGCCAGGGGCTGATTGTGCCAGCGGCCCTCGACTTCATGGATTAACCCGAGTTGGGCCAAGGCCTCCAGCAGTTTGGCCAAGGGCATTTCCAGGCAATTGGCGGTCCGGGCCAGCTCCGGCAGTGGTAGCGGACTCGCCTCCAGAAAGCCAAAGAGCCGTAACTCCAAGGCGGCGAACAGGACATCCGAAAGCCAATAGGCACAGGCCAGGTCCTCAAGGGCCTGGCTGCCGTTTTTTTGTTGCTGGTCGCTGCCGGGGGAAGAGGTGTCAGTCATCAATTGTGCCTGTTTAAAAACTTGCAGGAAGTTCCCCCTCCCTTTACGGGAGGGGGTTAGGGGGTGGGTGAAGGTGCAACCTGCCGAAAATTGCCTGACCTTCACCCCCACCCCAATGCCGTTGACTTAAGGTCTGCTGACAGAGCAGCTATCAACCAAAACAGCACCTTCTTTCCGTCACCCCGGCATGGTTTTAGCCGGGGTCCAGTGCTGCTATCTGCGACGCCATCAGGTTTCAAGGAAACGCTGGCTGGTAGGATACCGCCGGCCATAGCCAAAGGCCTTGCTGGTGACCTTGAGACCCATGGGGGCCTGTTTTCTCTTATGCTCGTTGGTCGTCACCCGGCGCACGACATCGCGGACCACTGCCTCGTCAAAGCCTGAGGCGATGATCTCCCGGACGCTCTTGTTGTCCTCCAGATAGGCGGTGAGGATGGGGTCGAGGACCTCGTAGGGCGGCAGGTCGTCCTGATCGCGTTGGTTGGGCGCCAGTTCGGCGGAGGGGGCCTTGGTGATGGTGCGGGCCGGGATGACCTCGCGGCCTTGGTTTAGGAAGTGGCAGATCTGGTAGACCATGGTTTTCGGCACATCGGCGATGACAGCGAGTCCCCCGCTCATATCGCCATAGAGTGTGCAATAGCCCACCGCCAGCTCCGATTTGTTGCCGGTGGAGAGCAGCAGGTGGCCAAATTTATTGGCCAGCGCCATCAGCAGGTTGCCGCGGATGCGGGCCTGGATATTTTGTTCGGTGGTGTCGGGGCGGTGGCCTGCAAAGAGCGGGGCCAGGGCGGAAAGCTCGGCGGTAAAGATCGAGTGGATGGGGACAGTTGCAAAGTCTATCCCCAAATTTTCGGCAAGCTGCCGGGCATCGTCAATGCTGTCTTGTGAGGTGTAGGGCGAGGGCAGGGCGACGCACAGGACATTCTCGGGGCCGAGGGCAGCGGCAGCGATGGCCGCAGTGAGGGCCGAGTCGATGCCACCGCTCAGGCCCAGCACCGCCGAGCGGAAGCCGCATTTTTTGAGGTAATCGCGGCAGCCCATGACCAGGGCGTCAAAGACCTGGGCTGCGGCATTGTCCGGGGGCGGTGTGAGCGGCGTTTGCGCTGGCCATGTCTCGGTATCGAAGATGATCATGTCTTCCCGGAAAGCGGCGGCGCGGGCCAAAAGACGGCCATCAGGCGCGATGATCAGGCTCTGGCCGTCAAAGAGCAGTGAGTCCTGGCCGCCGACCTGATTGACGTAGAGGAGCGGCAGGCCGGCGCGGCGGCAGAGCGTGGAAAAAAAATCGAGCTTGGCCGCAGGTTTACCGACCTGAAAGGGTGAGGCGGCGATATTGATCAGCAGGTCGGGGCGCTGGGCCGGGTCATCCAGGAGGTCGTTGATCGGGTTGGCCTGGTAGAGTTGGCGGGGTGAATCATCAAAGCTTGCGTGGGCGGCAAGTATGCTGTCGCGCAGGGACGGGTCGTTAAAGATGTCTTCGCAGATGGAGACGCCCAGGCGCAGGCCTTGCCAAGCCAGGGGGGCGCTGGTGGCGCCGGGCTGAAAGTAGCGGGTCTCGTCAAAGACATCGTAGGTCGGCAACAGGCGTTTATGGACCAGGCGGGTTTCGGTGGCGGTCATGAGGACGGCGCTGTTGTAGAGGGGCTTGCCCGGCGTCGTCGTGTTCTTGGTGATCAGTCCGCAGAGTAAGTCGATGCCACTGACCTCCTGTTGCAGGTCCTGGCAGGCCTGTTGCTGGAGGGCTATAAAGGCGGGTCGCTCCAGGAGGTCCTGGGGCGGGTAGCCGCTCAAGGCCAATTCAGGAAAAATTGCCAGGCCGCAACCCGCCGCTTTGGCCCGGTCGATCCAGGTGCGGGTGGCGGCCAAGTTGCCCTTAAAATCGCCAATCGTTGGGTTGGTTTGGACGAGCGCTATTTTCATGATGTCTCTATAGCACATTTTTTGTAATCGTTCACCAGGAACGAAAAAACGTGACGCAATCACTGAAATGTAAACGTTTAGCAGTGCTGCACGCGATTGATATTGACCCGATTTGTTGGTCAATAAAGAGGCCTGCGAGCTATAGCCCGCCTATGCAAGCAGGCCGATGACAAAGCAGATGCGGTGCTGCTAAACGTTTTACTATTTTTTTGTCTTGACCAACGAGTCTGTCAGGGTATGTTGGTAAATCCTACTAGTAGGAGCGCCCCTTAGTTTTGACTAAGCATCGTTCCTGTCGCCCAGCGCGAGAACGATAAGACGACATAACCGGAGAAATTTATGCAAAAATATTTTGTGCTCGACACCAATGTCCTTCTCCATAACGCCGACGCCGTGACTTCCTTTGCCGATAATTGTGTGGTCCTGCCAATGACGGTGATTGAGGAACTGGACCGTTTCAAGTCCCACAGCGACGAGTTGGGGCGCAACGCCAGGCAGGTTGTCCGTCAGTTGGATGCCCTGCGGGGCAATGGCTCACTCAGCAAGGGGGTGAAGATGGACAATGGCGGCACCTTAATGATTGTCATCGAAGGCAGCGATAGCCGGCTGGCGGGCATGGATATGTCGGTGCCGGACAACCGTATCCTGTCGGTGGCCTATGCCCTGCACCAGCAGGGGAACGTCGTCATCTTTGTCTCCAAAGACATCAACGCCCGCTTGAAGGCCGATGCCTTGGGGCTTGATGTCATGGACTTTGAGAAGCAGAAGGTCAATTTTGATGAACTTTACACCGGCTACCGGCAGATTCTGGTGCCGGGCGAGGTGATCAATAAAATCTACGCCACCAAGGAGGCGGAAGGTGAAGGACTCGACCTCCTGATCAACGAATTCATCCTGCTGGTCGATGAGGCGGATGAGAAGCATTCGGCCCTGACCCGGGTCAATAAGCATGGCAAGATGGTGCCGTTGACCCAGCCGGAAACGGTCTGGCATCTTCACGCCCGCAGCAAGGAACAGCGCATGGCGCTTGAGTTGTTGATGGACCCCGAAGTGTCGCTGGTGACTCTCGTTGGCCAGGCCGGCACCGGCAAGACCTTGCTGGCGGTGGCAGCCGGCCTGGAATCGGTGATTGGTCTGGACCGCTACGATCGGGTGCTGGTCTCCCGGCCTATCATCCCCATGGGCAAGGACATCGGTTTTTTACCAGGGAGTAAGGATGAGAAGATGGCCAGTTGGATGCAGCCTATCTTTGACAATCTGACCTATCTGTTAAATCTGGGGATGAAGGGCAAGGAAGAGAGTGGCGAGTCGATCAAGAAAAAGATCGACAAGATGATCCAGGACAATGTGCTGGAGCTTGAGGCCATTACCTATATCCGCGGGCGCTCGATCCCCAAGCAGTTTGTCATTATCGACGAGGCCCAGAACTTGACCCCCCACGAGGTCAAGACCATCATCAGCCGCTCCGGCGAGGGCACCAAGATGGTTCTGACCGGCGACCCCAGCCAGATCGACAACCCCTATCTCGACTCCAGCAGCAATGGCCTGACCTATACGGTAGAGCGCATGAAGGGCCAGGCCATGCATGGCCATGTCACCCTACGGAAGAGTGAGCGGAGCGGGCTGGCCGCTGCCGCCGCTGAATTTTTATGAGATTTTGCGGGAGCGTTTTTGACTTATGTCCTGCCAAAGACTATAATACAACCTGTGTCCGCAAAAAAGCGTCCCTTGGTGTCCGGCCACGGGAGAGCCGCGCGGCATTTACTTACGCAGGTCCGGTAAGCCCATCAAACTTATAATCTAATCAATTTATTTTGGAGAAATGCCTTGGAATTTATACCAAAATGGATCGCCTGGGAAGTCACCCGCCGCTGTAATTTGAAATGTGTCCATTGCCGGTCGTCGTCGCAGCTGGAGGTGGTCGGCCACCCTGACTTTTCTTTGGAAGAGGCGAAAAGGGTGCTGGACGATATCGCCTCCTATGCCTCGCCGGTCATGGTCCTCTCCGGCGGTGAGCCCCTGCTGCGGCCTGATGTCTTCGATATCGCCCAGTACGGGACTGACAAGGGCCTGCGCATGTGCCTGGCCACCAACGGCACACTCGTCAACCAGGAGACCTGCCAAAAGATCAAAGACTCCGGCATCAAGATGGTGTCGCTCAGCCTGGACGGCTCCACTGCCGAGATCCATGACGATTTCCGCAGCATGCCCGGCGCCTTCGCGGCCACCACCAATGCCGCCCGTCTGTTCAAGGAGAACGGCATCAAGTTCCTGGTCAACTCATCTTTCACCAAGCGCAACCAGAAAGAGATCGGCAAGCTCTACCCCTTTGTCAAGGGGTTGGGGGCCACGGCCTGGTATATGTTCATGATCGTGCCCACCGGCCGGGGCGAGGACATCATGAGCGAGCTGGTCTCCATGGAGGACTACGAGGGCTTCCTGGAGTGGCACTACGAGATGGAGAAAAACGAAGACGAGCTCCTGGTGCGGCCGACCTGCGCCCCCAGCTACTACCGGGTGGTGCTGCAAAAGGCCAAGGAGCAGGGCGACGAGTTCAAACGCCGCTCCCTGCAATTCTCCACCGGCGGCTCCAAGGGCTGCCTGGCCGGCCAGCTCATCGTCTTAATCGATGTCGACGGCAATGTCCTGCCGTGCAGCTATTTCCCGATGGCGGCCGGCAATATCCGCGAGCAGTCCTTTAAGGATATCTGGGAGAACTCGGAGCTGTTTAAAGACCTGCGTAATTTCAAGGCCTACAAGGGGCGTTGCGGGGCTTGCGAGTATGTCGAGGTCTGCGGCGGCTGCCGGGCCCGGGCCTATGCCATGACCGGCGATTACATGGGCGAGGAACCGTTTTGCAGCCATGTGCCGTTTAAGCTGCGCGATAAGAAATAAATTTACCATAAGGAAACCCACCATGAACACCACCTTTCTCAAGGCCTGCAAGGGCGAAGCAGTAGACTACACCCCGATCTGGATCATGCGCCAAGCTGGCCGTTACCTGCCTGAATACCACACAGTACGCTGCAAGGGCTCCTTCCTTGACCTGTGCAAGACGCCGGAGAACGCCGCCGAGGTCACCCTGCAGCCGGTGGACATCCTGGGCGTCGATGCCGCTATCCTCTTTTCCGACATCCTGGTGCCCTTGGAGAAGATGGGCGCCCCCCTGGAGTTTAGGGAGAAGCAGGGCCCGGTCTTCCCCTACCCCATCCGCGACCGCGCCGCTGTTGACAAGCTCGGTTGCCCTTCTAAACTTAATTGTATGGCAAGAAGGTATCACAGATATTGAAATGGAAAAAGAGCTGTCCGGCCATTTTATTGTAAAAATTGCTGAAAAA
>JANNQL010000058.1:0-5697 GCA_031400755.1 Pseudomonadota bacterium | reverse complement strand
CTCAAGAAAATTGATTTTTTTGAGAACTTCGACGACCATGAACTGCGCCAATTCCTGGCGGTCACCAAGTGGTTAAAGGTTGCCGCCAACACCCTGGTCATCAAAGAAAACACCATGGAGCGCGTCTTCTATATCCTGGTCAAGGGCGAGGTCTCGGTATTCAAGACCCTGGAGGACGGCAAGCGCACCATGGAGCTGACCACCCTCAAATCCGGGGCCTGTTTTGGCGAAATGTCCCTGGTCATGGACGTCAAGCGCACTGCCGGCGTCAGCACAAAATGTGGTTCCTTTCTGCTGATGGTGGAACCGGGAATCATCAATACCTCAAACGTCTTCCTACAGCTCAAATTCTACAAACGTTTTTGTGAAATTCTGGTCAGCCGCCTGATTTTGGCCAACGAACGAACGACCAGCGCCAAGACAGCCGCGCTCCCCATTACTCCAGCCCTGCCCACTATCACGCCGGCGGCTGAAGAGGCCAGCCCCGTGGCCCAGCCGCCGACCCCTCCTCCGGTGCAGACCGACCAGGGCATAACCGCCAGGACCACTGCGGACGGCATGATCACTGTCCTGCCGAGCCTGCCGAAAAAGAAGGAGCGCAGCAGCGTTAAGAAGATTCTGCATCGCAAGATTTCTGCGGCCACCGAACTCCCCTTCAACCAGCTAATTGTTGATCGTCTGGCCCCGCTACTGCGTGGCGAATGCGAAAATACCTTGCTGCTCGCCGATTTAGTCCAGCTTGACCCGGCCCTCTCTTGGAAGATCATGCAGATGGGCAACTCGTCATACTACCGGCGCAGCAGGCCGGTAGCGACCGTGCCGCATGCCATGATTACTGTCGGCATCAAGAACATCCAAGCTGCTTTGCTTGAGATAATCGACAACAGCCGACGGCTGAAACCCTTCAGCGGTTTCAAGCCGGTGGCCAGTTCTTTCTGGCGCCACTCGGTCATCGTCGCCAGGATCGCGAACCTGCTGCGCGATATTATCCGACTCAGCCTGACCACCGATATTTACCTGGCAGGCCTCCTGCATGACATCGGCATCCTGGCCCTTGATGGCATCGAGCCTGATTTCTATCCACACCTGACTGACCCGGACTCGGAGCTCTGCGCCAATCTCTGCCTGGCGGAAACAACCTATATCGGTATCGATCATGCCGAGGCCGGCGCCTTGCTCGGGGAGGGCATTGGTCTGCCCGAGAATTATGTCGATGTCATACGCTTTCATCACGATCCGGCCTCAGCCCGTGACAACCAGCTTTCCGTCTCCTTAGTCCATCTGGCCGAACTCTTCGCCACCAAACACGGTTGCGGCCACTGCCCCGGCAAGACCGACCCGGCCCCACCGCTCCTGGAGTCTTTTGCCTGGGTCATTATCCAGGAACACCACCGGCCCTTCTGCGAAGTCAATGTTGCTGACTTCATCGAGACCTTTGACAAAGAGCTGGTCAAGACCTGGAGCAGCATCACCGATGGTCTGGCCTTTTAATTCCCTTGCTTGCCACGCTGACCTCCAAGAAGTTCACCCTCTTTCTGCTGGCCGCCCTGGCCGTTGTCCTGATTCCTGCCACCGTCAGTAAATTGCCGCTGTTCATTGCCTGCGGACGCCTGCTGCTGGGCCTTTTGGCAATCAATCTCACTCTCTGCACCTTCAACCATTGGCGACGGCTTAGCGGGAGCGTACTCTTGGTCCATGCCGGCGTCCTGCTCATCCTCATCGGCAGCCTCTGGAGCCGGGCCGGTTTTGTCGCCACCGTCAACAGCTACGAGGGCGACGCCATTAGCACCGCCTTTCGCTGGGACCGGCAGGAGGACACCGCTTTAGGCTTTACCATGATGGTCAAAAAAATCAACCACGACTACTATCCGACGCCAGTCAGGGTCGGGGTCCTCATGGATGGAGTAGCCATAAAATTGTACGAATTGCGGCCCGGCGAGGGCTTTGCTCATGCCGGCTACCTAGTCGATGTCCTTGACTTCGACCCTCTCGTCCCAGCCCTCCACCTTGCCGTCACCGCCCCCGATGGAACCCGCAGTATGCAGACCGCGACCAAAGATATCCCCGCCAGTCAGCCGGGTTTCATGTGCCAGCTGGTGGCCTTTCAGACCCCAGTCGTCAAACGAAGCTGGGTCGATCTTGACATCATCCCGGAGACCGGCCCCCCGCTCTCCGGTCAGGCCGAGGTCAATCATCCCTTTAAGTGGCAGGGACTCCGCTTCTACCACACTGCCACCGGTACCGACCCAACTGGCCGCGCCTATGCCGGTATCCAGATAGTCAACGATCAAGGCATCCCCGTGGTCTATCTTGGTTTCATTCTCGTCTGCCTGGGTAATGGCCTCTTGCTGCTCAGGAAGACATCCCGCCGCCCAAGGTTTCATTCCCCTGACCACGACAACATCAGCAGGTTATAGTCCCATAGTCAACTTGGACCTTACCCCTCACGACATGCCATCATCGTTTACGAAACGTCTGGTTCAGATCATTTTGGTTGTCGGAGATAATTCCGGAGGTGAGATGCTGGAGTTGGCCAATGATCAATAATTCCGCCAATATCCGGCTGTGCGATCCCTTGGAGTTCATCGACCTTCCAGTGACCGATCGTAGGCCGGACCTGCCATGAAGGGGGCATGGCAGGTCTATATCGTCTCTTGCCGGGACGACACCCTGTACACCGGCATCACCACCGATCTGATTCGGCGCTTGGCAGAACACAACTCAGGGAAAAACGGGGCGCGCTATACCAGAAGCCGACGTCCGGTGACGCTGGTTTTCTCGGAGCCGGCTGCGTCCAGATCAGCCGCGGCCCAGCGGGAGTGGCAGATCAAGCAGCTGACCACGGCCCAGAAAATGGCGCTGATTGGCTAGTACCATGTGACATGGATTGTTTCGGCTTTTTGCAGGTCGGGTTAGGCTGTCTTTTCGCCGTAACCCGACAAAAAGGGGGCACTGCCCACCCCACACCCCAGCCATCCCCTTGTGAAGGGGAGGGTGGTCCTCTTTTGCTGCCTCGCCTCCTGCACGTCACCCTTGCTCAGAAATCCTCGAAGGTATCGTCAGCGCCCATCGGGATAACATCTTCCGGGTTGACACCGCCGCTCTTTTTGGTGGCGCCCACTCTTGGCGGGGGCGGGGTTGGTCGTTTGCTGGCCTTGGGGGGCGGCAGGGCGGTTTGCCTGGCCTTGGTCGGGGCTGGCAGGGCGCGGCTTGGCGGCTTGGCTGCCTGCCGCCGGGGCGACGCCAGCGCCTGCCGGGCTGGGGCCTGTCCGTGGCTTTGGCTTGCCCCGCCATTGACCAGGACCTGCATCTCCATGACAACCTCCATCATGCTGCCGGCTTGGCTGTTCAGTTCGGTGGCGGCGGCGGCTGACTCCTCGGCAGTTGCCGAGTTCTGCTGGGTGACGGTGTCCATCTGGGTGATGGCCTGATTGATCTGGCCAAAGCCCTGGGCCTGCTCGCGGGAGGCCGAGGCGATCTCGCCGATCAAAGCGGCGACCTTGTTGCTGCTCTCGGCCACGCCGTGGAAGGCCTCGGTAGCCTTTTCAACGATGGCCTTGCCGCTGGTCACCTTGGCCACCGTGCCCTCGATCAGGGCGGCGGTGTTCTTGGCCGCCTCGGTGGAGCGCATGGCCAGATTCCTGACCTCTTCCGCCACCACCGCAAAGCCTGCCCCGGCCTCTCCGGCCCGGGCGGCTTCCACCGCCGCGTTCAAGGCCAGGAGATTAGTCTGGAAGGCAATCTCGTCGATGGTCTTGATGATCTTTGAGGTCTGGGCGCTGGCCTCTGCGATCTCATTCATGGAGCGGCCCATCTCGGCCATCGAGTCATCGGCCTGCTTGATGGTGGCGAGCGAATCGCGCATCAGGCTGTCGGCCTGGGAGGCATTGTCCGAGTTCTGGCGGGTCATCGAGGTCATCTCCTCCATGGAGGCCGAAGTCTCCTCCAAGGAGGCGGCCTGTTCGGTGGCCCCTTCGGCCAGGATCTGACTGGACGATGAGATTTGGCCGGAGGCGGCAGAGACCTGTTCGGCCCCGGCCATCATGTTTTTGACCGCGTTATCGATGGGCCGGCAGATGGAGCGGGCCAGAGCGAAGGCCAGGGCCAGGGCAAGCGCGATGGTGATCAGGCTGGCGGCGATGGCGACCCCGGCCAGTTCTTTGGCCTGGGTGATGATGGTCTCGGTGATCGTATCGCCAGACTTAATGGCCTCTTCGGCGATGGCCTCAATTTTCGGCTCCATCTTGTCGACTGCCACCTGCATCTCGGCCTTCTGCGAGGTAATGGCGGCATACTGGGCGACCATAGCGTTAAACTCCTTCAGGTAGGTGTCGAGCAGGCCGGCGACATCGGTGATATGCTCCTGGGCAATGCCGCTCTTGGCAAAGGCCTCCTTTAACTTGGCCCCCTTGTCGTTGGTCTCTTTGACGTATTTGTCGTCTAAGCGCAGCAGAAAGTCCTTTTCCGACTTGCGGATATCAAGGAACATGGCCATGGCGTTTTGGACATTGACCGATTTGATCGCCGCCTCAGTGTCGTGGCTTGAGTCCTTCAAGACCTGAACATTGGCCTCACGATCAGTTACAGGGTCGGCCAGCAGTTTGTCGGCGGCGGCCTGGTACTTGGCAAAGGCCTCGGGCAGGGTCTTCTTGACCTTGGGCTCGAAGGTGCTGTCGTTGGCCTTCAGCAGATCGCCATAGGCCTTGATGGCGGCCTGAAACTTGTCGTGATATTTCTCAGGCGTTACCAAATAGTCCTTTTCATAGCGGCGCATCATGAGCAGGCCGATTACCATGTCGTTCTGCTCATGCTCGGGCAGGGCCTTCTGCAACTCATGGGCCGCCTTGCGGAAGCCGCCTTGCAAGCCTTCCTCAGGGGTCAGGCCAATGATCTGGTAGGCCTTGACCAGGTCGTCGGTATGGCCCCGGTACTCGTTGGTCAGGGTGATGATCTCGGCCGCCTGCTTGGCCACTTCCGGATTGTCGTCCTGTTCTATACCCTGGATGGCGGTGATGTGTTTGATAATGCCATCGACGCTCTCCTTGTGCTCGTCCATGATCTTCAAATCCTTGCTCAACAGGAAGTTGCTCTTGCCGCGCAGTGCGCGCTCAAGGAGCATTTGGGCATTGAGGGCGTGCTCCCCGACCACAACATCCTCGTTCAAAAGGTCTTTGAAACCGCCGGTGGTGCGGGTCGAGGAGAGGAGTTATTCGGATCATCCTTGAAAATGAACTCCGAATTCCGCTTATGAAGGTCTTTGTTCCAGCACATATTGATATTTGCGATGAGCTGAAGCATCAAAAACTTGACCGTTTAGCTGACGAACTCCGACAGCTTCCTAAAGAGATCATGTCCGCACGACGAGCGAAACGCCTTTTGTCTAGGTTTGAGAACGAGGCATTTCCGGATGAACTTACTCCTGAAGAACTAGATGCTGCATACGATGAAATATTCGATCTGCGTCTCTTCATTGACGACCGTTTGGAATTTCAGCTTCGCGGCCAAGGAGCGCGTCATGACCTTGCAAAGGCGGTCTTCGAGCAAGCGAACGAGGACGACCTCCTGCTTATCGTCCGGCGCATAGAGGCGCTGGGCAAATTTCTCGATACCGACGATGGCAAGAATTTGCTCGCGGGCACCAAGCGCGCCGCGAACATTCTTCGCATCGAGGAGAAGACGGACAACAAGGCGTACGAC
>JANNQL010000057.1:0-5685 GCA_031400755.1 Pseudomonadota bacterium | reverse complement strand
CGCGGCCATTGCCGCTGCCGAGGACCACCCGGCTGTTTAAGCGTTCGAGGTCGTAGACCCGGGTGAGCAGGGCGCGCAGATCTTCGCGCAGTTCGCTGTCGTGGAAGAGGTGGTTCACCGTCTCCAGCCGCCGGTTGATTTTCTTGGTGTCTTGCAGGGGAAAGAGCAGGCTTTTTTTTAGTAAGCGGGCGCCCATCGGGGTCTGGGTGAAGTCGAGGGTGTCGAGCAGTGAGCCCTCCCGTTTGCCGCCGGCAATGGTCTGGGTGATCTCCAGGTTGCGGCGGGAGGAGTCGTCGATGATTAACAGATTGTCCGGCGTCAAGGGCGTCAGCCTCTCGATATGGGAGAGGTCGGCCTTCTGGGTGTCGCTGATGTAGGCAAAGAGGCCGCCTGCGGCCCTGATGCCGCCGCTCATCTCCTCGCAGCCGAAGCCGGCCAAGCTGCTGGTGCCAAAATGATTAATCAGCCGTTCACGGGCCGTGTGGGTCTGAAAATCATCTTCACGGCGGCGGGTCAGACAGAGGGTCATGGTCTGGTTCAACTCTTTGACCAGCGCCGCAAGGCCCGAATCATCGCTATCGGCAAGGACCAGTTCGGCCGGGCCCAGGCGGCAGAGTTCATCGATCACGGTAGCAGCATCATCGAATTCACCGACCAGGAATTCACCGGTGGAGATATCGAGCAGGCTGACCCCCCACGGCCCGCCTGACTTCCCGGCCGGCGCGGCGACGGCGGCCACATAGACGTTGTTCTTGTCATCGAGCAGGGCTTCTTCGGTGATCAGGCCCGGGGTCACCACCCTCATCACCTCGCGTTTGACCACCCCCTTGGCGAGCTTCGGGTCTTCCACCTGCTCGCAGACCGCCACCTTGAAACCAGCCCGCACCAGCTTGGCCAGGTAGGAGGCGGCGGCATGGTACGGCACCCCGCACAGCGGCACCCGGTTTTTGTCGTCCTTGCTGTTGCGGGAGGTGAGGGTGATGCCGAGGACTTTTGATGCGGTCTTGGCGTCTTCAAAAAACATCTCGTAAAAGTCGCCCAGGCGGTAGAAGAGGATGGCGTCCGGATACTGGGCCTTGATCTCCAGGTACTGGCGCAGCATGGGGGTGACCTTGACGCTGTGATCAGGGACGTCTGCCAATGACGGATTCTGGGCGGGTTCGTCAGGGGTGGGGAGTGGGTTCGTTGTCATTGTCAAAAAGGGACCTCGTGGATCATGGCGTGCAGGCTGTCCGCCCCCACTTCCAGGGTGGCGTAGGTGCCGGGATGGCCGTAGCGGCTAGTGGCCAGAAAGGAGCCGGGGTTGATGAAGAGGACGCCGCCGCTCTGGTGGCAGGCAGGGCGGTGGGTATGCCCGTAGACAATGCAGTCCACCTGGTCGAATTCATTGACCAGCCGGTCCTCGAAGTCGTAGGAGTCGCCGGCCCGGTGGATCAGGCCGATGGCAAAGTTTCCTACGCGGATGGTTTTTTTCAGGGGTAGGAGCCCTTGGCTGGCGCTCGAACACATATTGCCATGGACGGCATGGACCTCGTGGCCGACAAAGGCTTTAAGGATTGCCGGTTCGGTCAAGTCGCCGGCGTGCAGGATAATCGAGGCCCCTTTGAAACAGGTCGCCACCCGTGCCGTAAATTCTGGAGTCAGCCGGGCCAGATGGGTGTCGGACAGGATACCAATCGTCAGGGGTTGCACGGTGCTTGGCTTAAGCATTTGTTCATCTGGCCAGGCAGACCCGGTTGCGGCCTTGGGCCTTGGCGGCATAGAGGGCCTTGTCGGCCTTCGACACCAGGCTTTCGACCGTGCTGGCGTCCTCGCCAAAGGTGGCAACGCCAAAGCATGCAGTGACTGGGATGCCGGTAGCGGGAAGCGAGGTCTCCTCAATCTGCTGGCGCAGGGAATCGGCAACTTCCTGGGCTTGCGCTTTGTCGGTATTGATCAGCAGGATGGCGAATTCCTCGCCGCCGTAACGGGCCACCACGTCGCTCTTTCTGAGCTTGGCCGACAGGAACCCGGCAAACCAGACCAAGACCGAGTCGCCCATCTGGTGGCCGTGATCATCGTTGACGTTCTTGAACAGATCGATATCCACCATGATCAGGCTGACCGGTTCCTTGGGATAGCGGTTGACGCGCTCCAGTTCGTCGACCAAGCGTTCGTTGAAGTAGCGGCGGTTATGAATGCCGGTAAGATCGTCCTTGATCGATACTCTGAGCGTCCGTTCGAAGCGCTTGGAGTTGTTGATGGCGGCGCCTACCGTGTGGCCGATCAGCGATAAGACCATGATCGTGTTGTCGCTGATCTCTTTCCCGGAAATCGAGTTGTCCACCAGCAGGACCCCTTCGACGCAATCGGCCCTGCCTTCGTGAAAGACTGGGCAGGCCTCGCATTTCTGTTGTTTTTGTTCGGGGTTGACGTCGAGACCGGTGCTGCATTTGCGGTCTGAGACCAGCCAGCAGCGCAGCCAGCGGTTGCCGTAGGCCGGGCACTTGGTCTCCCGGCAGTCGGTGGCCTCCCAGCACGAAAGCCGTTTGCGGTTGATGACCGGGATGATGGCGAAATTGGTCAGCCCCAGGCCTTGGACGTAGGGGTCGTCATGAATGACCTGGTTCCAGACCGGGATACCGGTAATCAGGGGGCTGGTAAAGAGATAGTCGGGGGAGAGCGGTATATGGAGGGCCTCGATCTCGCCAGACTGAAAGCCGTGGCTCAGTTTGCCCTGGAGCAGACCTTTTCGATGTTTGACGAAAAAGAGGGCCAGCCGGTCAAAGGTGAAAATCTCAGTGGTCAGGGCGAAAAAACGCCGTTCCACCGTATCGATGTCGAGATCTTCATAGATCAGCGACAGCATTTCCAGGATTTTTAGGGTATCGAAACGCATAGTCATTTGCCTGGTAAATTTAAATGAATCAGTTGTCAGTAACTATACCCGATTGATGTGAAAATTGCCAATTTCTTGTCGGTGGTATTTGTTTCAGGTTATCCTTTTGCCAGGAGGCCATTACCGGCGAAAACGACCATCATCAGCCCCATCAGGATCAGCAGCCAGAGCATGATGGCGATATAGGTCCGCTGCCTGATTCGCCGGTAAAGCATCGAGCCGGCCACCACCCCGAGCAGGGTCATGGGGCCGGTGCTGACAAGTTGCTGGAGGACAGTGCTGGTGGTCAGGCCGTTTACGGCATGGCCTAAGGCGGTAACGATGCCGCTCACGAAGAAGAAGACCGACAGGGTGGCCTTGATCTCGTCCTTGGTCCAGTCCGTAAGCGAGACATAGATGATGGCAGGCGGTCCGCCGGCCGAAAAGACGCTGCTGATCGTCCCGGTCAAAAAGCCGGCAACATAGCCCCAGCGGTTGGCGATGGTCCGTGGCCGTGGCCGGGCGCTCAGGCTATAGATGGCGTAGGCAAAGATGAAGATACCTAAGCCGAGCTGCAGGAGGTCGGCGTCCAGCTTTTTTAAGGCCAGGGCGCCAACAAAGATCCCCGGCAGACAGCCGATGAAGAGCGGCCGGATCTTTCGCCAGTCGATATGGTGCTTAAGCTGCATGGACAAAAAGCCGGTAATGAGCAGGCCGTTCAGCATGCTCAAGGGCACGGCGGCCTTGATGCCTATGAGCATGGTCAGGAGCGGCATGGCCACTAAACCTGCCCCGAAGCCTGAGACGCCCTGAGTGAAGCCGGCCAGGAGAAAGATGAGTGGGGTGTAGGGCATGATTAGAGAAAATGGAATGGGTTTAAAAACGGCAAAGCAGCAAAGTTTACAGGCTGATGGCTGAGGAAGATCACAAGTAGTTTCAGACTGCCCGAGTTGGTCACTTATCCGCGGTTTATTTTTGTTGGTAGAAAAAAACATTTGCTAATTTGCATAAACATGATCGATAATTATTGATAATTAATCTTAGTAGCTGGCGCCATTAACAATTATAAGGAGATCGTTCGATGTCAACACGATTCAGTATCCGTTGGAAGTTTTTACTCAGTTCGTTTTCGGTGTTGCTCCTCTCGGTGGTACTCATCACCTTCTTTATCTCATTTTCCTACCGGCGCAATATGGAAGTTGATCTGGCTGCCTTTCGCGAGGTCCAGTTGAACGACGCCAAGGCCATCCTGCAGAACTATGTAGAGATCGCCAACTCGGTGCTTGATTCGGCCTATGGCGAGTTGAGCAAGGAGGGCAAGATCAAGGGGAACGAGGACAGCGCCGGTCTGCGGGAGGCGATGGCGCCGGCATTAGGCCTTATCGAGAAGATGCGCTACGACAAGGGGACTGGCTACTTCTGGGTCAACGACATTGGCAAGCCCTTCCCGAAGATGGTCATGCACCCGACCGCGCCCAAGCTGAACAACACCGTCTTGGACGCCGCCAAATACAATTGCGCCCCGGGCAATAAAAATTTGTTTGCCGCCTTTGTCGAGGTGACGGAAAGCAACGAGAGCGGTTATGTTGAGTACTTGTGGCCCAAACCGACCAAGGACGGCCTGAGCAGCAACCAGCCCAAAGTTTCCTACGTCAAGCGCCACCGGCAGTTGGGCTGGATCATCGGTACCGGTATCTATATCGATGACATCGACCAGGCGGTGGCGGCGAAGCGGGCCAGTCTTGAGGGCCAGCTCAGGGGGATTATCCTCTCCATCTGGTCGTTGACCGCGGTCATCGCCCTCACCGCCTTCGGCGGGCTCTGGATAATGGCCAAGCGGATGGCGGACCCCATTAATGACTGCGCCAATTTTGCCAACGAACTGGGACAAGGCAATCTGGAGGCGAGGCTCACGGTGACCAATCAGGATGAAATAGGCGTCCTGGGGGCCTGCCTGGTCGGTATGGGGCAGAGTCTGAAAGAGATTCTGACCAGCATCGCCAGGACCGCATCCACCCTGACCGATGGCGCTTCAAGCCAGGCTGCGGCCCTTGAGCAGACATCGTCTTCCTTGGAGGAGATCTCGGCCATGGTCCAGCAGAATGCCGAGAACGCCAGTCAGGCCGACGCACTGGTCTCCACAGTCCGCGGCAAGGTCACTGTCGTTCATGCCGCCATCGGCGACCTCAACCGCTCCATGACCGACATCACCGTGGCCAGCCAGGAGATCCAAAAGATCATCGGCACCATCGATCAGATTGCCTTCCAGACCAACCTCTTGGCCTTGAACGCGGCGGTGGAGGCGGCGCGGGCCGGTGAGGCCGGGGCTGGATTCGCCGTGGTGGCGGAGGAGGTGCGGAGCCTGGCCCAACGTTCGGCCGAGGCTGCCAAGAATACCGCTGATTTGATTGGCACCACAGTGCAAAGAATCGAGACCGGTAGCCAGATCACCAAGAGCACCAGTCAGCAATTTGAAGAGGTGAGCCGGGATATCGACCGCGCCAGCACCCTGATCAGCGAAATCAGTCAGGGCTCCAAGGAGCAGGCCCTGGGTGCCGATCAGGTCAATACCGCCATTCTGGAGATCAATCGCGTCACCCAGGACAACGTCGCCACCTCGGAAGAGCTGGTCGCCATCCTCCAGCACTTTACCTTTAGCCGGTAAGGAAGACAGGAGACAGAAGTCAGAATCCAGCGTCTCACCCCGCCTGCGGGGGGATTTATCATCAAGTAACTTTGATGAACTCGCAAAACGCCGTCACCCCGGCGCTCTGTTCAGTCCCCGCTTGACGGGGGAAAGCCGGGGTCCAGATTGGTTGCCAGCCACC
>JANNQL010000056.1:0-7745 GCA_031400755.1 Pseudomonadota bacterium | reverse complement strand
GGTGCCGGGACCGGGGGGCCATTTAGGGTCACTGGCCTCCATGGGGAGGTGGAGGAGGATGTCGCGGCCCCGGGCCTTGGCCCGACTGGCTAAGTGATTGGCATGGGGAGTGTGCGGCAGGATCGAGAAGGAGAGAGGCAGATCAAGGGCGATGATCTGCTCGGCGATTGTTTTGGTATTGCCGATGTCGTCGATGATGATGGCGATCCTGGGGCCAGCCGGGGTTGAGATTGGTGGTGGTTCAGCGGCGGTAGCGGTTGGTGGCTCTTGGGTCGAGGCCGGTCCTGTAGACGGCGATTCTGCCGGCGGCTTTGGCACCTCCGAGGCGGCAGAGTTTGCGGGTTTTGCAGGGGCGGGGACGGGTGTCGATGGTTTGGTTGGGGTCGGCGTGGTCACTGATTTTGCTGCCGTTGGCCCCACCGCCGGGGTGGGTCTCAAAAATAGAAAATAGAAGGTCGCAGCCAGGCTGATCGCCACCAGGACGGTCAACAGGGTGGTGATGATAAAGCAGCCGTTGGTAGACTTAAGTTTTTTTGGGGAGGGGTTTTTCTTAGTGGCCATCATTATTTTTCACGGTTAAGGACGTAGCGGGCCAGGGCAGTCATGGTTTCCCGTTCAGGACTATTGCTGAAAATATCTAAGGCGTCGATGGCCTCGTTGACCAGGGCCTCGGCCTGGTCACGGGCGGCAGCGAAGCCCTCGGCCTGCTCGATGAGGCTTTGGGCCTGTTGGAAAGTCGTGGCCCGCTCCGCCGCTGTGCCGTGCAGCAGGTCGGTCAGCGTCGCCCGGTCCTGGGGTGTGCCCTTGTCCAAAGCCAGGATGAGGGGCAGGGTCATTTTACCTTCCTGGAAATCGTTACCCACCGCCTTGCCGGTCTTCTGTGGATCGCCCTGATAGTCAAGGAGGTCGTCTACTATCTGGAAGGTGAGACCTAAGTTGTTGGCATAGGTGTGGAGGGCCTGCCGCTCTCTTGAGGTGGCCTTGGCAAAGATGGCGCCGGTGCTGGCGGCGGCACTGATCAGGGCGGCGGTCTTGCCGTTTAAGACTTGAAAATAAAGGGCTTGCGAGGTGGATTTGTTCGAAGCGTTTTCGAGCTGTAGAAATTCCGATTCGACCATGGCGGCGGTGGCGTTAGCGATGGTTGACAGACTCTCCGCCCCACCGATGGTGCCGGCCAGCAGCATGGCCCTGGTGTGCAGGAAATCTCCGGCCAGAATGACATGGGTGTTGTCCCAGACCCGGTTGGCGGTGGCCCGGCCCCGGCGGCTCGCGGCATGATCGATGACATCGTCATGGAGGAGGCTCGCGGCGTGCAGGTACTCGAAGGTCAGGGCCAATTGATAGAGATTGGCGGCAGCGGCCTGGTCAAGCTCCTGGCCCGGCCTCTGGTTGCACAGCCTGGCAGCGAGGACGGTCAATAGGGGCCGGACCCGTTTGCCGCCGTTAAAAATGGCGTATTCCACTACCTCTCGCAGACGGCGGTTGCCGATAACGGCAAGGTCCTGGCGCATGGCCTGATCGATTTTGGCGGTCTCCGGCTTGAGCAGGGAGATCAGTTCGCTTTGCTGCACTCCTCGTTCTCCATGAAAAATTGATTGGCCTCGGCAACTGTCCTGATAATCGGGCTCTTCGGCAGGCTTTGCAGGAAGAGCCGGCCATAGCCCTTGCTGTAAAGACGGATGTCCATGATGGCCAGGAGCCCCCGGTCGTATTTAGAGCGCATCAGCCGGCCCAGGCCCTGACGCAGGGCCAGGATCGCCCGCGGTATCTGGAAATCATAAAACGGGTTGCCGTCTTCCTCTTTAATCCGATTGATCCGCGCCATAATAACAGGATCGCTGGGGACTTCAAAGGGGAGTTTATCGATAATTACACAACTCAAGCTTTCGCCGGGGACGTTGACCCCCTCCCAGAAGCTGGCCACGGCCAGGAGGACCGAGTCGGTCTGCTCCCGGAAGGTCTCAAGCAGGCTGGCCTTGGGGGCGTCGCCCTGCATAAAGAGCGGGTGCGAAATTTTGCCTTGCAGGAATTCATGCATCTGGCGCATGGCGTTGATGCTGGTAAATAACAGCAGCGCCCGGCCCCGGGAGGCCGTAAGGATGGCAAGGGTGTGCTGGTGGAGGGCGCTGGCGTAAGTAGGGGCGTTTGGTTCAGGAAAGCCGTTTGCCGGGATGTATAGACGGCTGTGGCGAGCGTAGTCGAAGGGGGTGGGCAGGCTCATGGTCTCAGTATCGGCCGGTAGCCCCAAGCGCTTGAACATATAGTTGAAGTTGCCGCCGGCAGTCAGGGTGGCGGAGGTAAAGACGATGCTTGCCACCTGGCTGTAGAGGTGCCTTTGCAGGGCCGGGGCGACCTCAATGGGGGCGGCGGCCAGGCTGATGGTCTTGTCGCGGCGTTCGGCCCAATAGACAAAGCCGTGGTCAAGCTCGGTGGTGGTCTTGGCCAGATTGTCCCGGAGCTCCTGGCAACGCCTACGGGCACTGTCCCAGAGGTCGCTTACCAGGGCGCTGCTGTCTAAGTGCCTGCCGAGGTTGGCGATGGCCAGGTCCAGGCGGGCGACCTCCGTTGGCCATGCAAGGGTGTTTTCGATCAGTTCCGGCAGCGGGTAACGGCCCCTCTCGCGGGGAAAGATGAGGGCGAATTCCGCGGCCTGGCTGGCCAAGGCGCGGGCGATCTGGGTGGTTGCCAGGCGGGCCTCTTTTTTGAGGTGCTCCTGGGCCATGGTCTCGATGTCTTTGACCAAGTCGAGCAGTTGGTAATGACTGAAGGTGGTGCCGAAATAGCTGGTGGCGACGTTTTCTAAGTGGTGGGCCTCATCGAAGATCACCGCCTGGTAGCGGGGCAGGACCTCGGCGTGGCCGAAACGGCGGATGGCCAGATCGGAAAAAAAGAGGTGGTGGTTGACGATCAAGAGTTGGGCGCTTGCCGCCTTTTTGCGCAGCCGGCTGATGAAGCAGTTGGCGTTTTCCGGGCAGTTAGCGCCTAGGCACTTGCTGGTTGAGGTGGAGATCTGTTCCCAGAGGGGGGAGTCGTCGGCCAGCCAGGCGAGTTCGGCCCGGTCGCCGTGCTCGGTCTCGGCCAGCCAGTTTTGTAGGAGTTCCATCTCCGGGCGGAGGGCAAAGAGTTGGGCCTGCGGCGCAGACAGCAGTTGCTGGCAGCGGTACAGGCAGGCGTAATTCTGGCGGCCCTTGACGCAGAGGGCCTTGAGGTCGGGCTTGATGTGCTGCCGGATAAAGGGGATGTCCTTTTTTAAAATCTGCTCCTGAAGGTTCAAGGTGCCGGTTGACACCACCACCTTTTGGCCGGAGAGCACCGCCGGCGCCAGATAGGCCAGGGTCTTGCCGATGCCGGTTTCGGCTTCTGCCACCAGCATGTGCGCCACCTGGAAGTCAGGGTCGGCGTCAAGTGTGCGGCGGACGGCGTTTGCCATGCTGATCTGGCTGGCGCGCCTCTCATAGCCCGGCAGATTGCGGGACAGAATGCCGGACTCGCCAAAGATATCGTCTATGGTCTCAGGCAAACTCGATCCCTGTCTGGGCCAGTCCTACCAGGACGATTTTCTGGGCATTGGTCTCCGAGTTGGCGGCAAAGACCAGGAGGTCGGCCTGGCTCATGCCAGAGGTCAACAGACCCACAAAGGTGTTGAGGTCATTGGCCGGTGGGTTGTTGCCGACTACTGAACGGTACAGTTGGGTGACCACCGCCGCGTTGTCGCGGGAGCCGGCCAGTTGCAGAAAGATATCAGTGTTGAGCGCCAGTTCCGCTACCTGCGTCATGGACATGCCGGCGTCAAACACCGAGAGTCCAACCCCGACAAAGGCAGGGGCCAGATACTGTTCGCCAAAGGCGGCGGCGATGAGGCGCGCCGTGTTGCCGGCTGCGCCATCAAGGTCAAGGGCGAGTTTTTTGTCGGCGAACTGCAGGCGTTCGATATTGGTCAGGGTGTCGGCGCCGTCGGTGCCGCCACTGACGATCCAGCTAGTGCTGGCGATGGTGACCGCGCAGGTAGCGCGGCTAGCGCTGTAATGTAAGTCGCGGTGTCAATGCCGGCCTGGCCATCCAGGGTATCGTCGCCAGGCCCGCCGCTTAAGGTGTTGTTTGCCGAATTGCCGGTCAGGATGTCATTGCCGGAACCGCCGATGGCGTTTTCAATGGTGACGCCGTAGGCGATGGCCAGATCGTCGGTGCCATCATAGAGTGGCTCTGAGTGACTTGCGGGCGTCCCTGGCGGCCAGGGGTCGGAGTCGATACTGATCTTCGAGAAGTTGCCGGCCCGCAAATCGAGGATGCAGCCCTTGCTGAAGTTACTGACCGTCAAGGTGTCGGTGCCTCCTGCGTCCCAGATGGTCATCAAAAAAGGGGTGTCCGGGTCGAAGATGTAGGTGTCGTCGCCGATATTGTACGTCATGTTGGCGCCATACAGATACTGCATGGCGCTGATATCGTAGAGCATCGGCGTCCAGGTTTGAATATTATCATATGTCCAACTGCCGCCAGCGACCTCCAGGAATCCGGAAAGGGGATGCTCGGTGTAGGACATCACGGTGTACTGGGTCGAGTCCTGGCTGGCAGGGAGGGTGGCAGCAAAGGGGTCGAAGGCGTCAAAGAAGGGGTGTTTGAGGCCTAAGGCATGGCCGATTTCATGGAGCAGGGAGCTGAAATTGAAGCTGCCAACCGCCCAGGCCTCAATGATGTTGTCAGGGTTGACCCAGATGTCCCCGCCCTGGGCCGCCCCCTGGACGGGGAAGTAGGCCCAACCCCAGCTGTCAAGGATGGAAGGGGTGTTAGTAAAGGCAAAGCGGATATCGCCAACGCTGACGGCGGTTTCGGTGACTGGGCTGAAGGTCAGATTGGCGACATTGGCCCATTGCGCCAGGGCCGATTGGGCGGCTGTCTGTTGGCTGGCGCTGAAACGGTAGGAGGTGGCAAAGCTGGGCTCATTGTCGTCAGAATAATCTGCTGTCCAAGTCGCAGTGGAGCCGTTGGGGAAACTGTATGAAATACTGGCCCCGAGTCCTTGCGCAGCACCCCATTTGGTGCCACCCAGCAGGGCATCGGTGGAGGTGGCGCCGGAACCGGCGACCTCGGTGACTTGCATTGATGAAGTGGGACTGGTCATTGCTAGCGCTTCCTGTGTGCCATATGGATATTTTTTCTTGAATCTTTGAGATACCTTGTGGTTATTTTGAACCTGAAGGCACTTTTTCTAAGGCAGAATAAAATAATTTGCTTTCAGGGGTGTTGCCCAGTTAGACGTTTCATATGGCATGTTGGCCATATGAAACGTCTTTATTGCAAAATAAGGTGTTCCCCCTATTTACTTTACCTTCGGCATACCTTATTTCTTATACACCAAAGAGAGGGCGCTATTCCGCGTTCATTTAAGTTGGCGCCGTAATGGAACAGACCTTAAGTTAAAGAGAGATATAGCAGATGGCAAGCAAGGCAGGAAAATTTTGTGCACTGCCTGTTTCAATTTACTAAAACCTTAAATGGGGGGGCATGTCTATGGAAAAGTTATACTATTGGTTGAAGTGCGTTGTGCTGGTTGCAGCCTTGGCTTTGCCTGGCGCCGCCCTGGCGGCCACCACCATCGATTTCTCTGACACCACGGGTTTCGGACTCAATGCCAATGAAGTCCAGATCGACAACATACGGGTGGATGTTGAATTTGCCAATCCCTTTGATTCCAGCCGTCCGACGATCACCTCGGTTTACTATAACGTGCCCTTTATTTTTAATCCAACGGACTACCACCTGGAGCCGAGTCTTGGTGGGGCGCGGCTCGATGATGCGACCACAGCCTGCGCCAGCGCCACCATTCGTGTCACCGACGCCTTTGACGGCCATGCCTTGGCTAATGTCAGGGTGGCGATTGGTTCGGACGTAGTGCTCACCGACTCGAGCGGCCAAGCTGCGTTCTCAAATCTTACCGCAGGGCCGGTGTCAATCGAGGCCAGTGTCGATGATTCGAGCTACGAGAATGGTTCTCGTACCGCCACCTTGTCCTGTGATGCACCGACAACCCTCGGCCTGTCCCTGAGTCCGACTACCGGGGCTGGCGCTGTTGAAGCGAGCGATGTGCGGATCACCCTGGCCTGGGGTGAGAATCCTCGCGACCTGGATTCTCATCTCACCGGCCCTAATGACGGCAATAATGGCACGGCTGAAGATGCCAACCGGTTCCATACGTATTTTTTGGAGACTGCCGATGTCGCCACCCTCGACTTTGACAATCAATATTCCTATGGACCGGAAACCATTACTGTTGTGCCGCCTGCTGGCGGATCGACCCTCAGGCCCGGCATCTACCGCTATACGGTCCACCATTATACCGGTAGCGGGACTATCGATACCTCCGGCGCCTCGGTAACCCTGAATTTGGGGGGCAGCCAGACCCGTGAGTTCGTGCCGCCAAGTGACACCACCGGCCTGGCCGGGACTTCTAATGATACCTGGACGGTCTTTGAACTCATGGTCTCTTCCACTGGCAGCATAACGGTGCTGCCGGTGAACACCTACGGATCAGGGACCTTATATGGTTCGGTCCGTTCCACCACGACCGGCTATGGCTCGGTTGAGACCGGGGTCGATTTCTCCCGCTTGCATAAGTAGGCCTATCTTAGGGACAGCCATAAAAAAACCCTGCTCCGGCAGGGTTTTTTTATGGCGGGGTATTTTGCAGGCCCATCACCAGCACTCGCCGGAGTATCAAGGCCTGAGGCTGTTTGGTTAAGGAATTATCATGAAATTGAAATTTCTCTTCGATTGGCGGCAGGTCATTCTTCTGTCCATGTTGCAGGGCCTTGTTGTTGTTGGTTTTTGGGGATGTGCGGCCCCAGCGGCGGTCAGCAGCGGCCCGGGCAGCTTTGAGGCGCGGTCTGCTGAGGCGTCAGCCTCAGCAGGAATGACCCCGGAGGCCCTTTATCTGCTCGGCATGGACTATGCCAAGGGCAGCGGCGCGGCCCAGGACAACGCGCGGGCCTTGGCCCTGTTTGAGGAGAGTCTGGCTGGCGGCGAGCCACGGGCCGGTCATGCGCTGGGTTGGCTGTATTTTTCTGGAAGAGGGGTTGCGCAGGATTATGACAAGGCCTTTGTCCTCTTTAAGGGAGCGGCGGAGAAGGGTGTGCCGGATGCCCAGCACATGCTTGGTCTCATGTACGGCAACGGCTGGGGGGTCAAGAAAGATGGCAGCGTTGCCCTCTATTGGACCAAAAAGGCGGCAGATAATGGTCAGCCTGAGGCCGGGGTCATCGTGCGTGATTTGCAGAAAAAACTTGGCGGAAATGGAAAATAGGGTTGGTGGCCAGGGCTTGCGGCGAGTATGCTTAAAGTGCAGACTCCTGGATCTTTTTCTGGTGTGCTTGATTCAAGCTCAGCCGTGTCCGGTTAAGAACTTGCATGAAGACCCCCTCCCTTGACGGGAGGGGGTCAGGGGGTGGGTGAAGGTGCAATCTGCCGAACAATTTTCAGACCTCCCTCTTCCCCCGCTGACCGTTGGCAGACCCTCCCTGTCTGGTGCTACTTTGCGAAGCCCTCATCCTCTCATAATTCTTCTGGGACTGTTGACCAGTTGTCTGATTTTTTTAGTCTCGCCGGGCAGTGCTGGCGCGGCCAATTGGACTTCCCGATCCACCTTTACTTCGAAGCGCGTGCCGGAGTAATTCGTCACGGCGAACTCGGCCCGAAAGGTGGCGGCGGATTTCGACTGCTTCGCTACTTTAAACGGCAGAGTGTCTATCACC
>JANNQL010000055.1:0-13030 GCA_031400755.1 Pseudomonadota bacterium | reverse complement strand
CATCTGCGTTATGCCCAGACCAAGGCCATGAATTCCGATGTGGCGTGGGGGGTTAATTTTGCCGCTGCAACTTATACGCTCCAGAATGCGAGTAATGTCACCGGCGCGCTGCCAGGGGACGTGCCTCAGGACATGTCTTTTGCCTCAACTGTTAATCCAGTTATGTTTGAGAACCGCTGGGGGAGTCCGGGCAGCGCCACTGTTACGGTCACCGTTAGTAAAGGCGGCAAGAGTCAAACGGTCACGGTGACCAAAAACACGGGATTCATCCCATGATCAGGACGCACAGGAAAAAGTCCATAAGCCAGCAGGGTTTTACCTTGATTGAGCTCATCATTACCCTGGTGGTCTTCGGGGTCCTGGCCACCATGCTGGTGACGGTCATGGGGACATCGGTCACCAACAGCAGCCAGCCGCTAAACCGGTTGCAGAAGACCATGACACTTCAGCAAACCATGGAAAATATCAGGGCAAATTTTGCTGCCGTAAGCGATATTGCTGTCCTGAAGACCGCCATCGGTAGTGGTCAGCAAAATAACGACTATGGGGCATACGAGGTCATTGACAATAAATATATCAAGTTTACTGGCCACAATGAGACGGCAGGGGTGGCGGCCGATGGCATATTAAAGGTCTCGATCAAGGATCAAGACACCGGTCTGGTCCTGACCGGACTCTTTGTCGAGTGGTGATGGTTATGCCTCGTCGTGGCCCGCAGAGTTTGCCAGCAGTTTTTTGGACCATTACCCAGCAGGCCGGGTTTTCCCTGGTCGAAATGATCATGGTCTTGCTGCTCTTAGGCGTTATGGGAGCGGGGGCAGGGCTTGGCATCTCCACTGTCGTCAACGTGTTTTTAGTGAGCCGGGATGCGGCGGCGACTGCGGCCAAGGGCCAGCTGGCTTTGTTGCGTTTGTCCCGGGAGTTCAGAGTGATTACCGCGGTGACCAGTGCCTCGGCTACCTCGATTCAGTTTGCCGCCCTGCATGGCGATGGCGTCACTCAGTCCTACACCGTTGCCAAGAGTGGCGACACGATTATCTTAAACGATGGCGTGGGTAACGACATCCTGGTGGACCAGGTCAACTCATTGACTTTTGCCTATTATGACACCTATGGCGGCGCTGCCCAAACGACCTGGACCTCGGCCCGCAAGATCATTCAAGCGACCATCGCCCTGAATGGGCCTGATAGCAATATTCTTTCTTTTTCTACCCGGATAACGCCGCGTAATATATGAGCATTGATTCTACGCCGATCCGTCCCCGATCAAACACCCGGTCCCGACCTGATATCTCAGGGCCAAGGGCCATTGTTTTCGGCCAAGGCGGTTCGATTCTGGTGGCCACCATCATCGCCATGGCCGTCGTCGCTAGTCTGGGGACGGCCATCTATTCGTTTGTCTCGACGTCCACTCTTACCCAGATCGGCTCCATGAACGACACCAAGGCCTATTATCTGGCCGAGTCCGGTGGTCATTACGCGATCAAACGCCTGGCCGCCATTGACTCATCGAACAGTACGGCCCGCAATGCCTTGCTGGCCGAACTGGCGCTCGCGCCCTACCTTGTCACCAATGCCGGTCAATTCAGCCTGCAGAGCTTCACCTATGCCGAGAACGCCGGCTTTGCCGAGTATCGGTTTGTCGCCAAAGGGACGCCCACCGATGCCTCGGTCTCCCGGTTGATCAGCTATGTCATCAAGGTGCCGAGCGCGGCCGGGGTCACTATCACCTTTGATGGCAGCGGCAGCACATTGAATGCCAATAATTGGAATGTCAGCGGCGATGCCGACTTGGATATCGATGATCATAAAGTCGAGATGAATGATGGCCAGGGTGACACCCAGATCAGCCTGGACTGGACCAATGCCAGCAGCACCATGCCCAACCTGCTGGATGTCTGGAACGATGCCAACGGCCTCTTGACCTATGAGGTCCAGGTCAAGGTCAGGCTCGGCAATGACCATGACGTGATGGCCGGGATCTCGTTTCGTTTGCAGACGCAAGGGGACAGCAATATCGCTAACGACAGTTTCTACGGGGTGTCCTATCTCTGGTGTAAAGATGGAGACGATCTGCCGATGTTTTGCGGTTCTGCCGACAACAGGACCTACATCGTCCTCTGGAGACAGGCGGCCAATGGCACCCAGACCGTGATCGGCAAGCAACGGGCCAGTTCAGTCAGATCGGGCCTAGTCAGTGACAGCGAACTGGTCGATTGGGCAACACTCGTGGTCCGAGTGCAGGAACAGTTCAACCCCGATAGCGGGGTGCGGGAGAATTTGATCTACGCCTTTGCCGGGATACCCAGCACCTCGCCTAAAGGGACCATCCATTGGGATTACACCAAATACAAGGCGGTGCAATGGAACACCTCCTTCACCGGCATCGACTGCTCCGGAACGGCGCAAAAGTCGTGTGCCGCTGATACGACTTTCACCACTGCCAATTTTAATAGCTCACCCAGGGACGAGATCGGCCTCCATACATTTGGAGATGAGGAAGGGGAAGTGGCCGACCTGGCGTTGCGTTTTAATTTTAACGGCGGCCAGGCCACGAGTTATTAGGGACTTAAAAATTATAAAAGTACCATTTATCTTTTACGTCATGCCAGCATGGTTCTAGCTGTCATCCAGCAAAGAACCTGGATTCCGGCTAAAAACACCCCCGTCAAGCGGGGACTGAACAGAGTGCCGGAACGAACGTTATGGGAATTGATAAACGGTATATCAATAATTGCCGAGGTTCTTAGAGAATGGTTTAGACGGTTGCCTGAAGATAACTATTTCCCGATAAGGAGGACAATAACCATGTCGAAACGTTACCATGTAGCCCGTATTATGCTTGTCTGTTTTGTGCTCGGTATCTTGACGATCAGCTTGTCATCCCGTGTTGTATCCGTAAGCAATGGCTTTGATGGTGGTTTTGTCAACTCCGCTATGGCTGAAGGTGATGATGGTGACGGCCATGATAGTGGCGGTGATGATGGTGCAGGCCATGATGGTGAAGGCCATGATGGTGACGGCCATGATGGTGACGGTGAAGATGGTGCAGGTCACGATGGTGAAGGGGATGGTGGTGACGGCCATGAAAGCCAGACAGGTGGCGCTGTACCAACTTATAAGGCCAAACCGACAGTCAGACAATACTGATTGAGGCGAGAAGCACCTCCCCGTCTCAAGGGTGGAATGGAAAGAGTCCTGAAGGAATAAGAATGGAGTGGGCGGCTATTTCACCATCTTAGTCAGGTCCCACATCGGCAGGAAGATGGCCAGGGCGAAGAAGCCGACCACCGCAGTCAAAAGGACAATCAAGACCGGCCCGATGGCCTCCGACAGGCCTGCCACCGCGTACTCGACCTCTTCATCGTAGTGCTGGGCCACCTGGCGCAACATCTCGTCGAGTGCGCCTGATTCTTCGCCAATGGCCATCATGTTGACCACCATCGGCGGAAAGAAGGTGGAGGCCGCCAAGGGGGCGGAAATGCCATGGCCTTCGCTCATCTTGGTGGACAGGAGGTCAAGTTCTTTGGCAATGGCGGCGTTGCCGATGGTGGCGGAGAGGATCTCAAAGGAGGTGAGGACGCTGATCCCACTGCTTAGCAAGATGGCCAGGATACTGGCAAACCGCGACATGGCCGATTTGATGAACAGCGGGCCGATAATGGGCAGTTTGATCAGCACCAGGTCACGGGTAATGGCGCCTTGTTCGGTCTTGAAGAAAAGATTGAGACCGGCAACGACGGCGATGGTAGCGCCCACCATCAATGGCCAGTAGGTCTGCAGGCCATGGTACATGAGCAGGCAGATCTTGGTGGGCAGCGGCAGGTCGATGCCGGCCTTGGCAAAGATGCTGACAAATTTGGGGATGACGAAGGTCAGCAGAAAGAAGAAGGCGCCGATCAATGTCGCCACCACCATCTTTGGATAGGCCAAGGCCGATTTGATGTCCCGTTTGACCTTGTATTCATGTTCCAGGATATAGGTCACCCGTTCAAGGACTTCGGTCATGGTGCCGCTGATCTCGCCGGCGTTGATCAGGCCGCAATAGAGCTTCGAGAAGATGTGCGGTTGCCTCTTGAAGACCGCAGCCATGGTGTCACCTTCCTGGATTTCCCGTTCCATTTGGGCCATGGCCTTTTGCAGGACGGGGTTTTTGCTCTGTTCTCCGAGGATGGACAGGGTCTTCAGGATGGGGATGCCGGTACGCAGCATTGTCCGGAGTTGCTTGGTGAAGAGGATGATCTCGGCGCTTGTGATTTTGCTGAACAGATTGGGCAGGGCAGTTGTCACTGATCTACCTACCCCCCCGAGCGGGGCTACCCGCACCGGGATTTGCCCCTGGCGGGAGATCTGCAGCTGGGCAGCGGCAATGGAGTCGGCCTCCATGACCCCTTCGATGGTCTTGCCGTGAGCAGTGATGGCTGTGAAGCTGAATTGCTGCATAGTTAAACTAGTACGGTCTTGGCGGCTTCCTCAAAGGTCGTCGCCCCTTCCATGACGCGCAACAGTGCGATGTCGCGCAGCGTAGTCAGTTTCTTGGCCTCTTTCATCATCTTGGTGACCTCGGCGGCTGAGTTGTTGCGGATGATCATCTCTTTTACCGTTTCATCCATCTTCAGAATCTCATAGATCCCCATCCGTCCCTTATAACCGGACTGCATGCAGTATGTGCAGCCTTTGCCCTTCATGAACTTTGCCTCGATTGGTTCGGTCAGTCCCCAGTATTGCAGGGTGGCGGCTGATGGTTGGAATGGCTCCAGGCAATAGCTACAGTTCTTGCGGAGCAGGCGTTGGGCGCAGATGCCAAGCAGCGAGGCTGAAATCAGAAAAGGTTCGACGCCCATATTGTGCAAACGGGTAATGGCGCTGGCCGAGTCGTTGGTGTGCAGGGTGCTCAAGACCAGGTGGCCGGTGAGGGCGGCCTGGGTGGCGATCATGGCCGTCTCGCCGTCCCTGATTTCGCCGACCATGATGATGTCCGGGTCCTGGCGCAGGATGGAACGAAGACCGGAGGCAAAGGTCATGCCGGCCTTGATGTTCAACTGGACCTGGCGGACACCTTCCATCCGGTACTCCACCGGGTCTTCCAGGGTGATGATGTTGACATCCGGCGAAATGACTTTGCGGAGAATGGCATAGAGGGTGCTGGATTTGCCGCTGCCGGTCGGCCCGGCGCTCAGGATCATGCCGTAAGGCTGGGCGGCAAGACGGAGCAGGGCCTCAAGATCATTGTCCAAGAGGCCCAGCCGTTCCAGGGGCAGGGCACCGGCGCTGACAAAGAGCAGACGCATGACCATGTTTTCGCCATAGATGGTCGGCAGCGTTGAGACCCTGATGCTGACATCCTGGTTGTCGATCTGGATATTGAAGCGGCCGTCCAGGGGGACCCTGGTGTTGGTGATGTCCATGCTGGCCAAGATCTTGATGCGGGAAATGATGGCAGTCAGCATGGATTTGGGCGGCGGCGGCACCTCGTGCAGTTTGCCGTCGATCCGGAGACGGACCTGGGCCCGGTCCTTTTCGGCGCCGATATGGATGTCCGAGGCCTTTTCGGCCACCGCCTGGCGCAGGATGGAGTTGACCAGGCGGACCACCGGGGCGGCGTCCACCATGTCCTTTAAGTCGCTGAAGTCCTCTTTTTTATTGTCATCGAAGGTCTCAATCGTCAGTTTGTCATCGATCTTCGCCAGGATGTCCTTGACCTCGGAATGGATGCCGTAGATGCCGTTGGTCAACAGGCTGAGTTGGGACTTTGAGCAGATGACCGGTTCGACTTCGATGTCGCAGAGTTTTTCCAAGGCGTCGAGGGCCTGGATGTCCATGGGGTCGACCATGGCGACGGTGAGGATGAAGTCACCCTTACGAAGAGGCACCATCCGGTATTTGGTGGCCAGATCGTTGTCGATGACCTCGGCCAGGTCCGGGGTGATTTCGTAGTCATTGGAGTTGAATTTTCTGATCTGTAACTGGGAACTGAGCAGATCGATGATCTTCTCTTCCGGGATAATCTCTTTATCAATCAGAAAATCGCCAAGCCTTAAGCCTGAACCTTTTTGCTTGGCCAGGGCCTGGGCCAGGGACTCTTCAGTCATCAGGCCGGATTCAATCAGCATCTCCCCTAAACGTTTGCGGATTTTCATGGTTGCTTATGCCCTTCCGGTGTCTGTGGCTCAGGTCTGGTCAGAATTTTCGGGGTGATGAAGATCAAAAGCTCCTCAAATTCCTGGCTGGTCGAGTCCTTTTTGAACAGCCATCCTAAGCCAGGCAAGTCCTTCAGACCGGGGACGCCGGTGTTGCTGCCGGACTGGGTCTCCTTCGACAGGCCGGCCAGGACAACGGTAGCGTTATTTTCAACAATCAACTGGGTCTTGGCCAGTTTTTTGGTGATGAAAGGGTTGCCGGCCACGGTGTTGGCAGTATCGACCTCGTCTTTCTTGGCCTCGATATTTAATTTGATCATGCGGTCGGAGATGACATGCGGGACCACGGTCAGGTTGAGGGTGGCGTCCTTGTAAGTGATTTGCGGTGTGCCGGCATCGCTGAAGGTCTGGAAGGGGACGGACTTGCCGGACTCGATGATTGCCTCTGAGTTGTCGAGGGTGGCGATGGACGGACTGGAGAGGATATTGAGTTTGCCGTCCCGTTGCAGGGCCGATAATTGGGCGTTGAGCAACATGTCGTTGCCGTTGGCGATCAGGCCGATGGAGGCCGGGGCGATGCCTTTGATGGCTGAGGCCCCCAGATTGATATTTTGGCCGATGGTGGTGGCGTCAGTGGCGGGGTAGGTCAAGGCCCCGTTCAGATAGGTGGCAGGTGAACTGCCTGGGGTGAGACCCACCCGGTGGTCGCCGAGTACGCCGTTGGTGGTCAAGGCCCCCCACTGAACGCCAAGCTCGCGGGCGGTGTCCTTGGTGGTCTCGATAATATGGGCCTCGATCAGGATTTGCGCGGTCGGTTTATCCAGTTCGCGGACCAGGGCCAGCAACTGGCCGATGTTGTCTTCGGTCTCCCGGATAATCAGTGATCGGGAGTGCTGGTCAATGGAGGCGGAGCCACGGGGCTTGCCGTCCTTGTCTTTGGAAAGCAACTGGGTGACCGAATCGGCGATGGTCTTGGGGTCTGAAAACTCGATGGGCACAATTCTGGTGACCAGGAGCGAGACCTGTTGCTCCTGAAGTTGCAGCGTTTTTCGTTCAACCTGCTGTTTGAGGTCTTCCATGGACATGACGTGCAGCAGGTTGTTTTCCTTGACCACCGTCAGGCCATAGCTGTTGATGATCCCCATGAATACGGTGTCCCATGGTGTTTCTTGGGTCTGCAGGTTGATTTTACCTTGGACGCTCGGGCTGATCATGATGTTCTGCTGGGCAATCCTGGCCAGGGTCCTGAGCGAGGTGGCCAGATCATCATCAATGAACCGTACCGAGAGCGGCGTCCCCGGCAAGTCGCTTGGGGTGATGGGGGGGGCAGTCGTGACCGGCGGCGGGCCCGTTGGTGGACTTGTTTGTTCAGGCGCTGCGTTATCGGCAGGGCCTTTTTGTATAGGGCTAAAGGGCTTCGAGGTCTCAGCCTTGGTCTTCCACTGTTCAAAGAAGGGGTTAGCTTTGGGGGCTTGACTGGCGCAACCGCTCTGTATGAGGCTGAGCAGCAGAACGGCCATGCTGAAACAAAGGGCATGTTTGGTGGTGGTGACTTTCATGGCGGAGGCCTTATGGCTGCTAATGTTCATGGTTGTGGGGCCTTATCTGTAGAAAGGGCAGGGGCTGCTTCAGTGCTGGCGGCAATATCGAAAAAGGCCTCCTGCAGGCTGACCTGGATAGATTCCGGGTTGATTTTGGTGATGGTGAAGCCGTTGATCTGTTCACCGATCCGATAATCCATGCCGTTGATGATGGCAATCCGGTCAGTCCCCATCGACAGGAAACCGGAGTAGATTAATTGATCGGCCTGATTTCTCAGGTTGTTTATGTCAGGGCCCTTTGTTTTTTCGATTTGTTTATCATTGCCGAAGTCGGTCTGGCGGAGAACGAAGACCTCCTCTGGCCAAGGTTCGTTGATAGAGGCTGCCAAGCGGGCGATCTTCTGGTTATCAGCCGAGGAGAGGGGGCCGAGTTGGGCGGCGAGTTCGGCAATGGCTTGGCTGTCCGGCTGGACTGCGAGGTCAGCCAATTCTTTCTTTTGACTGTTCAGGGTAAAGTCAACAGCACCATAGATAGCGGCGATGATGACCATGCTTACTATGATTTTTTCTCTCTTTTGCATCGGTATTTTGATTCCCTTTTGGCCTTATGCCAAACTGATCGTATAGGTAAGGCTGATCTTGAGCTCGGTGCTGTCGGGATGAATTTCAATACGGTCGATCTGTTTGACATAGGGCAGGGCCAGCAGTTTAAGCAATAAGGTCCGGATGTCCGGAAACAAGCCCCGAAGCTCGGCGTGGACGGTCAGGCTCTGCCAGGTGTCTTTATTGTCAAGCAGGGGTTCGATGGTTGTCAGGTCGAGGGAGGCCGCCTGGGCTATGGTCTTGATGTCTTCAAAAATGAGCGAGGTCTTGTCCTGCGGCAAAGGCGCAAGGGCGACAAGTTGAGGCGTGGGCTGTTGATCAAGCTTTGCCAGAAGGCCATCAACCAAGGTAATGCTCGCTTGGTTTTGTTGTTGGTTCGCCAGTTTATTTTTCAAGGCGGCAATTTCCTGATCAAGGGCGTGGTGCTGGGTCTTGAGCGGGATAACGCTGATCAGGAGCAGGAGGGTAAAGCCGCCGAGGCAAATGCCTAGAAAAACAGCATTGCGCCTGCTGAAAGTGAAATGTCCCGGTTGGTTCATGGTGATGGTGACTCCAGGAGGCCAAGGGTTGTTTGGAGACTGACTTCAAAACGCAGTATGTTCTCATCCTGTAGAGAAGTATTCTCCTTTGACTTAAGGTCTGGTTCACCAAATAGATTAAGGTCGGCCAGTGTTTTAAGAAAATTCATCAAGATGAACTCCTGGGTCTCAAGGGGGGCTTTAATGTAGCCCTTAAGCTGTACGGCGCCGTTACTCGGTTCATTTTTTTTTATTTTAGATTCGTTAAGTTTAGCCGTAAGGTCCAGAGTCAAATCGGTGATATTGATTTCCTTGGCTATTCCCCTAGTCAGTTCGTGGACCATGGCAATGGCCTGGAAACGCTTGATTTTTTCCTTGTTGTCGCTGTGAAACTGGCTGATTTTATGGATGGCTAGGCTGGTGTAGTCGTTTGAGCGAGAGCGTGGTTCTTTCTGGTATTTGTTGTCGAGCTCGGTCTGCATGGTGTTGAGCATTGTTTTTTTGCGGAGTCCTTGATCATACTGCCAGGCGAACAAGGCGCCGCAGCTGATGGTCAGGCAGATGGTGGCGATGGCGATAATGGTGTTGATCCGGTTGGTTGTGGCCTCTGCAAATCGTTCTGCATAGGTATACAGAAAGTTGGCAGTCGTTTGTTTGTTCGATAAGGAAAGACCTGCTGCGACCAGGAGCCCGGAGCCATTGGGCACTGATTTTTCAAGGTCACGGTTAAACACTTCAAGCGAGAGGGGATTCATGACCGCACATTGGATGTCGACCCGGTTTTCGATGTTCTTGAGGATGGCGTCATTGACCGTGTATTCGCCTGAGGTGAATATCTTGCATACCGGTGGGGTTCTGAAGGTGGTGTTGCAGTACTCAAAAGTGCGCACCAGTTGCCGGACCAAGCGGTCGATAACCGTCAGTTCGTCAAGATTAACCAGCGAGAAAATTTCGTCAGGCGCCTGTTTTGAATTGCCAACGCTGTCTTTTGACCGAAAGAGGAAGGCCTTGGCTTTTTCTTCATCAATTTGGACGCCACTGCTTGGAACGTAAATGTAGTCAAGGAGGGACTCAACAAAGCTGTCGATCCCGGTCTTGATCTCCCGGCTGAAGAACATCTTGCCTTGATAAAAGAGATCAATGAACGAGTTGTGTTTGCGAATGGTGAAATAGACCACTGGTTTGTCCGCTGGGACTGCTTGGTCCTGGTTCAGGAAATTTTGGATGGCGGCGGCAGGAAAGGTCAGGCCGGTCAGTGGAAAACCGGCGTTGCGAAACATGGCTTCAACCCCCTGTACTTCGGGACGCGGCACCAGGGTGACCAGGGTCTGGATTTTAACCTGGTTGCCTTCGGTGAGTTCTTGCAGGATGGAATAGTCAAAAAGGCTGGTAGTTACGTCGAATTCCAGCTCGCGCTTGGCTGACCAGAAAACGGCATTGGCGATCTCCTTGTCGGCGACTTTGGGGATACTAATATTATGGACTGCCACCGGATTGCAAAAGAAGTAGGAACACCATATTTCATGGTGGCTATGGTCGCCAACCATGGCGGACAGGGCGGTGAAAAGTACTGCCTTGAACTGTGGGTCATCAAAAAGGTTTTTGGGCTTGGAGTCTGGATCAATCGGATAGGGTGCGGACTGACAGGCCAGTAGCGTGTGCCCATGTTTGTCGGTCTGGGTCTTGACCAGATGGATAATGCCGGGTTGGATGTCTACGGCGATGGTGGTTTTGGTCGATGATCGCAGGCGTTGGAGCTGAAGACTTAGCGCAGTGGTTGAGGCTTGGAAAAAAGAGGGGGGCTTTGTCCGCACAGAGGAGAGGGGCGGGAACTCCAGCCGTCCGGCCTCCCTTGGGGCCGGGCCATCGTCATTAACCGTGTTGGTGGCGATGGGAAGGGGGGGGGCAGACGCTGGGCGTGGTTTTTCAGGCGGGTTGTTGCTGCTCTCGGTAGATTCCTTCTGTTCGTTGTCAAAGCTGATCTCTTCCAGACCCAGGCCCGATTGAGGCCCTTCTGTCGTCGTCTGTTGTCCGGTGGTGTCTGTGATTGGAGCCGGCGACGAAGTCCGGATCAGATCAAGTAATTTTTCAGTTGCGGTAATTTCTTTAGGTGTTGTCATTAACGCATAAAAGATGCAGTAATTACTTGAAAGATTAGATTGGTTTTTTCGAAGTCTGCGCTTATTTGCGACGCCATAACTATTGATGAATAGCTTAGCGGATTGAGCAGGGCAACACAACTAAAAATGATGGTAACTGTAAGTATGGAAACGGAAAAACGGTTTTTTGGATTAACGAAGATGGGTGGGTTTTTTAGAGGAGCTGGAGGATTCGATCCAGAAGACGGTGGGCGGTTTCATCTTTGGAGAGCAGAGGCAGGGGCGTTTGGGCGCCTTCCCTGTCGATGATGGTGATTTGGTTGGTGTCGGAGCCAAAGCCGGTGTCGCTGCCCATGATATCATTGACCACCATCAGGTCTAGATTCTTTTGGATTAATTTGCGCTGGCCTTCCTGGAGATGGTGGTCGCTTTCCGCTGCAAAGCCAATCAGGATTGGTCTAACGGCCTGGCCTCTTTTTTTGCCAAGTTCCAGAAGGATGTCGGGGTTGGCGCTAAGACCTAAGCTGATTGACTCCATAGTCCCTTTTTTGATTTTATGAGGGGCAGTTTGACTTGGTCGGAAGTCGGAGACAGCGGCGGTCTTGATGATGACGCTGGCGTTTGGCAAGTTCTCGAAAACCGCCTGTTGCATTTCGAGTGCGGTGCGGACTGGGACAATTTTAACGCCGATTGGCGGGGTGAGGGCGGTCGGCCCGGTCACCAGGGTTACGGTCGCCCCCCTTTGGTGAGCTGCCCGGGCCAGGGCATAGCCCATCTTGCCGGTTGAACGGTTGCTCAGGAAACGTACCGGGTCCAGGGGCTCCTGGGTTGGTCCGGCGCTAATCAGGAAATGCTGGTTGCTCAGGTCTTGGGGGGACAAGGCGGCGTTGATGGTGCTTTCAGCAGTTGGCCAATCCGGCAGCCGGCCTGGGCCTTGATCGCCGCAGGCCATTGCCCCGCAGGCCGGGGGGATGACGGTGTAGTGCAGCTGTTGCAGACGTTCAAGGTTGCTCTGGGTAGCGGGGTGCTGGTACATGGCGCTGTTCATGGCCGGGAAGACCAAGACCTTGGCCCTAGTGGCCAGGACAATGGCGGTCAGCAGGGTGTCCGCCATGCCGTGGGCCAAGTGGGCGATGGTGTTGGCGGTGGCCGGGGCGATCAACAGGAGGTCGCACTCTTTGGCCAGGGTGATGTGGGGGATGGTCTCGGCACGGGCAGCATCAAAGATGCCGCACTCCACCGGGCGGCCGGAGAGGGCGGCAAAGGTCATCGGCGTCACGAACTTGGTCGCCGCTTCGGTCATGACCACCGTCACCTCGGCCCCAGCCTGACGGAGTGACCTGATCCAGTCGGCCGCTTTATAGGCGGCTATGCCGCCGGTGATGCCGAAGATGATTTTCTTGCCAGCTAATGGTGTTGACATAATCATGGAAAAGGAACCATCAGTAGCTACCACCGCCGCCCGTCGTCAGGTCTTCGGCCATGTAGGCAAAGACCTTGGTGCTGGTGCCGAGTTCACCTTCGTAGATGGTGATTATGCAGTTTTTGTTGGACTTGGAAAAGGCGATCAGCACATTCTTGTAATGGGCTTCACCGGTGAGCTTCCAGCCATTTTTCTGCATCGATTGAGTGAAATAATCAGTCAAAGACTCGACTTCCAGTCTGCCGGTCAGGGCGACAATGCCACCGTTAAAAGAGCTGGTGTTGATGATCAGGGTCTTGCCGCTATCCACCTTTAATTCATTCGGGACTTCAAAGTCCCTGAACTTGGTGGGAAAATACGATTGCATGGAGTTGGTGCCTTCAGACTGGGTCGAGCTTTGTCCAAGATTAAGGCTTGAGCAGCCGGTAAGCATGAAGAGGACTATGGCTGTAATAAGGGCTTTGTGGTGTAGCGATTTGCTGCGGTTCATTTGTGTCCCTCCTGTGGGGCAATTGAGTTGTATTTTTTATAACAAAAAATGGTCGATTGGTTGGCGGGTGGAGTGTTGATCTCGATGTTTGGGGTGGCCGACGGCGATGATTGCCATCAGGTCGAACTGACTTGTGACGCCAAGGATGGTGTTGACTTCCGCCTTGTTTTTGAGAATTTGCCCGAGCCAGACTCCGCCCAGATCAAGGGCATGAAG
>JANNQL010000054.1:0-2587 GCA_031400755.1 Pseudomonadota bacterium | reverse complement strand
AAGTACCCGCTCATCAAAGGTTCCAATGATGATGAGACATCATAAGCAGTTCAGGCCGGATCGATTCCTAACCCCCATCAATCCGACATAAACTGCTTAATATCTCCTTTTCCCTGCCGAATGATCTCCGGGGTGGGGCCAATGAGCGAGATGACACTGGAAGGTTCTGGATAGACCGGACCACCATCAATGATAATATCCACCAAGCCGCCAAGCCTTTCTTCCAACTCAAAGGCCTCGGCCATGGGTAATCCGGTCTCCTCAAGAGAAGCGGAAGTGGTGAGGATAGGGTTCCCCAACGCCTCAATCAAGGCCCGACAGATGGCATTGTCCGGCACCCTGATCCCCACGGTTTTTTGCTTACTGGTCATGATCTTGGGCACGATTTTCATGGTCGCCAGGACAAAGGTGTAAGGCCCTGGCAGGTTTTTCTTCATCAAGCGGTAGGCGCTATTGGAGATATGGCAGTAAGCGCTGACATCCTTTAAGCTGCTGCACATGAAGCTAAAAGGCTTGTCGTTCGGACGCCGTTTCAGTTGATGCACCCGCTTCACAGCCTTCTGGTTAAAGATATCGCAGCCGATCCCGTAAACAGTATCAGTGGGATAGCAAATGACCGCCCCATGCCGAAGGGCCTCAACGACTTGATCTATCAAGCGGGACTGAGGATTTTGAGGATTAATGCAAAGCATAAAAGTTTGGAGTTAGTAGCGTTGATTGAGTTTCACAAGTTTACCTGTTTTGGGGAGCGCAGTCACTCCCCTAATAAACTCATAAACCACGACAAACTCAATAAAGTCTTTCAATTCTTCGCCAAAATATCTTAGAATGAAATGATAGTACATATTTTTGATAAGGAGCCCCGCCCCCATGCACGATAAAATTCTTGAAAACGCCTACACCTTTGATGATTTGCTCCTGGTGCCACTCGCCTCCGACGTCCTACCTTCCGATGTCGATCTGTCCACCTCCCTGACCAGCAGCATCCGGCTCAATATCCCGCTGATCAGCGCCGCCATGGACACCGTCACCGAACATCGCACCGCGATCATCATGGCCCGCGAAGGCGGCATCGGCATCATCCACAAAAATATGAGCATTGAGGCCCAGGTCCGTGAGGTGCAGCGGGTCAAAAAATCGGAATCCGGCATGATTGTCGACCCGATCACCGTTGAGGAAGACAGCACCGTGGCCGAGGTCAAATTCATCATGGACCAGTACCGGATCTCCGGGGTGCCAGTGCGCCGCGGCCCCAAACTGGTCGGCATCGTCACCAATCGCGACCTGCGCTTTGTCTCTGACCCCGACCTCAAAGTCAAAGAGGTCATGACCAGCTCCAATCTGGTCACCGCCAAAGTCGGCATCACCATGGAACAGTCCAAGGCCCTGCTCCATGAGCACCGCATCGAAAAGCTCTTGGTAGTGGATGATGCCGGCAACCTGACCGGGCTGATCACCACCAAGGACCTGGAAAAGATCAGGCGCTACCCCAACGCCGCCAAAGATGGCATGGGCCGACTGCTGGTCGGGGCCGCAGTCGGAGTGGGCAACTGCCTGGCCAGCACCGAACAGCTGATCCAGGCCGGCGTCGACGTTGTCGTCCTGGACTCGGCCCACGGCCACTCCAAGAACATCATCAATGCCTTAAAAGACTTGAAGGCCGCCTTCCCCAACCTGCAAGTCATTGCCGGCAATATCGCCACCCCGGAGGCCGTTGAAGCCCTGGCCCAGGCCGGGGCCGACTGCGTAAAAATCGGCGTCGGCCCCGGTTCGATCTGCACCACCCGCATCGTGGCCGGGGTCGGCGTCCCCCAGATGACCGCCATCTATAACTGCGCCAAGGCGGCCGAGAAATTCGGCATCCCCCTCATCGCCGATGGCGGCATTAAATATTCCGGCGAACTGACCAAGGCCATCGGCATTGGCGCCAGCTCCATCATGATCGGCAGCCTCTTCGCCGGCACCGATGAAACCCCGGGCGAGACCTTTCTCTATCAGGGCCGTACCTACAAGGGCTATCGTGGCATGGGCTCCCTCGGCGCCATGAAACAGGGCTCGAGCGACCGCTACTTCCAGGACGGGGTGGAAAGCCCCTCCAAACTGGTGCCAGAAGGCATTGAGGGCAAGGTCCCCTACCGCGGCCCGATCTCGGAGACCATCTACCAGTTGCTGGGCGGCCTGCGCTCCGGCATGGGTTATGTCGGAGCCCGCACCATAGACGAACTGCGGCAGAAGGCCAGATTCGTCCGCATCACCGCCGCCGGTCTCAAGGAGAGCCACGTCCACGATGTCATCATCACCAAAGAGGCCCCCAACTATCGGCTGGGGTAAAAGAGGTTCCAGGGGGCAGGTATCAGGAGACAGGGAACAGAATCATTCCCCCCTCCGCCTGCGGTAGATGCTTCGCCTTTCCCCTGATTTATAAATCCTGATTCCTGACCACTGATTCCTGACCCCCTAAAAAACCATGGACATCCATAACGAAAAAATATTAATCCTCGACTTCGGCTCGCAGACCACCCAGCTAATCGCCCGACGCATCCGGGAGCAAAAGGTCTATTGCGAGATCCACCCCTTCAACCTGGCC
>JANNQL010000053.1:0-4358 GCA_031400755.1 Pseudomonadota bacterium | reverse complement strand
TAGACTGTTAGCAACAGGAAAACACGAGATATGGGGTCGTGCCTAGCCATCATGTGACCCGTTTTTTGCCTAACAGCCTTCAGCCTATAGCCTATTCACCTTTAAGAATCAGGCATCGGCAAAGTCAAGGGGTGGACTCTTCAGGAATTGCACGAATTTTCCCTTTTCAATGGCATTGGTGTAAGCGTCTTCGGCGGAGATCATGCCTTTTTCTAAAAATTCCATGATCGCGTCATCCAAGGTCTGCATGCCAAATTTTTTGCCGGTCTGCATGGCAGAAGGGATTTGGAAGGTCTTGCCTTCCCGGATCAGGTTGCGGATGGCTGGGGTGCCGATCAGGATTTCGAGTGCGGCGCAGCGGCCCTTTTTGTCGATCCGCTTGAACAGGGTCTGCGAGACCACGGCCTTCAGGGCATCGGCCAGTGTCGAACGGACCTGGGCCTGCTGGGTGGACGGAAAGATTTCGATGATACGATCCACGGTCTTGGCGGCGTTTAAGGTGTGCAGGGTGCCGAAGACCAGATGGCCGGTCATGGCCGCCTCCATGGCCAGGGAAATGGTTTCCAGGTCGCGCATTTCACCGACCAGGATGATGTCCGGGTCTTCACGGAGGGCGCCACGCAGGGCGGAGGAGAAGCTCTTGGTGTGGATGCCGACCTCACGGTGGTTGACGATGCATTTTTGGCTCTTGTGGACGAATTCGATGGGGTCTTCAATAGTCAGGATATGGTCACACCTGGTCTTGTTGGCCTCATCGATAATGGCGGCCATGGTGGTTGACTTACCACTGCCGGTGGGGCCGGTGACCAGGACCAAGCCCTTCGGCAGGGAAGACAGTTTGGTGACGATCTTGGGCAGGCCCAGTTGCTCGCAGGTCAGAATGTCGCTCGGAATTTCCCGAAATACCGAGCCAATTCCATACTTCTGCATGAACAGATTGCCTCTGTAGCGGGCAAGGCCGGCGATCTCATAGCCAAAATCAACATCGCCGCATTCTTCGAATTGTTTGATCTTTTCTTCTGTGACAATCTCATAGAGAAAGGCCCGCAGGGCGTCATTTTCCAGGACATTATACTTGACCTTTTCCATCTCTCCCCTGATCCTCAAAATTGGCTGCTGGCCAGAGACCATGTGAAGATCGGAAGCTCCTTGTTCGTGCATCAATTTAAAAAACGCGTCAATCTGGGCCATAGTCTCTCCTTAGGGTTTTACGTCTGGTTGGGGGTATAAGATTCCATTTTTATTGATCATGGCAAACGTTTCGCGGAAGGGACAAAAGCCCTTCGTTGTTTTTCCGATGTGATGACGGTATAGTGCGAAAAATTACAATTACGCTGATTGCGACCACCATTCACGATGATATCTATTGTAGCAAACATCGTCGTTGGTTTAAATTTTTTTTCACCCCACACTGGATAAAATGTCCTTGATCGATCTGCACATTCATTCAAACCTGTCCGATGGCACCTTGAGTCCGGTCGAGATCATGGACGTTGCCAAGAAAAAGGGGGTCTCCGTACTCTCGATCACTGATCACGACACCATGGCCGCCTACCCTGAGGCCATTTTTTTAGGTCAAGAAAACCAGATCGAGGTCTTGCCCGGGATCGAGATTACCGCCCATCATCAAGAACTCTCTGTTCATATCCTGGGCCTTGGTCTCGATTATAATTCAGTGTCCTTGGCAGCCGGACTGCACACTATTCAACAGGCCCGTCAAGAAAGGAACCAACAGATTATCGCTAAATTAATTGGATTTAATCTGCCGATTACGATGGCTGACCTGCCACAGGGCAATGGTCAAACGGGGCGACCGCACATCGCCAGGGTCCTGGTGAACAAGGGCGTCGTCCGTAGTGAACAGGAGGCCTTTGCCAAGTACCTGCGCAAAGACGGGGCAGCCTATGTCCAGCGCCGGCTCTTGCCGGTTCGACAAGCCATTAGCATGATTACTGAAGCCGGAGGTAAGGCCGTTCTCGCCCACCCCGGTTCTTTGAAGATGAGCGAGGCGGAAATTACCGTCCTGGTCCATGGACTGATGGACGATGGCATCGAAGGTGTTGAGGTCTACCACCCGATGAATTCTGAAAAAATGCTACGGTTTTTGCTTAAACTCTGTCATACTTGCGGTCTGATCATTACCGGCGGCAGCGATTTTCATGGTCGTGAAGGCGACAAGGCCCCAATAGGCGAGACTGGCGGCAGACGGCGGGTGCCGGCCCATCTGCTGGCGCCGCTCAAGGCCCGGCTCACCAATCACCAAATAACGCTAACCCCTAACAAACTGCCATGTACACCATCCTGATCGTCGATGACGAACCCAATTACCAGATTGTCTTAAGCGAGTTTTTGCGCGATGAGGGTTTCGAGACCTTGACCGCCGATAATGGCCAGCAGGCCCTGGATCTGGTCAACGCCAACGACGTTGACCTGGTGCTTACCGACATGCAAATGCCGGGCATGGACGGTTTTGCCCTGTTGCAGGCGATCAAGGAACAGCACAGCACCTTGCCGGTGATTATGATCACTGCCTATGGTGAAGTCGAAAAGGCGGTGCGGGCCATGCAGCTCGGGGCCTTCAATTATCTGACCAAGCCTTTTAACAACGACGAGCTCTTGGCCTGCGCCAATAAGGCCATTGAGCATTTCGGTCTGGCCCAGGAAAACAAGCGCCTGCAAAAAGAGATCAGCAATCGTTACCGTTTTGACCAGCTCATCGGCAAGAATAAGGCCATGCAGCAGCTCTACAGCTTGATCGAGCGGGTGGCGCCGTCCCAGGCCACCGTCCTCATTACCGGTGAATCTGGCACCGGCAAGGAGTTGGTGGCCCGGTCCATCCACTTCAACAGTCCCCGCAGTCAGGCGCCATTTATCTCGGTAAATTGTGCGGCCCTGCCCGAGGCCTTACTTGAGAGCGAGTTCTTCGGTCATGAACGTGGCGCCTTCACCGGCGCTATCGCCACCCGCAAGGGCAAGTTCGAGGCCGCAGACACCGGCACCATCTTTCTCGACGAGATCGGCGAGATGCCGCTTGCCCTGCAGGTAAAACTGCTGCGGGTCCTCCAGGAAAAGAGTTTTGAACGGGTCGGCGGTAACAAAACCATACACGTTGACGTCCGCATTGTGGCCGCCACCAACAAGGATCTCAAGGAGGAGGTGGAGCAGCATACCTTCCGCGAGGATCTCTATTACCGCTTGAATGTCGTTCAGTTGCCCCTGCCGCCACTCCGGGAACGCCCGGATGACATTCCGCTCCTGGCCGAGCACTTTGTTCGCAAATACGCCGTCCAGAGCGCCCGGCCAAATCTTACTCTAGCCCCGGACACCATCCGTTTCTTGACCTCGCTGCCCTGGGACGGCAATGTCCGGGAGTTGGAAAACACCATCGAACGGGCCACCATTCTTTGTCCCGGTTCAGTCGTCGAGCCTGACGACGTCCAACCGATGTCGGGCGGTATTACCGGCCATCATGAGGCTGCCGTCAATGTCAGTCTCGACCAGCTCCCTGAAGAGGCGAAGCTGACCGACGTCTTAAACGACATTGAAGAGAAGATGCTCAAGCGGGCCTTGGAAAAGACCAATTTCGTCCAGACCCAGGCCGCCAAACGGCTCGGCATCACCAAGAGCCTGTTACAGTACAAGATGAAAAAATTCCAGATCAAGCGTATCGACGAGTAATTCTTTCATTGCGACCAAGACGATAATCCAGCGGACACTCAAGTTGATACCTTTGTCCCCGCAAGGGGGTATTGAACTGAATCGGCTGTGCTGCCCACCTCATCCCTCGTTCCTCTGTCCCTCCGTCCTACCTCCCGCCTCTTGCGATAATGTTCTGTAAAGCCCGTTATTTCAGTATATTATTATTTAACTGGCAATAACTGCCATTTTAAAGCTGTAAAAAAAACTTCTGTATCTGTAAAATCCTTTGACTTCTCATTTGTTTTTTGCGCATCATAAGTAAGTAGATTTACCATCTGCAATGGAATGAAGTTCTTTTACCTACCTTAAAAACGTTTAGAAAACGACGAGACTATGACCGACGATATCAGCGCTGACCAGCAAGAAATAATTAATGAGTTCATTACCGAGGCCCGGGACTTGATCGATGAACTGGAACCGACCATCATCGGTCTGGGGCAGATGGCCAATGCCGCCACCGGCGAGGCCTTGTCTCCGGATGACCTGGGCACATTGAACAGCATCTTCCGTTTGTTTCACTCCATCAAGGGGGGGGCTGGATTTTTAGGGCTGAATAATCTGGTCAAGAGCACCCACACTGCCGAGAGTCTTCTTGACCGGCTGCGCAATGGCTCCATCCCCTTGGCCGCTAGTCACGTTGATCTGCTCTGTATGGCCTG
>JANNQL010000052.1:0-17220 GCA_031400755.1 Pseudomonadota bacterium | reverse complement strand
GAGGCCATATCTCTGGCCTCGTTTTGCCTCGTCTGCCTCGTGAAAAACACAAGAGGTTTCGAGTTCTCGGCGATGTAGCGCGTCACAGCCTCAGCCATGGCCAGAATGCGCTCGGCAGCACCGGGAACAATTTCATTGTAGCCGTTAAGAATGCTCGGGGGAGGAACTGGACCGGAAAAAGATTGCTGAAGATGTGTGGCGCGGGCAGAAGGATTTGAGCTACCGCCGGACGTATTAGAGACTGGGTGCTTTTGCGATCTTTGCGGAATCTTGTTTGACATTGGTTGCCGCCCTTATGATGGCGTCACCGGCACTTTGCCAGTGTGAACGCATTCTTTCCGCCGCCGTCTCATCGGTGATGAAACGCGAATAATTAGATTTAGGGGCAATGTTGATAATGCTCCCAACGCCTCGTAAGATGTTTTTAAAATAGGCTTCCATATTTTTACAATACTCTTTCCTTGGCACGTTTTCAAGACACTACATGTGGAATCAGTTCGCATGACCTACACAACAGATGGTGATTTCCCATACGTTTTAATCATGACATGCCACAAGGCCTTATTTAGGGTCTTACCCTGTCAAATGACGAGGTGGATCTGAGCTATACAGTCGGAGGAGCAAAGAATCGGGTCAGCAGGAGGGAATTGATTATTAAGAGCTGGTGATAAAAACGCATGGTTTGAAACTTGAAATTTGGTCTTAAATAGCCCATTAACGAGGTGTCAAACCATGCGTTAACTGGTTCCAAACCTCGTGGCGCGTTACAGACTATCCATTTCAACAGTCCAGGGAAATCCACCCCTAGCCAGGAACAATTGCTTTGTTGTCTCCAGAAGTCAGGAACCGATTGCAGCCCCACGCAAAATTGCGTTGATGTGCGGCGTTATTTTTTCAGGAATTTCTCCAGTGTCATTGAAAAGCTCATAGCGAAATGTATTAAGGTCGAAGGGTACGGCTTTGTGTGCCTTATTTGGCTGGAAAATAAAAATGAGCCTATTTTTTTCGTGATTGCGCAGGGCATAACCTGCTTCTACGCAGACGTTGGGGCGTACACCGGTAAGATCGATGAGGATTATATCTGCTGAGGCAATGGCATCATACATTTTGGCGTGAATTGGGAACGTCGTGCCGGTCTGCGTACCCATGTCCACCAGTTCAAGGTGCACGCCCTCTTTCTTTTCAATCTCCTTTAATGCCTGCCGGATTTGCTTGAGCCGTAACTTTGCATTGCTAAGCTCTTTCCCTTCTGCTGTCGTGGGATACCAGCGGGCAAGGAAAACCTTTTTAGGGATCCGGGTGCGCACAGTGGAAAAGATGTCCAAAATCTGTTTGCTCAATGACTGCCCTTCCTTCAATTCCACCAACCCGTCTTTGCCTAACCAGGCGGCCAGTTGTTCCAACTCTGCAACGGCTGCGTTTACCCGCGCGTTGTGGTCACCATCACCTGGTGATGCCTTCCATACACGAGCGGCGAGTTCGATAAAGAACTCGGCTCTGCAAAGCGACGGCTGGCTGGGTTCCAGCCGCGTGACGATGTCACACTAAGCGCCGCCACTAAATGTCTTGAATACTTTCTCAGTGTTGTTATATGGTCCGCAATCGTCGGGTCCATATCCAGCAGCCCACGCACGGCTCCACGCAGGCTAGTCAATGGGCGATTGCCAAGGCGGGTTCTTACTGGCTTGGGGAGTTTCAACAATCCATCACGAAGCAGTCGGGTGAAATGCAAGCCAGGACTATAATCGAATTCTTGCTTTGGCGGCATGTCGTAGTCTGGGTGCTGGCCGAGAATGAGTTTTAGCGCATGCTCAGATTCTAGCGGAAGTGCCGTGCTGTTGATGGTGTGAAAAATCAGCGACTCGGAGTAATCGTCTGCCGCTTCGCCCGCCGGGCCGAGAAGTATGATGCAAAACGGCGCTAGGTATTTTGTTTCAACAGCTGGGTCATCCGCCAGCGTAGCGGCCAGTGCCAGGCGGTGGTTACCATCAACACGGCGAATGAGTTTCTGTTCCCGGATTTCGGCAAGTTTTTGCATATCAACGCGAATACGGTGCACTCGAACATTTGGGTTTACCCACCTCCTGCTGATTCTAATGCCATCTTCTTTATTGACGCTCTTGACTCCGATTGAAATAAGATCTTCACCGAATACTTCATCCAGTTCAGTACGCACGGAAAGAATAACTTCCGGCAAAAAACGCCTTTCACCCAACTCCAAGTAACGTTTGATGCGACTGGCGTGTTGCTGGTCAAGCTTGCGCTGCTGGCCGTGAACTTCCGCGCCATTGCCGATATCCTCCATCTCGTAGGGCACTGAAATTTCCGCGAGGTCTTTCAAGTTAGCAAAACCGCGAATGATGCGGAACGTACCAAGTACGTTGTTTTCAAATTGGCCCTCAAATGTTAGGTAACGCGGGCTTTCTGCCATATTATGCGTCCTTGAGTGATTTGGTTCCTAAAATCAGGGCTTCGACTTCGGCGTTGATTGCTTTGGTAAGATTCTCGGCGGCTTCACGTTCTTGGGCGATTTCGGCGCGGCCACTCGCTACACGCTTCATGATTTGCTGTTGTACGGCGAGTGGGGGAAGGGGAATTTGTAGGCCACGCAACTCTTCGCTATTGATGTTGTTCTGCATGATTTGGCGGCTTACTGCATCCACTTGCTGACGGCCCAAGGGCGAATTCAGGAACCACGAAACGAATTCTGGCATTACCTTAGCTGAGTTGAAACGCAGACGTATGAGGTAGGACGCAAAGACAAAATCGCCTTCACCTCGAAACACCGCACATGTCCCGACTAAATCACGGCTACCGTTTGTGCGGATGATGAGGACATCGCCGTCTCGCAGCAGCAGCCCTTCAAGCGTTTTTTTGGGTAGAGGGATATGCTTCAAGTCGGTAAGATCAAGCGACCGTTTCTTGATGTTACCAATACGCAGCACCGGCACGCCTTCGCTGGTGCTGTTGGCCTTTTCACTGGTGCCGTATTGAACTATGTCCAAGACAGAATCAAGTTCCACCACCGGATATTTGCCTTGCGTTATGTCGGCTCCCTCTTGGCTCAACTGGTTGAATCGAACACCCCACCGAAGAAAATCATCCCACCAGACCGCGAACGCTTTCGGCATAGCAACTTGGTCAGGTGACCTTAAGCCTAAGTCAGCGAAAAAACTAGCATCTATCGCTAATGCCCCCTTTTCCACACGTTCACGAGCTGCGGCGATTTCATGCCGTGCCTTGCGCCAACGGGCGATGATGGCCTTTTGTTTAGCCATAGGAGGTAAGGGGACAGCAATTCCGAGAAGCTTTTCCTCGCTTATTTCTCCCTTACCCATTCCACCCGTTTCAACCTCGAATTGCTGCAAGCAATATGGAGAACGTAGCGCCGCCCACAAGAATTCAGTGTCAACTTTTGATGTATTGGGAACGAGTGCTCGAAAGTGAATTGTCGCGCTGACATCGGTGCCATTTTGGACAATACCTATCGCTCGTTTACAAGCATTAATTTTTGAAACGACGATGTCGCCCGGCCTTGCACGAAATTGAACCATACGTGTTACGGTACGCTTGCCAAAAAACACCTTCCCTTCTTCAAAGGAGATACGGTCAAGCAAATTGACCCGTCCATCTTGAATCTCTTCATCTGGAACAACTTCGTTACGCACGGAAACAACATCCCCGAGTCGGACGGTAGGCCAGTTGCACTTATTTGTAAGTGCAAGCCGGAGGGCACGCACCTGCCAATAATCGAAGTCCTTCCACCAAACTGCAAAGGCGCGGGAGGTGGTTGCAGCCATCGTCATTGATCTGCCCCAGTAAGAAAAAACGATTTAGGGTCGCGCTGGAATTCCTGGTACAACTCCAGGCAGGGCCTATCGGTGCCTGACGGCAAGTTGTCGTTCGGGATTAGTTCATTCTGGTCTGCATCGCCCGTAGCTGTGATGCCCACTTTCTCCGCCTCGTAAAGAAAGATAGGATAAGGAAACCGTTGTTTGAGCAGGGCGCGAGTTTCCGTAGCAATAATGTCTGCCATGCGCTTCTGATAGTCCTTCAACTCCTTTTGTAGTGCCTTCCGTTGCTCAGTATCACGCCCATCCTTGGCTGCGGAGATAGCCACTTCCAGCCGTGCGTTTTCAGCGGCGATTTCGTCAGCGTATTTCGCCTCCAACTCAGCGAGGGCTTTTGCATTCTTAGTGTCAAAGTCGACCTGTTCATCAACCGTGAACTTTTGCAGGAAGAGCAGCGAGGCTTTTACGCTCGCCCCTGAAGAAAAAAAAGTTTCCGCCGGTAGGCTGACCACGGCGCGGATGAAGGCGCGGTTTTCGCAGAACTCCCGCACATAAGCCATTGATGGATTGTTGAAGATACCTTCAGGCAGAACGATACCAAGGCGACCACCGGGCTTGAGCAAAGCAAGGCAACGCTCGATGAAGAGAATTTCGGTTTTGATTTTGCTTTTCGCTCCTTTGGGCAGATCGAAAAGGCTGGCGATGGGCTTCCCCACAGCGGCGCGCACGCGGGCAAGAGCATCGGTGTAAAGATCGCCGTAATCTTCCGTGTAGCGCTTCTCAGCGGCGCGGTCGGTTGTCGCGTCGGACTCGTGAACCACGTCGGAAGGCTCGACGTTCGCGCCGAAGGGTGGATTGGTGAGGATGATGTCGAAGCGACCTTCAAAGATGCCGTTCACGTTTAGAAAGCCATCGTGGTGGTGCACTCCTGCATGTCCGTCGCCGTGCATAATCATATTCATCTTGCTGGTGCGGGCCATGCGGTCGTTAGCGTCGGTGCCGTAGATGCGACGGTTGGCCAATGCCCAAAGCCGCGAGCCGCGCTGGCGCTGATCGAGCGATGCCTGTATTTTAGTGAATTTTTCGCGCAAAGCTTCCGCTTTTTTGGCCTCGGATAACTTCTTCGTTTCAATCTCTGCTTTAAATCCTTGATACTCGGCATCGGCATCCGCAAGGATTTGTTCACGAACAATTTCAAAAAAACGGATCAGGAACCCGCCGGAACCGCTTGCCGGGTCGCAAATGATGTCGCCTTCTTTGGGATCGATCATGCGGATCATGAATTCTACGATAGTGCGCGGAGTGAAAAATTGCCCAATCTCGCCACGAAAGGTACGCCCCAGAAAACGCTCGAAGGCGATGCCTTTAATGTCCTCGCTGGTGTCGGAAAGGTTGTAGCGTTCCAATAGTTTGACAATTTCTCTGCCGGTGGCTGGCCGCAGACGGATTTCTTCATCTAATTCGAAAATCTTGTCGTCTTCGTAGGCTTCCTTAGTTTGTCTAAAGAGTATGTTAAGTGGGTGCTTGCCGAGTTGATCGTCAAGGAATTCAACATTGAAGAGATTTTTGCGCTGCCGTTTGGCGCGCAGCTCGCGCTCTACAAAAACTTTAACGAAAAGAATCTTTGCGATTTCATCGAAGGCGGCGGCAGGGTCAAGCTTTTCGCGGTTGCGGATGACGTTATGGCATTGGTGGAGCAGGTCGGCGAATTCCTCTTCCTTGAATACTTTAAGTTTGGAAAGGAGTTCTTCAATTTCCTTGTTGCTAGCGTCGGCGTGGGGAACATTGCTGATTTCCTCCAGAGACTTTGGCATTTTCTCGTGTACCACCCGCCAAAATTTCGTCTCGCGGCTGTTATGGGTAACGAAAAAACGGGCACCAGCCAAGCGAGAGTAGTTGTCTCCCTGGCCGTAGTCGTCGGCCTTGATGGTGACGTTGTCTGACTTACACTCGACGATGATGAGTGGGTTGTTCGAGTCGGCTTTGTCTTTCGCCGTGCGCCAGATAACATAATCGGCACGAGCATGGCCGGAACCCCGTCCAGTAACCTCAACTTCTTCGTCTATCTGGTCGGGAGCGAACCCATATTCGCTAACAAGAACACAGAGGAATTCTTGTCGAACGGTTTCTTCTGGTGTCTCGATGAGCCACTTTTGGCGGATGTGGCTCCAGATTTTTCCTTTTTCTCGGCGGACGGTGAGTTGGGTTGTGTTACCGTCCGCCCCTTTCTTCTTACTGTTCTGCATTTCTCTTATCCTTCTTTACATCCTGTTGTTGGATGTTGCCCTTAATAAAATTGGCCACTCTGTTCGGGAATCGTGACAACGTTCCGCCCATAAGAATCAAGGGGTGTCACTTCATCGAATATTGTTGTTGGCGGTTGAATTCCTTAGCTGCATAATGTGGCCTCTCGGTTGATGTCATGCCTATGAATTTTGTTGGGGTTCACCCTTTCACCATGTGTATTTCCAAGCGCAGCCCGCAGGCCGCAGCATACTTGCGGAGCGTGGCGACTGATGGCGAATGCCGTTCGCTTGCTACGCTGGCCATGAGTCTCGATATAGCGGGGGGCTTAGTCCCCATGCGGCGAGCAATTTCAGCTTGAGATAAGCCCGCATCTTTTCGGGCTCGGAGCAGCTCATCGAGCAACATGAATTCCGGTTCAAGCCGGTCATATTCTGTCTTGATTTCCGGGTCTGCCAGCATCTTTTGTTTGAATTCCTCATGGCTCAACATGACACACCTCCAGTTTGCGACGCCGCGCTATGGCAAGTTCATTTCGCGGCGTCTGGTTAGTTTTCTTGATAAAGCAATGCAGCATCACAATACGGCAATCGACCATGGTGCAGTAAAAAACCCGCGCTATCCCTTCAGCGCCCATGATTCTCAGTTCAAAAACACCGTCTCCCATGGCGCGGCTGTGTGGCATCCCCAGGTCAGGGCCAAAAATCTCCATCCGGTCTGCAAGTTTGAAATACTTGGCCACTATGGTCTTTGGCAAGTTGGCGATCTCTTCTTGAATTTTGTCGCTATAGTAGCTGATGACGTATGGCATGATAAAATGATAACACAATTGTTAATGTTGGGCAAGGTGCAAGCGTGCAATCATCTTGCAATGATCCGCTGCATAATTTTGGTTGTCTGGCGAAATATTGGCCAACCTTTACAGCGGCAACAAGAATTTAACTGAAATTTGTTATGGTGCAACGGCAAATCAATGTCAATCGGAATGTTGAAAAGTAAGAGAAGGGAAAGAGCATAAAAGGGTGAAAAGGGGATTGCTTCGGTGACTTCGTTTGCTTCTTGAAAAGAAGATTTCTTCCATCTGGGGCACTACGACAACTCGGGAAGCAGTGTTCACCTGGTCAGTTGGTCGGGGGTGCTTTTGGGGGCGTAGATTGCGCGTAGATTGCAAGACGCAAAAAAGGGGTTACGACATGTGTCGTAACCCCTTGATTTTACTGGTGGGCCATCGGGGACTCGAACCCCAAACCTACTGATTAAGAGTCAGTTGCTCTAGCCAGTTGAGCTAATGGCCCTGATTTGTGGCCAAAACTATCACAACTGGGTGGGGAGGTCAAGGATAATAGCCTTGGCGGATTGTTTTTTTGGCCGCTTGGGCACGGCAATCGTTTAATGGCCGACAGAGCCGCAGGTCTGTCTGGAGTTTTTAGTTTTTTTTTAATCAGTTTTGGAGATCCCCGTCGGGGGAATGGATATTTTTAAAATGCATTTTTTTAATGCTTGACAGGATGATTCGTGCTGTGCTGGAATAAATTAAACAAAGCTAAAAAAAATAAAAAGTGAAGGAGCCGGCTGTTTTCGGCAAAATGCGAAACTGGTGAACATCATCTTGAGATTGACTTGCCGCGACAATGGACAAAGTGGCAAGGATATTTACAAACCTGGAGGGGAAGATGAATACCATGACGTGCGCGATAACGGCAGGTTGTCTGGTTTTGCTGGTGGGGACGTGTTTTGCGGCTGAGACAGAGGCGAGGCTGGAATCGTCAGTAGCGAAGGAGCCGCAGATGGCCGAGGCGGTTGTGACCCCAAATAATGCTCAACTGCGGGCCTGGCTGGACTCGATCAAACCGGCAGCCGGACAGGCGAAGCCGGTTCAACATAGAACCGAGTACTGGCAGCAGTCAGTACGACGTGAAAACCGGGGACACATGCAAGAATAAAACAAAGGGGCTGGCCTTTGATGGCAGATAATCAGGCCCCTTTATTGTCTAAATTGTCAGGTCGTCCCGCCATGAGGTCCGCGGGCCGCCATGACCAGCAGTGCTCCAGTCGCGGATAGGGGCAATGGTGACAAGTTCCTCCTTGCGGCCCAAGCGGGAGAGACGGTCATGGATTGACTGCCAGATGCAGGGAACCTCGGCATGAATTTCGCACCGACCATTGACCGAACCACCGCAAGGGCCATTCATCAAGCTCTTGGCGCAACGGGCCACCGGGCAGAGTCCGCCGGTAAGATGAAGCACACAGTTGCCGCAGCCAGCGCACTGTTCAGTCCACTTCCCCTGTTCCATTGAACCGCCCATGCAGGTGGTGTTGACGCCTGGATAGACTTGGGCCAAGGGCCGCAGGTTGGCGATAAAGTTGACGCCAACTCCGCAGGCCATTGATACAATGGCGTCAAACTGGCCATCCCACTCATCAATACCATCGATGTATTCCTTGTCGCACTGGCGCACCAGGGTGCCGGCGATGGTAGTCAATTTCTTCCCCGCCTTCTGGCAGCCGAGCCTCAGTAACGAGGCCAGGATCTCAACCTCCCGTTCGCCACCGGCCGAGCACACCGAAACACAGCCCCGGCAGCCCAGGACCAGGACCCGATTGAAATCCTTGACCATGTCAACAATCTCAGCCACTGGTTTACGCTTTGCGATAATCATTTACTGTCTCCCTTGAATGGGCTGGGGCCCAAGGTCCGTATGGTCTTGTCCATGGTCTGGGCCACGCTGATAAATTCGGGGTGGAGGCCACGCGCCAAGTGAAACATCTCGATCCGTTCCTGCTCAACGCCAAGTTCGGCCAGCGCCTTTTTGACGGCCATGACCTTCTTGGCGGCGCGCTGGCTGCCCATCAGGTTATGGCAGGTGTCCTTGGGGCACCCCACCACATAAACGCCATCGGCGCCATTCTCAAAGGCCGCAAGTAGTGTGCTGACCTGGAGTTTACCGGAGCAGGGCAGCCGGTTGATGGTCACTGTGGCTGGAAAGCCATCGGCAATCAATTCGCCGCCATTCTGCGAACAGGACTGTTGTGAGGTGTAATGACAGCAGTATGCCTGGATGTCAGGGCTGAAGCTCATTTGTGATTCTCCTACGTTGTTTCCAATTCTAAATCAAGGTATCGTAGGTTGGGTTAGGCCGTCGTCTGGCCGTAACCCAACGCCAATGGCGCCTGTGGTGTTGGGTTACGCTTCGCTAACCCAACCTACAAAAAAACTGAAGTTCATTTGAGATTCTCCTACGTTGTAACTGTTGGTCGCTTGGATTTATCTGCCGCAGGCAGCGAGCAGTCTTTCGTCTTCCGAATCATTTAATTTGATCGCCTGGGCCGGGCATTCGCTGACGCAGATGCCGCAGGCCCGACAGGTCTTGGTGCTGATTACGGCCACCCCTTTGGCGTCGATCTTTGGGATGTTCCAGGGACAGACCCGGACACAGGTCAGGCAGGCCACGCATTGGTCGCGTTCCACCCAGGCGATCTTGCCCTTGTCGTATAAATCCTGTTCACTAACGTAGCCCTCGCTGATGGCAATCCGGCGCAGGGCATTTATGATATCGGCAAAGCCGACATTCTGCGGGCAGACGAAGATGCATGATCGGCATCTCGAGCAATACCACAAGAGATCGGAGCTTAAGATCCTGTCTTTAAGGCCCATGCGGACCATGTGGATGATCTTGCGAGGATCAAAGTCCGGAATGGCTTGACTGACCGGACAGGCCCCGCTGCAGGCGCCACATGAAAAACAGCGATTGAGCCATTCGCCGCCAGGGATGGCGGTCACTTGGCTACTGAATGTCTGGTTGATTTCCTTGTTGGTAATCCCCATGGGAATCTCTCTTTTCTTATCAATAGTTAATGAAGATAATTTCGCAAAAAAGTCACGGGATGGCTAAGCAAAAGGGCCGAGATACAAGGCGCGGGGCTTTTTGTGAGTAAGGCCATACATCAGGTATGCCGAACGAACAAAAATGCTACGCAACGCAGTAGATCGGACTTTTTGCGACGCCATCATTAAATGAGCACACGAAACTCACCTTTGCCGAGCAGGTCGTGCAGGTGCAGGATGCCTACCAACTGTTGGTCGTGATTGACCACAGCCAGGATGGTTACTTCGTGCCGCTGCATGATGCTCAGGGCGTCAGCGGCCAGTAAGTCGGCCTGGATGGTTTTTGGGTTGGGTGTCATGACCTCACCGACCGGACGACAAAAAATTCCGGAAGATTTAAACACAAGACGACGAATATCGCCATCGGTAAGAATACCTAATATGCTTTTTTCGTTGGAGACGACCAGCACCGCGCCAATATTTTTTTCATTCATCTCCGAAAGCGCCTCAGTCAGAGGGGTTTCGGGAGACACGGTGGGGATTTGTGCCCCAGTCAGCATGACCTCCTCGACTTTCACCTTCAGCCGATCGCCAAGGCTGCCTCCCGGATGATTCCGCAGAAAGTCGCTTTCCTTAAATTTTTTTAAGTTTAGCAGGACCACGGCCAGGGCGTCCCCCATGGCCAGGGTGGCGGTAGTGCTGGCGGTGGGGGCGAGTCCTAAGGGGCAGGCCTCGCGCTCAACGCTGACATCGAGCACGGCGTCGGCGGTCCGGGCCAGGGTGGAGGTCAGATTGCCGGTCATGGCAATGAGCTGGTTGCCCCTTCGTTTGAAGTTGGGCAGGAGCATGTTGAGTTCCGGGGTCTCGCCGCTGTTAGATATGGCGAGGATGACATCGTCGGCGGTGACGATGCCAAGATCGCCGTGCATGGCCTCCACCGGGTGCAGGAAAAAAGAGGAGGTGCCGGTGCTGTTCAAGGTGGCGGCGATTTTTTGGCCGATGATCCCGGATTTGCCGATGCCAGTAATGATGACCCGACTCGGGCAGGCCATAATCAGGGCAATGGCCCGGTCGAAATTATGGTCTAAGCGGTCCATCATGGCCAGGATGCCATTGGCCTCGGTCTCTAAGACCTCTTGGGCGAGCGAAATGGACATGGTCAAAAAATGTTCAGTTGCCAAAGGCCAGTTTGTGAAAGTTCTGGTCCGGCGGCACCGGGTAGTCGTTATTAAAACAGGCCAGACAGAATGAGTCTTTCGGCATGCCGGTGGCCTCGACCATACCGTCGATGCTCAGGTATTGCAGGGAATCCAGGTCCAGGGATTTTCTGATTTCCTCAACCGTGTTGTTGGCGGCGATTAGCTGGCCGCCGGTAGGAAAATCGATGCCGTAAAAGCAGGGGTAACGGGTCGGGGGGCAACTGATCAGCATGTGGACTTCCTTGGCGCCGGCGTTGCGCAGGGAGTGGACCCGGCTGCGACCGGTGGTGCCGCGGATAATCGAGTCTTCCATGATGATCACCCGCTTGCCATTCAGACAGCTGCGGACCGGGTTCAGTTTGACCCGTACCGAAAAATCACGCATGGACTGGGTGGGCTGAATAAAGGTGCGGCCGATGTAATGGTTACGGATCATGCCCATCTCCATGGGCATGTCTGCGGCCTGCGAGTAGCCGAGGGCGGCGTAGTTGCCGGAGTCGGGAAAGGGCATGACAAAATCGGCGTCAATCTTGGCCTCACGGGCCAGGATGGCCCCCATCCTTTTGCGGCAGGAGTAAACATTGAGCCCAAAGATGTCGCTGTCCGGCCTGGCGAAATAGACATGTTCGAAGATGCAGAAACGGGGTTTATTGGTTGGCGGGGTGGAAATGGTGCGCAAGCCGTTCTGGTCGATGATCAGGATCTCGCCCGGTTCGATGTCCCGCACGTATTTGGCCTCGACCAGGTCGAGGGCGCAGGTCTCGGAGGCGACGATATAGCCGCCGGTATTGAGCTGGCCCAGGCAGAGGGGGCGGAAACCATAAGGGTCGCGGACCGCCACCAGCTGGGTCTTGGTCATCAGCAGGATCGAATAGGCGCCGCTGACCCGGCTGAAGGTCTCCAGGATCGACTGCTCAAAGCCGAGTGCGGAGTTATGGGCCAGGAGATGGACCACCACCTCGCTGTCGGTGGTGGACTGGAAGATGGCGCCGTTGGCCTCCAGTTCGTCGCGCAGCTGTCTGGTGTTGACCAGGTTGCCGTTATGGGCGATGGAGATGCTGTTGCCCCGGTGGGAGGCGGTGAAGGGCTGGGCGTTGATGATGCTCGAGCTGCCGGTGGTCGAGTAGCGGACGTGGCCCATGGCCAGATCGCCGTGCAGGCGGCTGAGAATCGATTCGGTAAAGACCTCCGGCACCAGGCCCATGGCCTTGTGCTCGGAGATTATGCCGCCATCGGAGGCGACAATGCCGGCACTCTCCTGACCGCGGTGCTGGAGGGCGTAGAGACCGAAATAGGCAAGCTTGGCGGCATCGGCATGGCCGAAAATTCCGCAGACCCCGCATTCATCCTTGGGTCTGCTGCTTGCTGTGGCGATACTTGGCATAATCTGTTCCTTAAGGCGTTAGCAGGTGTGTTGTCCGTCAAGTGAAAAAGTTAACCACTCTCGGAGCAAGGTGCTGATCTAGTCCGAGAAAAAGGGATTATAGTACCTTCTTTTTTGTTGATGGGGAATATTTTTTTTGTGCGAGCATGCTGCACCTTCATCCACCCCCTAACCCCAATGTCGTTGACTTAAGGTCTGCTGACAGAGCAGCTATCAACCCCAAAAGCATCTTCTTTCCGCCACCCCGGCATGGTTTTAGCCGGGGTCCAGTGCTGCGGCGTGGTGAACTGGATTCCGGCTTACTGCATGCCGGAATGACGACTATGCGCAATTTTATTGAGTTGCGCGCTTAAGTCAACGGCATTGCCCCCTACCCCCATCCCGCACCCCTTGGGGGGTATTAAAATGAATCAAAGGAGGGAAAACTTCATGCAAGGGTACAGGATTGAGTCAGGGCTGCTTTTCCAAGTCCCGGAAAAAATTTAGCCATGAGGAAGTGTTATGGCGTGACCAGTCCCGGGGGGGCTTTAGGCCATCTTTAAGGGTCTCGGTGAGGCCGTAGCGTTTTAGGCGTTCGTAGATGCGGACATAAAAACAGCGCTTGCGGCCGGGGTAGACCTCGCACCAGCCGTTGTTACTGCCGCCGCAGGCGCCGTTCAGCATATATTTGGCGCAGCCGGACTGGGGACAGAGGTAGGCCAGATCGGCCAAGCGGCAATCGCCGCAGTTCTGGCAGCCGAAGAGGATGAGCTTGGTCAGGTGTTCAATGCGCATCAAAAGATTGTCGTAGCCCGCCTGGTCGAGGCCCAGACAGACCTTTTTGGCCAAGGCAAAACCCGTGCCGGCAGGTTCGAAAAATTGGCGGTGGACAGCGTCGGACAGGAGATATGGGACCGATATTCCAGGCTGCTGACCGGGGGCATCGTTTAACAAAGGCAGGTTGAGGCCGGAGTCATGGTCTTTGGCAAAGAAATAGGCAGCGTTTACAGGCCAATAGGACAGTTCAGCGATATGTTGGCGCCAGTCCGGGGTCAGGTCATGGGCCAGGCTGATGACGAAGTCGAGGTCGCTAAAGGTCAGCCCTGGGCCGCCGATATGGGCCCCGGCGTAGCCCAGGCCTTTGAGGATGGCGATGAGTTTCGCGGCCCGGACCAGGCGCGCCTTCTTGCCTTTATCGGGGCACTTGGCCTCGGCCAGGATCTGGTCATAGAGTTCATCACTGATGACGCAGCCGGGGATATCACCCTGGTGCATGAGTCTCGCCACCGTCAGGTTGGGGATGAAGACGTTGCCAAGCACCGGCAGGTTCAAGTTATTCTGCCGCAGATAGAGGAGGACTTCATGGAATTTGCGGGCGTCGTAGCCCAGCTGGGTGATGATGAAGTCGGCCCCGGCGCAGACCTTGCGGTGCAGTTTGGCGTATTGCAGGAAGAGTTCCGAAGGCAGGCGCTTGAAAGGCGACACTGCCACCCCTTTCAGGAAGGAGGTAGGGGTGAATTCGAGGGTGGCATGGGGTTTAGCCTCAAGGTGGCCGGCATTCATCTGGCTGATCAGGTCAAGGACCTGGACGCTGTCCAGGTCGAACACCGGCTTGGGGCGACCCTGGTAGCCGTCCTGGGGGTAATCGCCAGACAGGACCAGGAGGTTATGGTGCCCCTGTCGGTCCCAGCCGAACAGGAGGCTCTCCATCTGATTGCGGTTCTTGTCCTTGCAGGAGAAGTGGTTGATGACCTCCAGCCCCATGGCCTGGATCTCCTGGCCGAGGACCTCAGGCGACAGGGCCGGGTGACCGCCGGCGTTTTCGGTGATGCTGACTGCCTGCAGACGGCCGTCAGCCGCCGCCTCCCGGGCCAGGGCCAGCAAACGGCTTTGCCCCTTGCTGTGGCCGCCCCGGCTCGGCACCAGCTCAAAGGTCAGGGTGAAGTGCTCAGGATCAAAGAGCGAGCGCCGGAAGGCGGAATCAAGGGGCAGGATAGTCATTTTAGATTATATTTATCGGCATAGCCGCGCGGGGTGACCATGAAGTCGCGCCACTGAAAGGTCTTGGAGTTGCCGATGATGACGGTGGACTGCATGTTGATTTCGGCCTCCAGCAGGCGGTCCAAGGTAGTGATGGTGATCGCCTCGTTTTCCCTGGTGGCGGCGGTGACGATGCCGACCGGGGTCGCAGCGGCGCGGTGTTCGAGGATCAGTTGCCGGGCGCGTTTGATGTGGTCGCTGCGCTTTTTCGATTTCGGATTATAGAGGACGATGACGAAATCGGCGCTGGCCGCGGCGGTCAGGCGCTTTTCGATGAGCGGCCAGGGGGTCAGGAGGTCGGATAAGCTGATGGCGGCGAAGTCGTGCATAAGCGGGGCGCCGAGGCGGGCGGCGCAACTGTTCAAGGCGGCGAGCCCAGGGACGACCTTGATGTTCGCCGAACTGTCCCTCTCCGCCGCCAGTTCAAAGATAAGGCCGGCCATGGCGTAGATGCCGGGGTCGCCGCCGCAGACCAGCGCGATGTCGCGCCCGGCCTCGGCCAGTTCAAGTGCCCGGCGGCAGCGGTCAACCTCCTGCATCATGCTTGATGAGAGGACCTCCTTGCCGATCAGCAGTTCCGGGATGAGATCGAGATAGGTGCTGTAGCCGATGATGGTGTCGGCGTCCCTGATGGCGGTCTTGGCCGCCTCGGTCAAGTGGTCGAGTCCGCCGGGGCCGGTGCCGACTATTGATACTCGGCCGTGAGTCTCTTGGCTATCTCGCTCACGGCGATGGTCACGTCTTTCCATTTTGTCTTCCTGATCAGTAAGGTGTGGGTTTGGGCGGCAAGAATAGCGGCCGGTTCGGCCACGGCTTTTGCGCCGGTGGCCTTCTGCGCCGCAGGCGAAGGCGTGACGCCAGGCACCGAGTTTAAAGAATCGGCATTATACCATTGTAAGTCAAGGCCGTGTCTGGCCGCGAATTGCAGCAGGCCCTCTTCATCCTGTTTAAGGTCGATCGAGGCCAGCCGACTGACGGCCTCAAAAAACACACCGTGCTGGCGGCAGGTTTCGCGCGCGGCATGCTCGATTTGTGCGGCCGAGGTGCCACGGTTACAGCCAATGCCTATGGCCAGGTTGCGGGGACAGAGGACGGTCTGTTGGTGGCCTGCGTGTGGCAAAAGCCGGTTGCTGATGATCAGGTCCGCCGCTTCCGGGCTGTTTACCACCTCGAAATCAGCCGGCAGGTCCCCGGCCAGATTGGTAAAGACTTTAATTTTGCCGTTATTGACCAGGGTGGCGCTGGCCGCAGTCAAACTGCCGTGTACAAGGGTGAGACCGTGGTGCCGGGCCCATAGGTCTATGGCGGTGAGCCCCAAACTGTCCGAGGCCGTGCTGATCACCGCCTGGCCTCCGGTGAGGGCTGCGACCTGGGCGGCCAGGGCGTTAGCGCCGCCCAGGTGGCCGGAGAGGAGGCTCACCGCAAAGCGCCCTGCCTCGTCCAGCACCACGACGCCGGGGTCGCTACGCTTGTCGTGGAGCAGGGGAGCGATGGTCCGCACTGCGATGCCGGCCGCCATGATCATCACCAGACCGTCATAGCGTTGCCAGACTTCGGCCAAGGTCCGGGCCAGGCCCTGGGCTCGAGGGTCAATGACCTCGGCCTGGAGAGGGGGGGCAAGACGTTCGGCCAGTTTTCTGCCGCCATTAGTCATGGCGATGATGGCGAGAGGCGTTAAACTTGTTGGCTGCTGGTCCAACAGTTGCTTGGTGCTACCCTCTTCGTAGTCGTTCCCTGAGCGGAGTTCATCCTGAGCGAAGCCGAAGGGTCGAAGGGAACGATTACGGTCCCCAGTTCCCTTCAATTCTGTTCCCTGAGCGGAGTCGAAGGGTTCAGAATCGAGAAGCACCTTGTTTCGGCCACTATTATTCCCCACATTCCGGCAATGAGTTTCATTTCGGCATTTCGCTAATCGCGGTAGATGATTGGTCTCACCCGCGATGAGGGCCTGTTTTTTTTGTCGGTTCCAGCCCTGGATATGTTTCTCCCGAAAAAAAACATCGTCGATACGGTCACACTCATCGCAGTACACCAGTCTTACCGGTAGCCTTTTGGCGGTATAATTGGCTCCCAGCCCGTTTTGATGTTCCCACAGACGTCGTTCCAAGTCAGTTGTGCTGCCGGTGTAGTAGCTCCCATCGGCGCATTCAAGGATGTATATGTAAGGCATGATGCTCAGTTGCGATTAGGAGTTAGCATGGGCAAAGATCCGCTTCCTTGTGTCCTGTGCCCTTCGACTCCGCTCAGGGAACGGGGATTACGCCTGTTTTTTTGAGACCTTGCTCCCTGAGCGGAGTCGAAGGGGATTCCAATCTCTCACGGCGACAGCCGCTCAATCTCCCAAGAGCCGCTCTCGGTTCGTCGGTAGAGCAGGCGGTCATGCAGGCGGCTTTCGCGGCCCTGCCAGAATTCTATTGCTTGCGGGGTGAGACAGTAGCCTCCCCAGAAAGGTGGGCAGGGCACATCCTGGCCTTTGAATCGGCGTTCGTACTCGTCAATTTTCTCCTGGAGATCGGCCCGGCGGTCGAGGGTGGCGCTCTGTTGGGAGGCCCAGGCCCCGATCTGGCTGCCCCGGGCCCTGCTCGCAAAATAGCTCTCGGATTCCGCCCGGCTGACCTTCTCCACCCGGCCTTCGATCCGCACCTGGCGGTAGACCTCCTTCCACCAGAAGACCAGGCTGGCCTGCGGGTTATCGGCGAGTTCCCCGGCCTTGCGGCTGCCGTAATTAGTGAAAAAGACAAAGCCGTGCTCGTCGAA
>JANNQL010000051.1:0-30920 GCA_031400755.1 Pseudomonadota bacterium | reverse complement strand
GATGCCGAGCAGGGCGGCCAAGACGTTGCCCACGGATTCGCGACGGCCGGCGAGTATTGCTCGCGTCTTCTCCGGCGTAAAAAAGGTACGGATAATGCCAACGCCATAGACCACCAGCGTCAGCAGCATCAGCACCTTGGGGGTATCATAGAGAAAGAACTCTATCGACGCGCCCAAGTGGCTATCTTTGGCAAGCCCGAGTATTTCGTAAGTGAAAAAGCGGGAGAAGGGTAGAAGCTGCCGGTAGAGCACAATCCAGGCGGCGAGGGCAACCAAGGCGAGAACGACCTTTTTCGATTGCGCTGAGGGGGACGCTTGATGTTTTTCCCCTTCCCGACAGGCACAGCAGGGTGGGTTGACCATTTTAATGGGTTCCATGACGAAGCTCCGTTAGCGGCAACGGCTTGATATTTCGCACCGGTCCACAGTGCTGGCAAGTTGCACAATTTTCTGGATCTCCTGGTCGTCGTTCAGCCAGTCGCGCAGGATTGACTGCATATGCCCGGCATAGATAGAGTCTGCGCTGTCCGCTAACCGGTAGTTCACCCACATCCCTGCCTTACGGCTTTCCACCAGGCCTGCCTCCTCAAGAATCCTTAGGTGCTTCGACACAGAGGGCTGGGCCAGCTCGAGTGCCGCCTGCAATTCGCAGACGCACATCTCTCGGCACTGTAGCATCTTGATGATCTTGACCCGGCTCCGGTCAGACAGGGCCTTCACGACTTTAAGATAAATTTTTAGCATAGAGTTCCTCCAAGGTGAATTCTCTATCACTATATTACTATTTAGCTATACGTCAAGATGAAAAATATTCGCCTAGCTGTCCATATGGAACAAACTCCTTCAATTCTGGGCAATGAGGGGGTGGGAAGACAAGCGAAAATTGGTGGACTGCTGTGTGCCGTATTTAGGCGGCAGTCGTCACGCCTTTAGACGACAATGGGATCGCCCGCCTTGGCCTCGCCGCCCTGGATGACCCTGGCAAACAGCCCTTCGCGGGGCATGATGCAGTCGCCGGTGGCCTTCTTGATGGCGCAACCGGCGTTGTGACACTCCTTGCCGATCTGGGTGATCTCAAGGATTACCTCGTCGCCCACCTGCAAGCGGTCGCCGATTTTGAGCTTCATGAGATCAAGACCACGGGTGATGATGTTTTCGGCAAAGGCCCCGTTCTTCAAGGTGGGCAGGATCTTTTTCACGGTATCGATGGATTCCCCGGCCAGGAGCGATACCTGACGGTGCCAGTCGCCGGCATGGGCGTCATGCTCCATGCCCCACTGAGTTTTCAGGACAACTTTGGTCTGTTCTCTCTTGACCATGCCTTTTTTTTTGCTGATACAAACCGCTTCCACATGTGCCATTTGGGTTATCTCCTTACAGGTTCTTTCCGAAAGTCATAGGAATAGACCAAGACCCGCTCCCCGGTACGGAGCGCCTGCCCCGGTTCCAGGATGATGTAGCCGTCGCCGTCGGCGAGCGAGGTCAGCATGTGCGAGCCCTGCCTTTCTGCGCTGGTGGCGGCATAGCCTTTGTCCGCATCCCAGGTCATCTGCACCCGGAGCATATTGGGGCGGCCGCCCTTGTTGACAATCTCCTCCCCCACCTTGGCGGAGACCAGCGGCCAGCCAAAGGGCACACCGCAGAGGGCGCCGATCAGCGGCCGCACATAGTGGGTAAAACACATGAAGGCCGAGACCGGATTACCGGGCAGTCCGAAGAGAAGGGTCTTGCCCTTTCTGGCCAAGTAGAGGGGCTTGCCCGGTTTCTGGCGGACCCTCCAGAAGAGCGGCGTAAAGCCGTTCTCCTCGGCCGCCTCCTTGACATGGTCATGCCGGCCTACCGAGACGCCGCCCGTGCAGAGGATGATATCGGCTGTTGCCTGACCGATGGCAGCCAGGGTCGCCTGCCGGTCGTCGATGGTCCTGACGCAGGAGGCAAGTTGCGCCCCGGCCTCCTGGACCGCCGCCCGCAGCATGGTCATGTTGGAATCCCGAATCTGATACTCAGCAATGGCCGCACCGCTGGCGACCAATTCGGAGCCGGTGACCAGCAGGGCGACAGCACAGGGTTTAAAGACCTTGACCCGATCAATACCCACCGAGGCCAGCAGCGCCGCCTGGGGCGCCGCGAGCCTGGCCCCTCGCCGCAACAAGGGGGCGCCTTCGATAAACTCTTCGCCCCGGTGGCGAACATCCTGACCCAAGCGCTTGGCTGTGCTGATGATCACGGCCTGCCCGGCCTCCTGGGTATCTTCCACCCGGATCACCGTATCGACCCCGTCCGGGAGCATCGCCCCGGTGCTGATCCGCACCGCCTCCCCCGCGCCCACTGTCCCTGGAAAAGGGCATCCAGCCCGGCTTTCGCCGATGATGGCAAGAGTAGCAGGTCTATCCAAAGTCAGGTCGCAGACATCCCCCCAGCGCACGGCATAGCCGTCCATCGCCGAATTGGTATAGCGCGGCGATGGTTCCGGCGCCTGGATATCGTCTGCCAGGTATCGTCCCAGGGCCTCTTCGAGCGGGTACTCCGCCACCGTTGGGGCCGGGACATTATCTTTAATGATGGCAATCGCTTCCGTGATAGAAATCATGATGTAAAATCCTAAGTTAAGTTGGTGGGATCAATGCCCCTTGCCCTGCATCATCGGGAAGATATGGAGCAGCCCAGGGAAGAGGGCCTGCATGCTCTCCATGGCGCCCTTTGAGCTGCCTGGCAGGTTGATGATCAGGCACTGACCTCGCAAGCCGGCCTCGCCCCGGGAGAGCATGGCATAGGGGGTCCGCTCCTTGCCGTGCCGGCGGATGGCCTCATTGATGCCGGGAACGGTCCGGTCGAGGACGGCAATGGTCGCCTCCGGGGTGACATCGCGAGGACCTAAGCCGGTGCCGCCGGTGGTGAACACGAGTTGGAATCCTTCCTCGTCGGCCAGCTTTTTCAGGCGGGCGGCGATGATGTCGCGGTCATCCGGCAGGACCTCGTAGCAATCAACCACCACTGGTTGACAGGTCAAGAATTCGGCGATCACTCGGCCTGACTTGTCCTCTCGCTTGCCGGCGTGGGTGGAATCAGACATCACCAGGATTGCCGTCTTGATGGGAACGGGAAAACGGTCTGAGAAATCGCTCTTGCCGCCTTTCTTCTTCACCACCCGTATCTCACCGAAAGAGAGATTCTGGTCCAGGGGTTTCAGCATGTCGTAGGCATTCAGGAGGGCGCCGGTGACGGCGGTGACGGCCTCGACCTCCACCCCGGTCTTCCAGACCGACCGGACTTCAGCCGAGACCCGGATGCCCTTGTCGTGCTCTTCAAGCCTCACCTCAACAAAGTCAAGCGGGATGGGGTGGCAGAAGACAATAAAATCGCTGCAGCGCTTGGCAGCCAAGATGCCGGCGGCCCGGGCCACCTCAATAACATCACCCTTGGGCACGGTCCTGGCGAAGACCCGGCGCAAGACCTCGGGGTTGCCGTACAAAAAACCCTCGGCCAGGGCGTAGCGCAGGGTATGGAACTTGGGACTTACATCGATCATAAAATACTCCTTTAACAGGGGGCGGTAACAGGTAACAGGGTTCAGAGTTTATGGTACCTTATGTTTTTGTTTCGCCTTAATGAGACCAACAAGCATTGCAGATATTTCGCGGATTTCCCGCAACCAGTTTGTAGGTCGGGTTAGCGTTTTTTTCGCGTAACCCGACGGCAGAAGATTTTTTCCACCTGTTTTGTCGGGTTACGCTGCGCTAACCCGACCTACTGGAATTCTGCCCCATTACCCCCCTATGCTGGCCATGGTGGGGTCGGTAAATCGGGCGCAGTTCTCCGCTGTCTCCAGGCCGTCCCGATAACGGCGGCTGACAGCAACAATGACCGCTTCGCTGATCTCGCGATCATCGGCCCCGCCTCGCAACAGACCTTTCAGGTCAAAAACGCCGTTGTCGTAGAGACAGGTCTTCAACATGCCCACCGGCGTGATCCGAATCTTGTTGCAGGTGGCGCAGAAGCGGCGGGAGTTCCCTTCAATCAGGCCGATCGTTCCGACAAAGCCGGGGACAGCGTATAATCGTGCGGTTGCCGGCGTGCCCGCCACCACCGGCACCAGCTCAGGAAACAAGGCGTGCAACCGGTTCCGCAGCGGCATCAAAGCCCGCGGCTTGCCGGCCACGCCCCCCGAAAACGGCATCTTCTCGATAAAGCGCAAGGACAGCGGATGGCGCCTGGGGAGATCAGCCAAGGCCATGATCTCGGCATCCGAGGTATCTTCAAGCACCACGGCGTTGAGTTTAAGTGGCAGGCGTCTACTGAGGCAGCCGTCGATGGTGCTCAGCACCTGTTTCAGGTGGTCCCGCCGGGTGATCTGCCAGAAACGGCCACGGTCTATGGTGTCAAGGCTGAGGTTGATGCCGTTTAGGCCTAAATCAGCAAGGGCATCGAGATGACGGGCGGTTTCCACGCCGTTGGTGGTGATATGCAGGGAACGAACGGAGTCGATGCTTTTCAGGGTTTGCAGGAAGGGAAGAAGCCCGTGGCGGACAAAGGGCTCGCCGCCGGTGATGCGGACCTTGGAGATTCCCAAGGCCGACAGCAGCCGGACCAGACGTTCGAGTTCTTCAAAGGAGAGAATTTCGGCGTGGGGCACAAAATCTACCCCGCCCTCCGGCATGCAATACCGACAACGCAGGTTGCAGCGGTCGGTGATGGCCAGGCGAAGATAGGTGATCCGACGGCCATGATTGTCAATCAGGCCGTCGGATCGGTGGGGCAGAGAACGGGAGTTGAGGGTCCCCCAGTGTTGCGCTGTCATGATGAGCTCCTTTCCAAATGTACGGGGAGGCGAGGTCGTTTCCAACCTCACCCTGGCGGCCGCAAACCATATCACGTAGCGCCGTGACGTAGGCTTTTAGGCTCGGAGTGTTTCAATAGTATGTGTTTGGGGTCGCTTTTTCGTCCTTTCCTTTAAGGGACTCAGTAATTGTTGATATACCGTTTGCCAAGTCACGAAGCTCCGTCATTCCCGCAATGCTTTTGAGCGGGAATCCAGGTTCTCCTCTGGATTCCCGGCTTGAACCATGCGGGAATGACGGCAAAGATAAACGGTATTTGTATAACTTCCAAGTCCCTAAGGAGAACAAAATCAGCCCCTCCTTACCAACAGTATTTTTTCTGGGCTTTACACCCGTTCCAACTTCACCTTGGTGTCATAAAACGACACACTGCCGCCCACCTTGTCGATCATACAGGTGTTCTTCAGGTGCGGGTCAATCCACATGGCGGCGTTGGCATTAAAACCGGCAGCGCGGCGCGGGTCACCCTTGATCACCTTGCCGTCGATGGTGACATCGTTGGCGCCGGTGGCCCAATGGCCATGGCCAATGGTAAAGGTGATGATGCCGGGCCGGATGGTCTCGGTGACCTGCACCTTGCCTGCCATCGCCTTTTTGTTGCCGTTTAACAGATTCCACTCGCCTTTAGGGTTGGTGGCGGAACTTATCCTGACCTGGTCACCGGTCTTCAGCCCCAGGCGTCCGGCATCACTGGTATGGATGATGACACTGTTCTCCGGCATGGAGTCGGTAAGGTACTGACTGGCGATAGTCCGGCTCTTGGTCATACGCACATCCCGCTGGGTGATCATCTGCAGGTCGTAGCCGTTGCTAAACGCCTTCGGCTCTTCACCGAGTGTGTTGCAGATCGGCACATAGCGGGCGATGCCGTGGAAGTGCTTGCCGGTGAAGGCGTCCTTGCACTTATAGGTCTTCTCTTCATAGAGGTTGATGTACTTGCCGTACTTGTTGGCCACATGGTCGTCCTTCCACCCCTGCTCCTGGGTGTCGAAGCGGCCCCCCCGGTTCAGCACATAAACCACTTTGGGCCAGACAGCACCGGCGATCTTCTGCCAGCGCTCGGCATCGAACACCGACTTGGGCAGGTGCTGGCGTGATTTCATAAACAGGTCGATCTCGGCCTGGCTGGCATCGGGGACCGGTTCCTTGCCGTCGGTGGCGATATTGGCCACCATGCGGATATACAAATCATCCGGTCGGCCCAAGGGTTGGCCCTCGCCAAAGCCGTTGGGGCCAAAGCCCGGCAACCCCAGTTGCTCAGCCAGCGCCAGCCAGACGGTCTCGTAGCTGATCGGCTGTTCCTCGCCGAAGACCTTGACCAGCTGCACAGGCGCGGCAATCACCGGTTGACGGATCGGCTGCACCTTGATCGGCATATTGGGGTGCGAGCCGTGAAACTCCCAACGCTCCAGGTAATGAAGGTCGGGAAAGATATAGTCGGCATACATGGAGGTAGAGCCGATGACGATATCGCTGGTAAAGTAGAGCGGAATCCTCTCCAGATTGGCCAGGGCCTCGATGTTGGTTTGACCGGCCGGCAAGGCATAGGTCGGCGCCCCCATATAGCTGAACAGGGCCTTGATCGAATAGGGATAGGCGTCGGCGCAGGAGGGGATGATCTCCTCATAGACGTCGGAGGACAGCGGCCACCAGTTGCGCTTGGCCGGATAGTCGGCAAAGATGGTGCTCTCCTCGTATTTGGCGTCATGACGGATGATGGAGAGGCCGAAGGGCTTGCCCGCCTTGGGGCTCAGCTTCTTCATGTTGAAGGGCTGCTTGTCGGTCTTGGTGCCGTCGGTGTTGTAGGCGGAAAAGGCCATCATGCCGCCTTTCCAGTCGAAGTTGCCGACCAACAGGTTCAGGTACATCAGCGAGGTGATGTTGTAGAAACCATTGGTATGCTGGGCCGGGCCGCGATGCATGTCGACACAGGCCTTCTTGCCGTGGCTGGTGAACTCCTTGGCCACATCGGTGATGACCTGTTCCTCAAGGCCGCAGATCTCGGCGTACTGGGCAATGGTTTTTTCCTGGCTGGTCTCCAGGAGCAGCTGCAGACTGGATTTGACCGGGATCGGCTTGCCTTCCTTGTCTTTCAATTCGGCAGTGACAAACAGCTCACCCTTCACCGCCTCTTTCTCGTCGTCGGGTTCGAAGGCCACCGGCTGGCCGTCCTTCATGGCCACCAGGTACTCAAACTCGAACTCCTTGCCATCCTTGTCTTTTCTGGTCTCCTTGTCTTTCAGGCCAATCTCATGGGCCCGCAGCAAGGCGCCAGGTTTGCCGTCCTTGTCCAGCTTTACCAGCCAGGAGGCATTGCACCAGGTGGTTTCCTTGTCGGCCGTTGCCGCCGCCTTGTTGGCGTTACTCAAATACTTGGCGTCAAAGCGCTTGTTTTCCATGATCCAGCGGACCATACCCATGGCGAGTGCGGCATCGGCGCCTGGTTTGACCGGCAGCCAGCGGTTGGCCTTACTGGCCAGTTTGGAGAAACGGGGGTCAACCACGTCGATTTTCAGGGTGCCGTCCACCAGCCGCTGGGTAATGCGGGGGGTACGGTTGGATGGCCCGTAATTAGCGTCGAACAGGTTGGCGCCGACAAAGAGGATGTACTCGGCGTTTTCCTGGTCGGCCTGCCAGTAAAACTTCTGGCCGTCCTTGAAGGTGTTGCCCACATACTGCTCGCTCAAGGCCTTGGAGGCGAAGTAGAGAGAACCCTGACAGACCGTGGTGTGGCCATGGCCGTTCACTGTGCCGAAGGTCTCGTAGAAGCGTTTGGAAAAGTCGGAACGGCCGCCCTTTTTACGGCCCCACATGTAGACGAACTGGTTGTTCTTGGGGCCGAAGTCCGGATGTTCCGGGTCGATCAGCTTGTCGAGGTCGGCGGCGTACTTGGTCTTGAAATCCGCAACAGCCTTGGTCTTTTCTTCTGGTTTCTTGAGCTTGCGGAGCGCAGCGACATCCTTGGCCATGTCCTCATAGACCTTGGCGTCCTTCAGGACATAGATCTCTTTCAAGCCAGTGACCTGCCGGGTCTCTTCGCCAGGCACATCCTTGAACAGCAGCCCGCCGCCCACGATCTCGCTGATGGCCTGAGTGAAGGGGACGCTCACCCACTTGCCTTCGCCACGTTTGCCGGCCCTTTTCAACACCTTACGGACACGATAGGGGTCATAGGCCTCCTGGTGACCAGCCTGCCCCTTGGGACAGATGGCGCCATCGACCTTGACCGCCTTGGTCAGCTCCTCGGACATGGGCAGATGGGGGTTCAAGGTCCAGGGGTTGTAAGGGTTGCCGTCGATCTTGACCGCCACGCCATCCAGGATTTTAACTTTAATGCCGCAACCGGTGTTGCAGTTGAGGCAAACGGTGTAGAGGGTGTTCTCGGCCTTGAGCAACTCATAGGCCTCGGCATGGGTCAGCTCGCCTGCCTCCACCCGGGCGATCAAGCCCCTGGCAAAATCAAGCTGGGAGGCGACCAGGGCGCCGCAGCCGATGAGGGCGCTGGTCTTCAGGAAGTCACGGCGGCTTACTTCTTTGTTTATAAGGTCGCCAGGCAGAGTGGAAACCGATTTCTTAACCATAAAGCACCTCCAGCTTTTCATTGGCAATGTAATAGACACGGGGTTTGGTGCCCGCCCCTTTTTTGAGGATCTGGATCTTGGCCCCTTTCTTCACTTGGGCGATCAGACTCTCCTGGTCATTCTCATCACCGAAATAGCCGGCCCGGCCGATGCAAGTGGTGATACACATGGGGAGTTGGCCAACGGCCAGCCGATGAACACAGAAATGGCACTTACGGGCGTTGCCGACCGGCTGATTCTTGCCAATGCGCTGGTTTTTCTGGAAATATTCAAAAGAAGGCATGGATTCGTACTTCATCAGTTCCGGCGTGCCCTCGGTGTGGAAGTGTCCTTCGTCCAAGGCGCGGGCCTGATAGGGACAGGCCGGCACACACTGGCCACAGCCGATGCACTTGGCGTAGTTTATCCTGACCACGCCTGCGGCATCGCCCATGGTCTCCTTCCAGGTCGCCCCCTGCGGCCCTTTCACCGGGCAGGCCTTGACGCAGGGCGGGTTGTCGCACTGCATGCACGGACGCGGCAGGAAGGTGCGTGAAATTTTGGGATAGGCGCCTTGTTCGTACTCGTACACTGGCCGGTAGGCCATCTTCGGTGGTAACTTATTTTCGGAAACACAGCCGATAGTGCAGGCGTGACAGCCGACGCACTTGCGCAGGTCAATCAGCATGGCCCAGCGCCGCTTTTCGGCAGGCTTCAGGAGGGCCCGCTCCAGATCCTCCTGCATGGTAAGCAAAATGTCTTTCTGCATGTCCTTCTCCTCTATTGTTTGTGGCACTTGGCGCAATCGCCTTTCACACTGAACGCAGTTTTGCCGTCATGACAGGACCCGCAGGACTTGCCGGTCTCCATCGCCTTCATGGTCGCCGCTTTATGCTGCTTGGGGCTGGTAAAGAGGGCGGGATGGCATTGTTGGCACTTGAGTCCGGCCACGGCCACATGGCCATTGTGGCTGAAAAGGACATCTCCACCCTTGGTAGACAGGTGAATGTCACCGCCGCCAACCAAAGCCAACGCTGGACTCACCCCCATAGTGAGCAGCAGTGCTTGTCTTATCAACATTTTCCTCATACGCGATTCCCCCGTCAGATAATTGTTCTTGCCCATTATGGGCGGCGTCCGGACTTATTTTTTTTCAGGCTGGCAAGTTGATGGTCCCACAAAAAATCGTCATCCCAGCGAAAGCGGCGGTGACGATTTTTTTGTGATATTATCACAGTTGATAAACCCGTAAAAGAACTATTACTGTGCAGGTGAAAAAAATCCTCGAATTCGAGCCTCTTGCAAAATGACCGTCATCCCCGAATGCTTTTGTCGGGGATCCAGTCTTATCAAGGGGTTACAAAATGGATTCCCGCTAGGACCATGCGGGAATGACGGTTTTTTCTCTTTTTGCAAGAGGCTCATTCGATTGAGGCTATTGCCGTTTACTTCCGGTCTTCGTAATTGGTCAAGGTGTCGACGGCCCCTGCCAACCGTTCGCCCATGATGCGGCACATGTTGAAGTTTATTTTTGCAACGATAAAGGGGAAGAATTTCAAATCGTTTTTCATTTGTTCGTAGTCGAACCGAAGCGCATGCACCCGGGTCATGGCCCGGACGTCGGCTGATCTTTTGTTTTCCATGACATATCCGATTTCACCGAAAACCTGTCCCGGTTCGAGGATTGCCAGGCGTCGTTCTTCGAGTTCTCCTCCTCGTTGGAGGACAACCTCCGCTTCCCCTTCGAGGATCAGAAACATGCTCCTGCCGATGCTTCCCTGTTCAACGAGGAGCATTCCCGGTTCAAACTCGTGAAGTTCCGAGATCAGGATGGCTTTTTTGATTTGATACCTGGTCATCCCCTTGAACAATGAGCTTTTTTCAAGAGGGCCCTTCTTGACCGACATCTGCAGAATTTCATACAGCCCAACCAGCCGGATTCGGGACAGGACCAGGGGGGCTACCCAAAATAACGTCAGCACGGAAAAGACGAGACCGGCTGCTGCAAAAAGGCCCATCTGGGCCACAAATGAAAAATTAGAAAAAACCAGGAGAAAAAAACCGGCAATCAGGGCGATGGCCGTTACCCCCATCGGCAAGGTTTCTTCCCGGAGTGACTTTAAGACCGCCAGGGAGTAATCAGGCGTAGTCCTGCACAGGTCGCAGTAACGACTGAACAGATGGAGCGTCCCGTTCAGGATAAAACCGAAGGTGACGATGAAGACCATGGCGGTCCCTATGTTGAGGGGGACTTGAGTGGCGCCCATTAATCCCAGTGTCGTGATCATCGGAATGACCGACAGGGTAAGCGCGGCGACCCCGCCAAAGGGTGAGGTGAACATCAACGAAACCATAAGGAGAACCACAGCGCCTTGAAGCAGGAGAGAACGTCCCCAGGCCCTATGAAGTAAAGTTGCCCCGGCGTTTTCCATCAGGTTTTCTCCTGTGACAGAAGCTTTCATGTCCACTCCAGCCACGTTGGAGATCACGTTTTTCAATTCCTTTACATAGTCGTTCAGCAACTCGGAACCGGCAATCTCGTGGCGGACCAGGATGGTGGCCCGCCGCAAGTCGTGGCTGGCGTAATCCGAGAGTTCCTGCCGGTTGAAGAGCAAAAGGTACTGGGCGATAAGCTCCTTTTTCTTGGGGGGCAGGTAGTGTTTTTGACTCCCCCCCAAGAATTCCCGATTGGCCAGGGAGAGAAGATCTGCCAGGGAGGTGCTGCTTGCGAACATTCCCTGCTTTTCCAGAAACTTCTGAATGATCGTGAGGCGCTCGATATTCCGTGGTTCAAGAAAGGCATTCTCTTTGTCAGACGAGAGAGTGATCCGGAAAGTTTTGGTCCCCGACATGGCCTCCTTCAGTTCTTTTATTTGCCTAAGAAGGGGGCTTGAGGCCCTGAAGTAACTGGTGGGGTCCGCCGAAGCGGTGAGCCTTGCCCCCTGATAGAGGGAAAAAGCCGTAAAAAAGAGGACAATGGCCACGGTGGAGGCAGGGGAACTGATGGTAAGTTTCAGGAGTTTCCCTGGAGCGTCAGCCTCGTTCTTCCCGGAAGGCGCTTTGCAGTCCCCTGACTTACGGGATTCAACAAAGTAAAGGACATGAGGTAAGACCATCAAGAGGGCAACCCCGTTGGCCAGTCCGGCAAAGATGGCGGCCAGGGCGAACCCTTTGATGAATTCGATGCCGGTGGCCGCGTAGGCCGAGAGTCCGGTCGCCATTACAATCACCGTGAAGAAGTTGATTCCTACTAACTTCATCACGGACCGCGCCCCCAGGGGGGAACGGTCCCTTTGTTTCGTCTGCCGGCATACGAAGACCACATGGACTCCGGAGATGAAGGCAAAGCAAATAACAAAGGGGGGAAGCATTGCCCCGGAAATGGTCAGGGGGATGCCGGCCCAGCCCATGGCCCCGAAAGTCCAGAGAAGGGCCAGGCCGGCTGTTGCCAAGGGCACCAGCGCCGACGCCCAGCAGCGTAAAAGGAGCAAAACCGTAAGGGAAACCAACAGGGCGAAAGCCGGGCCCAACAGGAGGCAGTCCTTGACCAGTGCCTCATGGAATTCCGCGTCTAACCTTTGCGGGCCGATCTCGAAAATCTCCTGGAAGTCTTTACGATGGGCGGTCACAAGGTCTTCTAGAGCTGTCTGCCTTTTATTATTTATGCCTTTCCCTTCCTTTTCCTCCTTGAGGGAGAGGGTCAAAGCAGTCCACTTTCCGTCCCGGGAAAGGAGGCTTCCTGCGACCAGGGGGTCGTTGACCGCCTTGTCGCGAATCTTCTCCAGTTCCCCTTTCTCCTGCGGGATGCCGGGAAGGATCTCCCCGGTTTCCAGCTCTCCGCCTTTGCCCCGTATCAGCCGATGGGTGAAGAGATCGTCAACCCTCTCCACGAAGTCGAGTCCCTCAAGCTCCGTGTGTAGTTCTCTCAGCAAAAGCAGCTTGGCTTCGGTCCAGAGCTTGTCGTCCCGGAGGTAAATCCTGGTACGCTTGTCGGCGCCGAACTCCTTAAGGACTTGTTCTAAGGCGTCCCGATCCGGATCGAATTGAGAGATCAGGCTGAAAGAGGTGGTGTCTGTCCGGAGATGCGGCAGTCCGAATCCCGTGAGCAGAGAAACTGCCAGCAGGAAGAAAAAAGAAAACCCTCGATAATTCCAGTTCATCCTGAACTCCGACTAATTGTTGACGATGGTCCCGGCATGTTGCGGTGTCGTTGGTGAAATAACGATCCCCTGGGCCTATTCCTAAGAGGCTCTTGCAAAATGGCCGTCATCCCCGCATGCTGTCAGCGGGGATCCAGTTCCATCACGGCAGTAAGATCGAGATTCCGGCTAACAACACCCCCGTCAAGCGGGGACTGAACAGAGTGCCGGAATGACGGCTTTACTGACGGCTTTTTCTCTTTTTGCAAGAGGCTCTTCAATTAGGGACTTGTAGCCCTAAGGCGTTCCTTCAGCTTCTTTCTGTGTATCCCCCGCTTCCTCCTCGGGTCCTTTCCCCTCCGCACGATGGGGGTTGGAAAAAATTCTCTCGGGGGTAAAAATATCCTCAGGGGCGCAATCTTCCGCGAATACCTTGCGGTTCCTCTTGAGCAGGGTTTGATGAGGGGAGACGAGACCCTCCATGAGCACCATGTTCGATTGCCAGGTTTCCCCCTCGATCCGTTTCAGGTCGTGACGGGTCTGGCGCTTGATGAGACGCCCGTGCCGGTCTATATAGTCGATTCGGGCGATAAAGAAATTATCTCTGCGGACGAAGATCTTTCTCTTTCCGTAACCGGTTTTCCTGGCGATTTCATCCAGACGCGGCAAGGCTTCGATTACCCAATAATCGACCAGGTCGGTCCTTGCATCTTCACCCCGCAGGTAATTGAAATCTGCTAACTTTTCCCCAATAAAATCAAGGGGGGTGAAATCGGTATCGAGAAAAAGGCTTCCTCCTCCTTCCGTTTTCCCCTTCATCTCCTTCCCGAAAGCCGGAAGGTACAAGGAGCTTTCCGTCTTTCCCGAGGGCAGGCGGCGGACCAAAAGCGAGACCCCTGAAAGCTCGGTGGGGGCGTCGATCACCAGCAGGTAATGGGCGCCTCCTTCAGGGGTTTGCCTTAAAAAACTCTTCAGTTCCCTGACGCTCCGTTCCCCCTGGGGGCCGGTCAGGACCATCGTCAGGTCTTCGCACAGGCTGCTATAGGTTTCATGGCGCAGCACGGCCTCCCGGATGATCTCTTCCCCTGTCGGTTGCTCCAACGCTGAAGTAGGAAAAGGGGAAAGGAAGGAAAACGCCAAAAAGATGATAATCTCGCAAAAAGTCAGTAGCGTTTTCTGTATCAAGTAGTCCCCGTACCCCACAGACGCCATCATGATCAACGGCCCCGAGCGTTCTTCTTTATCGCCTCGGCGATGAGGGTGCTTAATTCACCCCAGAGCCTGCTCATGGTAGCGACGGTGCCTTCGTATTCACCGGCGGACTTGGGCGGCATTCCCCGGAGTGTGGTCATCTGGGTGGCAACCGCCTCCTTTTCCTCTTTCTCCAGCAGACGCCATTGGGCCAGCAGGGTGACTTCTCCGCCCTCTTCTTCTTTTTCAAAACGCATGACCTCCACCTCAACCCGGTAGTCCGGTGGGATGGGGGGAGGATAGGGGGTGATGGAGACTTGGGGCGTGGAGAGGAGAAGGGAGAAATTTAAGGCCATGGTCCGCATCAGGTCCTTTTGCAGATTGCCGCCCCACTGGTTGAACTCGGAAAGATAGAGACGGTTGCCGCTCCCCCGGGTGACGATTTGCGGTCGTTCAAGATACTGGGGCAGGCGAATGGCCGCCACTCCCACGGAAATGGGCTTGCCTGAGCTAGCGTCTTTTCTGCTGGCGGTCTCTTGTTGGGGAATGGCAAGGGCATCCATGGTAAAAAAGTGCGTGACATGGGCGCGCCCCGAAACGCAACCCGAGAAGAGGAACCCTCCGGCCAGAAATGACCCGAGAACGACCAACATTCGTGACCGGTAACATATTTTCATTGTCTCTCTCCCGAGGTCGGTTTACCGAAAATAATGGAGTTGGGGTTTCTTTCCAGGAGGTCCATAAAAATGCGGATAGAGCGGGCGGTTTCGGCCAACTCGTCGGTCATCAGGACCAACCGGTTCTGGAGGGGGGAATCGGTCTTCAGGACGTCGTTGGCCAGGGACAAGGTCTCCTCGAGTTTCTTTATCGTCTTTTGTCCGGCCTCCAGAGTTTTGCCGACGTTTTCGGAAACAGGCCCCACTTGATTATCGAAGGTGGCAAGGGCCTTTTTGAATCCGGCCAGCGATTCCCGTAAGTCCGCACTCACTTTATCCAACTCCATATTGTCGAGGGTGTCGAGGAGATGGCCCACCGAGGAGGAGATCTGCTCCAAAGTGCCGGGTACGGTGGGAAGTTCTGGATAACGTCCTTCTTTCGAGGCCAACCGGATTGGGGTGCCGGGGTGCATGTCCAGTTCGACGAAGAGCTGTCCCGTGACATAGCTTCCCACCTGCAGGCGGGCGCGCAGCCCCCTCTCCACGAGGTTTTTGAAGATGTCGTAAGGGGAGAGGTGTTTTCCGTCCCGCTTTTTTTCTGGGCCTTCCGTGGTCCCGATAAAGCGTTCCGGTTCCACTTCGATCAGTACCGGGATGAGAAATTCTTTTCCCGATGTGGCTAATTCGATACGGATATCGGCGACGGTGCCGATCCTGATTCCTCTCAGTTCCACCGGGGCGCCTGCTTTAAGCCCCCGGACCGAACCGTTAAAGAAGAGGACAAAGGGGATCTTTTTGGTGAAAGATTGCTCCCGGAGACTTTTATAGTTGTCGTAGAGGGTGTAGACAAGTCCGTCGGCATCCTCTTTGGTGCTTTCCAGGGTGTCCGGCGTATCGAAGGCTATGCCGCCAAAGAGGAGGGACTCGATCGAGTCGGTGTGTACGTTTACCCCTTCGGAGCCGACGGCAAAATCCAGACCGCTGGTGTTCCAAAACCTGGTGTTACCCTGCACCAGGTCGTCGAAGGGAGATTTTATGAAGGCGTAGATGAGGATACTTTTCTGGTCGCTCTCCAATTCGTATCCCATCACTTCTCCGGCCCGTAATCCCTGATAGTAGATGGGAGACCCCACATCGACAGAGGTGAGTTTCTTCGTAAGCAGGGTGATCTTCTTACCTGACACGTCCGCATTGACGACTGGGGGGGAGTCCAGGCCCAGGAAATGGTCCTGGGCCGTTCCCTGACCTGGCTCGATCTCGATATAGGCGCCGGTAACCAGGGTGCTGAGTCCGGTCAGCCCGCGCAGGCTCAGGCGGGGTTTGACCACCCAGAACCGGGTATTCCTCCTTAAGAACGGGCTGGCCTCCTTGGTCATATCCACTTGGAGTTTGACGTTGGTGAAGTCGGGACTGAAAGAGGCGGACTTCACCATGCCGATCTCCAAATCCTTGTATTTGACTTTGGTCTTGCCCGCTTCGATCCCTTCTGCGGTTTTGAAGGTGATGGTAATTTGCGGGCCTTTTTCGGAAACGGTCTTGTAGATCAGCCATCCGCCAATCAAGAGGGTAATGATCGGGACCAACCAGACCAGGGAAAGACCTGTCTGGCGGACCACCTTCGGCGGGGGAGGGGAAAAAGTCCCCTCGTGGCGGCGGGTGGAGGGTGTCTGCCCATTGTTTTCGTTCATGCCCGTTCTTCCCTGTTGTCCCAGATTAACCGGGAGTCGAAACTCTGTGCGGCGAATAGGGTCAAGACCACTGCACCGGCAAAAAAGATCGCCCCCAAACCGGGGCTAATGTTGGCCAGGGCCTCGAACCTAACCAGGGCGGAAAGGATGGCTACCACATAGATGTCCACCATGGACCAGGGGCCTACCAGTTCAGTCACGCGAAAAAGGAAAGTACGGTCCTTGGGGCGCCAGGAGGATTGCCTCCGGACCGACAGGAGGAGGAAGCCCATGACCGTCAGTTTAAAGATCGGCACCACGAAACTCGCAAAAAAGACGATCAGGGCCAGAATCCACATGCCACTGTCGATCAGGTGGATGATTCCGGAGATGATGGTGTTGGGTGCCCCCTTGCCAAGCTGGATGACGGTCATGACCGGATAGATGTTGGCGGGGATGAGGAGGACGAGCGCCCCAAGGCAATAGGCCAGCGTACGCTCGTTACTTTCGGCCTTCCGCCAGTGCAGGGGGGTGGTGCAGCGGGGACAGCGGTACGAATTTTTTAAAGAAAGTTCATCCTCAAGGAGGAGATAGGAACAGTTGTGACAATGAAGCAGTCCACTTTCAAGGGCCGTCTCTCCTATCTTCGTGCCAGGAGGGAGTACACGTCCCTTAGGCCAAATGACCCCCGGATCGAAGTTGGAATTTGTTGCCGCGAACAACAGCACCAATAAGGCGAAACAGAGGAGGGCAACGCCGGGGATGACCGTGGCCATATCTTTCAGTTTCACGAAAGAGATCAATACCCCAAGCCCGAAGACTGCTGGGAGGCTCCAGGGCGTCAGGGCCTTGACCATCCTGAATACCGGGCCGGTCCATCGGGGTCTTCCCCCAATTTTCAAGGTAATCATGATCAAGAGGGTGCCGGAAATGGTCAGGAAGGGAAAGAGGACGCTGGTCAAAAAGACCAATACCCCCAGTTCTCCCATCCCCAGGCGTTGAAGAACGAAAGCACCGGAGGAGAGGAGGTTTTTTTCGGTGACGCCGCCCAACTTGAGGGAAAGAAATGGGTATGCGTTGGCGAGGAAGAAGAGCATCAAGGCCCCCAGGTTTAGGGCCAGGACCCTTTCCAGGCCCTTGGGAACAGCTTCGTAGAGAAAGGCGCCGCATCGCGAGCAACAGGCTTTTTCATGTGGCCCAAGGGGATGGACCGTATGGAGGAAGTCGCATTCGTGGCAGGCAATGATACGCGGCCCCTCTTCCTTTTGGAGGGAAGGGGAGACAACACGACCGGTCCTGGAGGATGACTGTACCATGACTACCTTGAAAAAAAGATCTTAGGGGCCGTTACAAAATAATAGTCAGTGTTGTCCGGTTAAGGACTTGCATGGAACTCCCTCCCCCCGGGATTTTCGGGGGGAGGGTCGGGGTGGGGGGCACGCCTCAGAGATAGACCCCCATCCCAACCTTCCCCCTAAACCAGGGGGAAGGGGTACTAAGTGGCGATTCTGGGGTACATGAGCCGTTGCTGCAAAATCCTAACCGGACACTACTGAATAACAGTAGATGGTGATGTCTTTGTAGATTTGTTTCTCCGGCAAGAAAAAACAATCGCAGCCAAAGCGGGTCTTTTATTGAGGCCTTGTCACGCTCAGTTACTATGTGCTAAATGTGCTACAGGTGGCGACACAGCTCGTCATCAGGATGAGCCTACCCGATAATCTCATTGAAAATCAAGGGAATAGTTACCAGTGCAGGGCTTTTGCAGGTTTAAATTTTGATTGGCTCAGGAGGCCTCTGACTGTTACTGTAAACATGGGCGAGACCGGCAAAGCGCTCTCGTTGCACGGCCCCTACCTTGGCAGTAGCGGCAGTCTCACCCTCAGTAGCATGGACGCTGCTCGCCATCGCGAATATGCCTCATAATATTTAACGTGAAATGCCATCCGTTTATTGCTATAGTTTTATTCACTAAAAGATCAATAAAATCAGCGATGAAGATCATAAATTAATCCCCCGTGCGATCCCACCGTAACTGCATCAATTTACGAGGCTGCTGTTGCTTAGTTTAGCTAACCTCATGAACTGACGTTATTTTAAGTAAAAGCTCAAGCCCTAATTAAAATTAATGCCGGCCAATAGAACATTATATTCTGCGAAGATAGCCCGTCCGGGGCCGCAAGATTTTATTCAGCGACCAAGGCTCTTCAGTCTTCTTGATAAGACCATGGAAAAGCCCATCACCTGGATATCCGCGCCTGCCGGCTCAGGCAAGACAACACTTATATCCAGTTATCTTGGCGCAAGCAAACTCCCCAGCCTTTGGTATCAATGTGATGAGGGAGACTCAGATCTCGCCACATTTTTCTATTATATGGGGCTGGCGGCCAAGATGGCTGCGCCGCAGCACAAGAAACCCCTGCCGCTTCTGACGCCGGAATATCTTGCCGGCATACCCACTTTTACCAGAAGGTATTTTGAGACGCTCTATGACCGTCTGACGCCCCGTAACGAACCAAGCCTTGCGCATCACGATTTTGTTATCGTCCTTGACAACTACCAGGAAGTGCCTGCCGACTCTCCGTTTCATGGCATGATCGCCAACGGTTTTGACCGTATTCCTCAAGGCGTTCACGCCATCGTCATCAGCCGCAATGATCCCCCTTCAACATTGGCCCGTCTGCGGGCAAACGGTCAAATCGGTCTGCTTCATTTTAGCGACATCCGTTTTACTTTTGAAGAGTCACGGAAGCTTGTGCATGGGCGAATTCCAAGGCTCGACAATAGCTGCCTCAAAGCGATGCATGAAAAGACAGAAGGATGGGCAGCGGGAATAATCCTGCTGCTCGAAAGGACGAGGCTTAACGGGCCAGACACAGGACCGACGGCGGAATTTGAGTATGATCGGGTATTTGATTATTTTGCCAGTGAGTTGTTCAACCAGACAGAAAAAGAGGTCCAGGACTTCCTGCTGAAGACCGCCTTTCTGCCCGTGCTCAGCGTCAATCTGGCAGAGAAGTTGACCGGGGTCGGCAGCGCGGGACACATCCTTTCGTCATTAAACCGACATCATTTTTTTACGGAAAGACTGGCCGGCAGCGGCCAGAGTTACAAGTACCATCCATTGTTCCGAGATTTTCTTTTGAACCGGGCAAAGACTGCATTTTCTTCCGATGCCTTGGCGCTTATTCAAAAAGAGGCTGCCCAACTCCTTGAGCAATCCGGATTGATAGAAGAGGCGGCCAGCCTCTACCGCGAGGCCGGCGACCGGCATGGGCTTGGCCAGATGGTGACCAGGCATGCCAGGGAACTACTGACGCAGGGAAGGAATAAGACCCTTTCCCAATGGCTGACTGGCATCCCCGGCGAGATCGCTCTTGATAATCCGTGGCTTTTATACTGGACCGGAATGTGCTCGTTTCCATTTGATATGCCCCGCACCAGAATTTATCTGGAAAAGGCTTTTGCGTCATTTAAGACGATCAATGACACCTCTGGCATTTATCTTTCCTGGGCAGGCATTATCGATACCTATGCCTTCGGACAGGACGAGTGGGACCATCTTGACGACTGGATAGCGGTCTTCGACGACCTGAGAAAGACCTGTCCTGCCTTCCCCTCACAGGAAATAGACCTCATCGTTTCATCCAGAATGCTTTTCGCGCTTACCCTCAGAAAAACCGACCAGCCGCAATGGGTAGAGGAATGGCTGGAGCGGGTGTCCGCGTTGCTTCAGGAAAACCCATCGTTTGCTATTCAAATGGATACCGTATTTTGCATGAGCGTTTTTTATTTATGGAAAGGCGAGTATCACAAGAATGCCGTGCTGCTGATCAGGGCAGCCGCTGAAATCCGCCAGCACCAACCATCTCCCTTTGCAGTCATTCGCATAAAATTGATGCAGGGTATTCACTACTGGGTGACGGCACAGTATGCTTCCGCCTTGAATACACTGGCCGAGGGGCTTGCCATCTCCGACCAGAGCGGCGTGCATGTCTTCGATTCCCTGTTATGGAGCTTCAGGGCAGCATCGGAAATGGCGCCCGGCAAAATGGAGATTGCCGAGAAATCGCTAGAGAATCAGATTGCCTCCCTGCTTGACAGGTCGAAGACCCTGGACACCTTCTTCTATCACGTTAATTCAGCATGGTATGCAATCCTTGCCGGCAACCCTTCCCTTGCCGCCGAAAACCTAGAAGCAGTCTCGGCCAAAGTCGCAAAAATGGGAACGCCCTATTACCGGGCATTATGGAATATCGGCATGGCGCAGACGGCATTTATGCAGGAACGCCCAGAGGATGCCATGACCTATATTCAGACGGCGCATCATATAAGTCTGGAGATGAAGAGCCATGTCATGGAGTGGTACAGCCTGTTGATCAGGGCCTATTTTCTGCTGCATAAAGACAAGGAGGAGGAAGGACTTTCTTCGCTTCGTCAGGGGCTCGCGCTGGGCAAGAGGTACGGTTATGTCCATCTCGAATTCTATCAGCCATCGGTCATGCAATTCCTTTTCGCCAAGGCCCTTGAGGCAGGGATAGAGCAGGAATACGTAAAGGAGCTTATCAGAAAACTTCTGTTACCTCCCCCCAAACCTCAAAATTTGAGCGTTTCGACATTTGACCTTGGAAACTGGCCGTACCCTATAAAAATTTACACCCTCGGCAGATTTGAGATACACATAGACGACAAACCTCTTAGCTTTTCTGGAAAGATGCAGCAGAAACCGCTTAACCTGCTCAAGGCCTTGATCTCTTTCGGCGGCAGGGATGTGCCTGAAGAGCGGCTGTCCGACGCGCTCTGGCCCGATGCCGACGGCGATCTGGCGCATAAATCCTTCGAGACGACGCTGAACCGGCTGAGGCGCTTGCTCGGCTTAGAAGATTGTATCATATACAGGGCCAGACAACTGAGCGTAAACCAGCTTATCTGCTGGGTGGACAGCCTTGCCTTGGAGCAGCTCTTTGACAAGATGCGGGAGTCCCCGGCTGACCAGACTGCGCCACCCTGTGAGACAGCTGTCGGCCTCTACAAAGGGCATTTTCTTGCTGCTGACATCGGCCTGTCCTGGGTCGTGTCCAGACGCGAGAATCTCAAAAACAGGCTGCTCCGTATCGTGCTGGCGCTTGGCCGTCATTATGAGCAGGCAGGACAATGGGAAAATGCGGCCAAACATTACGTAAAAGGGCTGGACACGGACAATCTTGCCGAAGAGTTCTATCAGCGTCTCATCCTCTGTAATCTGCAGCTGGGCAGAAGGGCGGAGGCAATGGCGCTATACAATCGCTGCCGCAGTCTGTTACGGGCCGAACTCGGCATCGGGCCCTCCCCGGAAACCACCGCCATCTGTTCACTTCTGTCAGACGGGTAACCAGATTTTTTATGGGTCACTGCACTTTATTTGAATCTGTGGGTAATCTGTGGGTGGCGGTCTGGTAAGTAACTTTTTCTAATGTGCAATTTTCAAACGGACATGGGGTTTGTTTTCAGGGCCTTACCGGGACTGCAAACAAACGAATATCTACTATCACCCAACAAATGAGGAATTAAAATGGCTAACACATCAAAGGACAGCAAAGGAAATTCCGTCTCGTTCGGCAACACGCCTCAAGCCAAGGATGATTTTTTCGCGTCCACTTCTACCGGCCTCAACGAAGACTCTAACAATATCATATACTTGGATGTGATGGCCAATGATCTTGGCGGAAAAGCCAAGGCCCTGTATTCTCTGGATAACGCTGATAGCGCCTCTGCCACTACGAAAAAATACACACCTGCAGATTTATTGACCCAAGATGTCGTAGGGGTTGTCAACCTTAGTAAATACGGCGCCGAAATCTCGATCACGGCGGACGGCAAAATTGCATACAACATGAACACGGACGCTTTCAAGTCAGCGTTCCAGTCTCTTACGGCGGAATTAAACGATTCCGATTCTGACGATTCCGATTCCGACGACTCCAGGTCCGACGATTCCGATTCTGACGATTCCAGGTCTGACGATTCCGATTCCGACGATTCCAGTGACGACGACTCAGATAACCACGATTCCAGTGGTGACGATTTCGATTCCCACATTGGATATGACACGTTTACCTATGCGATTCGCTTGAGCAACGGGACGCTCAGTTGGGCCACCGCGACCGTGGAAATAGCGGGCAGAAACGATGCCCCGCGGGTATCCGCCCAGACAGCGAATGCGACCGAAGCCGGCAGCAGCGTGACCGTAAACGCCCTGAAGACTGCCTCGGATGTTGATACCGGGACAAGACTGAAAGTAGTTGATGTGTCGAGAAATTTACCGGCCGGTGTAACCTACGACAAGGCGACCCATAGTTTTACGTTGGATCCTAATAACGCCGCTTACAATCACCTGGCTCAGGATGCGACTACGAATGTTATAGTCTCCTACGCTGTTTCCGACGGGATAACAAAAACTCCGACCACCATTACTTTTACCGTCACCGGCACCAACGATGGTCCGGCAGCAATCGCCGATGTGGCCTTCGGCAGCGAGAACGAGGCCCTGACCATCGACGTCCTGGCCAACGACACCGATATCGATGACAGCCATGTTTTCACCTTGAACTCGGCCACTGCGCCGGACGGCAAGGGCGCTGCCAGAGTGGCGGACAACAAACTGCTGTTTACCCCAGGCACGGACTTCGATCATCTGGCCCAAGGCGTCACCGAAACAGTGACGCTCAGCTACGAGATGCAGGACGAGCAGGGTGCAAAATCGACGAGCACCGTGGAAGTTACCATCACCGGCACCAACGACGGCCCGCTTGCAGTGGCCGATGTGGCCGCCGGCACCGAAAATGAGGCCCTGACCATCGACGTCCTGGCCAACGACACCGACCTGGATGACGGCCATATGTTCACGCTGAACTCGGCCACTGCACCGGACGGCAAGGGCACGGCCAGCGTGGCGGACAACAAACTGCTGTTTACCCCAGACACGGACTTCGACCATCTGGCCGCCGGCGACACCGAAACAGTGACACTCAGCTACGAGATGCGGGACGCGCAGGGTGCGATCTCGACAAGTACTGTAAACCTGACCATCACCGGCGCCAACGACGGCCCGCTAGCAGTAGCTGATGTGGCCGCCGCCACCGAAAACGAGGCCCTGACCATCGACGTCCTGGCCAACGACATCGATATCGATGACGACCATGTGTTCACGCTGAATTCGGCCACTGCGCCGGACGGCAAGGGTACGGCCAGCGTGGTGGACAACAAACTGCTGTTTGCCCCAGGCACGGACTTCGATCATCTGGCTCAAGGCGTCACCGAAACAGTGACGCTCAGCTACGAGATGCAGGACGAGCAGGGTGCGATCTCGACAAGCACTGTAAACCTGACCATCACTGGCACCAACGACGGTCCGCTAGCAGTAGCTGATGTGGCCGCCGGCATGGAAAACGAGGCCCTGACCATCGACGTCCTGGCCAACGACACCGACCTGGATGACGGCCATGTTTTCACCTTGAACTCGACCGCTGCGCCAGTCGGCCAAGGCTCGGCCAGCGTGGTGGACAACAAACTGCTGTTTACCCCAGGCACGGACTTAGATCATCTGGCCGCAGGCGACACCGCGACAGTTTCGCTCAGCTACGAGATGCAGGATGGGCAGGGTGCAAAATCGACGAGCACCGCAAACCTCACCATCACCGGCAGCAATGATGGGCCAACCGTGGCCGCGCCTTTAACGAGCGCGACCGATGAAGATCAGGGGCCCTATACCATCGATTTGCTCGCCGGTGCAGCTGACGTTGACAGTGGATCTCTCCTGCGGGCGGGCAGTGTCATAGAGGTGGATGGTAAGGGCGGTTGGTCGGTCGATGGCAACACAATGACCATCAACCCTGATTTTTATGATGACATGAACAATGGGGAGCAGGAGACTCTTCACTTGAATTATCAGGTCATCGATGAGCATGGGACAAGTGTAGATCAATCCTTGACGGTCACCATCGCGGGGATTACCGATGCGCCGTCCCTCTCGGTCGCCACCTCAGCCGGTTCGCGCGTCAATGAAGTCCGCTTGATCATCACTAGCCAACCTGCCAATACCGAAAGAGTAGACCTCAACTTTGATAACCTGCCGGGCGGCGCCCTTGTCCTGGATCAACAAGGCAAAGATGTTACCACCGGGGTTGACAATTATGGGGGCACCCACTCTTTCACGGTAGTCCTGGCGGAGAATCAGGACGTCCATCAGGATTTGTCGGTAACCGCGACCGGCGTAATAGCTAATCCGGCCTATCAAATAGCCACAGCTAATTTCGCTGCCGCCCAGTCTGCTTTTGGGGTGGCGCAGAATGCGTTATCGATCGCCCAAGCTGCCTTCCAACCCGTGGGCGCTCAATTCAACGCACTTACAACTAATTACAACAATGCACATAATGCTTTTCTCGCTGCTGATCATGAGTTGAGTATAAACCAATGGAATTGGATTATGCTCCCTGTGTTGCAAGCCAATTGCCAAATTGCTTGGCAAAATGATCAAGCTGCATCTGCTGTTCTTGAGGCATATAGGCCCCAATACAATGCTGCTGCTTCAAATTTTAATGTCGCACAAGGAGTGTTTACGACCGCTAACACAGCAATGAATCAGTTTGCAGAAATTTTAAACAATACACCTGAAGTATCTGGCGTTATTGGTCAAAGTGTCCAGGCGATTGATCTCTCCTACGACGTTTCTTCGTCGACCGAGATGGTCACTTTTGATTCCAATGACAAGAGCATGTGGGGGAATTTTGATGGTCCCAGTTCCATCGGCTGGCACGAATACATCCCATTCATCGGCGGCGCACCGGTGCAATGGGATGCCCAGGACGATCAGTGGGCGGATGTCGCAGGCGGTGGCGACTATTGGCGCAGCGGCGAGTTTACGCTCACAGATATCAGCCTGGATTCCGAGGAGATATCTGCCGAGGCCCTGAAAGTGGCCAAGGCGCCTTTGGATTTGGCTATAGCCGGACAAACAGAGGCGGCGAATCTGCTGGCAGCCGCAAATGCCTGGGATGCCGATACCGGGGCTAGGTATAATCATGCCGCCGGGGTGGCGAATGCTTGGGTAGCATTCGATGCTGCCAATATTCTCCATGAGGCGGCGAACATAACGTACAATGTGGCTAAAGGTACTTTTGATATTGCCCAAGGTGTTTTTGATCTTGCCAGAGATATCTTTGTTGGTCTCGAAAGTGCCTACAACAGCGCTTACAACACCTGGCAGGCGGCCGATCAAGCATTTAACGATAGTATAGTGTGGATTTTGGGCATACCCGTTGGTGATCCATTTAAGTGGGGTATTGCGGCGGCGGCTTGGACGTTGCAAGGCACTGAGTGGCTTTTACTTGAAGCAGGGCGGCCCCTATATAATGCCGCCGTTACAGTTTTCAACGAGGCAAAAAATGTTTTGACGCCCATAGAACAAGCAGAGAATGCGGCAGAAGGCTTGAAAAATAGTGCCTATAACAATGCGATCAACTTGGAAAACGCTATGCACATGGCCGGTTATTACACCGACCGTTCCCATGCCGACGGCGATGCGGTTACCGTCTTTGATTCTGGATTGGCCTGGGCTGAGCATCTCCTGGCCGAAGGCGCGGTAGTAGGGGCGCAAGCTGTCAAGTTCGGAGCCGATGGCGCCGTCCTGTTGGCTCAAGGGGGCTACAATTTGGCCCACGATGCGTTGGCCTTGGTGGACTTTGACGCCGACCTGCAAGTGCAGACTGACCTGTTCGCCCAGGCAGGGCTGCAGGTGGATTTTGTTCTGGACTCGGGCTCGGTCGATACCAATATCGATTACCAGCTGACCTCGAAAACCCAGTACAACCAGACCACGGACATGCTGGCCATTACCCCGCTGATGACCAACATGACGAGTGGCGCGACCGTCGCCTTCGACACGATCAGCCCGAATGTCAAATTCCATGCCGCCATCCTGTACGATGTCGGCGCCGATCTCGACCTGACAATCGATGGCCACCTGAAAGTTGCCGGGCAGACGATTTTCGACCTGACGCCTGGGACAACAGCCCCCATCCACATCACCACCACGATCTCCACCAGTGCCATTCCGGAAGTGCCGGCAGGAGTGCCAATTTCTCCTGTGCTGGACATGATCCAGAATATGAACTCAGGAGAACTGGAGCTGATCGATTTCGATTCGGCCAGGGACCTGGCCGGGCCGTTTGAAGTTCCGGGGATCAATTACTTGCTTGGGTTGGTTGGCGCCGATGATATCCTCAAAATCGAACTGGCCTTCCCGACGGTCCAGACGGCAGGCGTTGCCGAAACCTATTCGCAGGATTATTTCACGGAAGGGGGACTGGTCGGCGTCGATTTCTCTGAAATCACCGGCAGCCTCTTCAACCTCCTGCAGGCAAAGATTGACTACAGCCCCGAGATGAAACTGCTTGCTGGCATCAGCGGCAGCCTGACCGGCGGCCAAACCTTCGAACAGCTCGTGGATAACGCGCTGCAAGCCTTCTCAGCGACTATCCTCGACACGCTGGATGGTCAAAGTGATGGCGTACCGGTCTTCCTGATCGACGCGACTGATGAAACATCCACATCACTAATTCATGTCAACACCTTCCCCGACAACCTGTCGACGATCAATGCCGATACGGCATCCTTCGGCTTTTTCGCCGGTTACGACGAAAGCGAGCCGGTCATCAAGGTGTCGGTCGACCTCGACCAGGCTTACGCCTTCATTGTTAATGAGATTGCCAAGGCCATCGTCGATGCGGTAGCCGCAGGATCTACCATTGCCGTTACGAATGCCATTCCGACGATCAATCCGTATGATTTGTCAATCGGCATGGAAGAAATTTGCGAAATATTCGAGCTGCCTAAAGAGATTGCCGATTACCTCAACTTCAAAATCGGTTTCCAGGCCGCCGACCTGGATGTCCATGACGCCGTAGACTTTTCGCAGGAGTTCACGCTCTCCATCGATGACATGTCGTACATGGTGACCCTGGAAGATGGCTTCTGGAGCACCTTCACCGCCAATGGCGCAGGCAACTTGCTGATTGAAAACGCCAGCAGCCATGACGCGAATCACGATGGCGTCATTGGCTACTCCCTGGATATCGTGCCGACCGCCATGTTCTCCAACGACACGGAAATCGGCCTGAGTATGGGGTACGTGTTCGATTTGGTAAAGGCCGGGGTGTCGGCGGGCGTCAAGCTGCCGCTGGGTAATCTTCTGAATATTCCCGCATTTGGTAGTATCGATATTCCTGGCATCGACATTAGTCTTGGGCCACTGCTGAGGATTCAGGGTGATCTGGACCTGGTGGATGTCGATGTGTTTGAGTCGCGCTTTGCACTTGATATCGGTTCTGATAGCGTCACCGGCGGCGTCGATATCAACCTCATCGGTGTTGCATAATCCTCTGGATGACGAGGCTGTTGTTTAACCTCACAACTCCGGCGCCCGCCTCAGCGGGTTGGCGTCATCGATGACAAGTTTTTTTGGTTGATAGTGTTTGTTGAGGGAACCTTGAAAAATCCGTCATGCCCACGAAGATGGGCATGACGGATTTTTGTTTTTAACGGGCTCCCGCCTTCGCGGGAGCGACGAAAAAACAATTATTCAAGGTTGCCTTGGGCTGGGTGAGTCAGGATAGAATGGGATTGTCAAAGCGCTGTTATTGGTGCCCCTATTGGTGCCCCCCAGCTTTCTTCCGGTCCAGCCGGCGGTACTGAATGGCCTCGGCAACATTAGAGGTCTGGATCAGGTCCTCTCCGGCCAGGTCAGCGATGGTGCGGGCGATCTTTTGAATGCGGCGAAAGGCCCGGGCCGAGAGCCCCAAACGCACGACCGCCTTCTCCAGCAACTGTTCCGAGGCCGAATCAAGGGCGCAGAAGCGCTTGATCAGCTTGGGCGGCATCTGGCTGTTGCTGTAGACATGAGAGATGCCGGCAAAGCGCTGCCGTTGAATGGCGCGGGCGCCAACCACCCGGGCCTTGACCGTGGCCGAGGACTCGCCATCGTCCTGGGCGGAGAGGTCCTTGACGGGCACTGCCCCCACCTCGACATACATATCGATACGGTCGAGGAGCGGTCCGGAGATCCTGCTGCGGTAGCGTTGAATCTGGGTTGGCGAGCAAGAGCACTCGTGATTCGGATCGCCCAAGAATCCACAGGGGCAAGGATTGGAGGCGGCAACCAAAATAAAACTGGCCGGGAAACTGAGCGAACTTGAGGCCCGGGAGATGGTCACTGAGCCATCTTCCAGGGGTTGACGCAGACCTTCGAGGATATTTTTCTTGAACTCGGCCAGTTCGTCTAAGAACAAGACCCCGTTATGGGCCAGCGACACCTCGCCTGGTCTGGGAGTTTGGCCGCCGCCGATCAGACCGGCGTCGGAGATGCTGTGGTGGGGGGCGCGAAAGGGCCGCTGCAAGACGATACCGTCTTCCTTGCCGAGGAGGCCGGCCACGCTGTAAATGCCAGTGGTCTCCAGGGCCTCGTCCAGGGTCAGATCGGGCATGATGGAGGGCAGGCGGCGGGCCATCATGGTCTTGCCGCTACCTGGGGGACCTTCAAAAAGGAGGTTGTGGCCGCCGGCGGCGGCAATCTCCAAGGCCCGCTTGGCATGCTCCTGGCCCTTGACCTCGGAGAGATCGCTGTCAAAACGCTGGCCGCCTTCAAAAAACCGCTCCAGATCAACCTGCTCAGGGGTAATCTCGATGATCCCTGCAAAAAACTCAATCACCTGATGCAGATGGGCCACGGCAATCACGTCAAGGCCTTGGACGACTGCGGCCTCCCGGGCGTTTTCCACCGGCACCACCACCCCGGCAAGCCCAGCCCGCCGGGCAGCAAGGGCAACGGGCAACACCCCCGGCACCGGCCTCAGCCGACCGTCGAGTGACAACTCGCCGATCAGGAGGTAGCGCGCTAATTTAAGGTCCGGGACCAGGCCACTGGCCGCGACAATGCCAACTGCAATCGGCAGATCATAGCCGGTACCGGCCTTGCGCAGATCAGCCGGGGCCAGATTGACCGTAATCCGATGGGCCGGGAACTCATAGCCACTGTTCTTGATGGCGGCCTTGACCCGGTCCTTGCTCTCCCGCACTGCGGCCTCTGGCAAACCCACCGTGGCAAAGGTGGGCAGACCAAAGGCAATATCGACCTCGACCTCAACCAGCAGGCCATTGACCCCTTCCACCGTGGCGCTGTGGACCTTCGCTAGCATTTAAGCACTTAAACTTACTTGCCCTGAGGCCTGCACAAAGTCGATGGTCCGGTCAATGGCAGACACAAGCCGCGCCCTGCTCTCCTCGGCCTTGGTCAAATCGCCGTCAACGGCATGGCGACTCAGATCAGCGGCCGCCTCAATAATGAACTGCGCCTGCAGCGTACCGGCGCCCCCCTTGATCTTGTGACAAATCTGCCGAACAAGGGCAAGGTCCTGACTGGCAAAGGCCTCGTCAAGATCCTTGATCCAAAGCGGCGCCTGTTCCAAGAACAATACAAGCAACTTATGAAAAAGCGCTTCATAATTGGCCACATGCTTGCGCAAGGCCTCGAAATCGATGAATTCAATCGGCTCTGGTTGCATCGTTACAATCCTCCCCCATCCTCATAAGAACAAACCGTCCCGCAATAATTCTTAAAGACCACCGTCGGCCCTTTGTCAATAATATAGTCCGGCAGCAAGGGGATTTTACCGCCACCGCCCGGGGCATCAACCGCGTAAGTCGGGACGGCCATCCCCGAGGTATGGCCGATAAGAGAGCGCATGATCAATAGCCCGCTATCGATGGATGTCCGAAAATGGTTGGTGCCCAGGGTCATGTCTGTCTGAAATATATAGTATGGTTTGACCCTGATGCGCAAGAGTCCCTGCATCAGGCGCCGCATGACTTTTGGGTCATCATTGACGCCGCGCAGGAGAACGGTCTGGCAGCCCAGGGGGATACCGGCATCGGCCAGTCGATTGCAGGCCGCAGCCGCCTCCGGGGTCAACTCGGTCGGGTGGTTAAAATGGGTGTTTATATAGAGGGGATGATAGCGTTTGAGGATGGCGGTAAGCGACCTTGTCACCCGCATGGGCAGGACACAGGGCACCCGGCTGCCGATGCGGATGATCTCCACCGTAGGAATGGCGCGCAGGGCGGCAAGCAACTGGTCAATCCGGTCGTCCGGCAAGAGCAGTGGATCGCCGCCCGAGATCAAGACATCGCGGATGGCCGGGGTCCGGCGGATATAGTCGAGACCGGCCCGGATGGAGGCCTCGTTAATGATCATCCGCGCCGTGCCGACCTTCCGCTTTCGGGTGCAGAACCGGCAGTACATGGCGCACTGACTGTTTACCAGAAACAAGGCCCGGTCCGGATATTTGTGGATCAGGTTGGGGACCGGGCTCAAGTCTTCTTCGGCCAAAGGGTCCTCAAGGCAGACGGTGTCGGTCAGCTCTCGGGCATCAGGCACGGCCTGCCGCCAGATCGGATCATTTTCTTCCTTGATCAGCCCCAGGTAATATGGGTTGATCAGCATGGGATAGCGCTGGACCACTCCGTCCAGTCCGGCCCTGCTGCCTGGGAATCTGGCTGCCAGTTGGTCTGGATGAACAATGCTTTTCTTGAGGAGTTGCCGCCACTGCCCCATCGTTATATCAACCCTTCTCCATCAAAAGTAATAAAAGACTTGGTTTTCTAACAACCGTTATCGTATGCTTATTGAAAATACTGGCGAAAGTAAACTACTTTCCTGGAAAAAAATATAATTTATTATCGTGCCTAAAACTATTTCCAGCCAATTATCTCACCCCAAGCGGCAACGCCCCCTTCGACTCCGCTCAGGGTACACCTTCCCGCTCAGGGAGCGATTGCC
>JANNQL010000050.1:0-2789 GCA_031400755.1 Pseudomonadota bacterium | reverse complement strand
CAGCTCCCCAGGCTCTTTCGCCCGGGCATCCCGACTTTTTACTCAATCCACCGCCGACTGTCAATACCTTTTTTTTACTCTTCCTTCCTTTCTCACCCGGCCTGTGGCGTCCCGTTCAGGAGGCGGCAATCTAGTCTACACAATACCCCTTGTCAATCATTTTTGTTACCATTCTTTAAGCCACCAGCTATCAACCTTCAAGTATACAACCTTTCCAGCCTTCTTCATAACAACGACAGACATTTTACCGCCTCCTTTCACATCTTGTTATTTCAGGTTGACGAATCACATGTTTCCAGTTTAAATTATCAAGTTTTTTAAGTGGTCTTTATTTTATGGCAACATAAGTTCCTGGGGTCCTTCTTTGTACTACAAACTGTATACCGTTTTAGGCTGGCTGCTGGTTATTGTTGCCATGCCTTTTTTTGTGCCCTTTTGCTTACTTACCAGGAAACACCTTAGCAGCCTGACACAACGATTTGGTTTTTTTAATCCAGAGTATACTTGGAAACATAAAAAGCGTCTCTGGTTCCATGCCGCTTCAGTGGGTGAGATCCAAGCGGCCAAGGCCCTAATTTCGCTATTGCTTCAGTTTGAAATCCGGGCAGATATCATTATTTCAACTATTACTGAACAGGGTCATTTGTCAGCGATACGGCAATTGAATCATACGGCCCTTTGCCTGTACGCACCTGTTGACCTGCCGTGGGTAGTTGAGCGCTTTATCCGAAAGCTCAAACCATCCGTTTATATTTGCCTGGAAACTGAACTCTGGCCAAACATGCTCCGTTTGGCCAGAGTTCATGGCGTTAAGACCTTACTGTTGAATGGTCGTCTTTCAGAAAAATCTTTTCGAAAGTATCAAAAAATTACCGGTTTTATGAGCCAGGTCTTAGGCTGCTTCAATTCGGCCTCAGTTATCCAGACTATTGACCGCGAACGTTATGTTGCACTGGGTTTTGATCCAACCAAGATCAAAGTCCACGGCAACGCCAAATATGACCTGCGCATTGAGGCATTGCTCGCCAACCACGAGTGCGACCCAAGACTGTCCGGAGCCACACTTAGAGAGTCAATTACTCGGCAATATAAAGAGATGCTTGGCCTGGAACAAAATCAGCCAGTGCTGCTCGCCGGTAGCACCCATACAGGAGAGGAAGCGCTCATGCTTACTGCCCACGAGGCCCTGGCCGCAACAATACCCAATCTCGTGCTAATAATCGCACCCAGACACCTTGCTCGCCTTGATCAGATAAAAACGGATTGGCTTAGCAAAAAACTTCCTTTTCAAACCTTCAGCCAGGTTTTAAAAAGCCAACGGACATCTCTAGTAATTTTAATTGATCGGATGGGCGAATTAGCCAAACTTTACGCAGTTGCCACCTATGTCTTTTGCGGCGGCAGCCTGGTGAAACGCGGCGGTCATAATATTATGGAGCCGGCGCTTTGGGGCACCCCCCCATTCTACGGACCCCATATGAACGATTTTAATGATGCACGTGCTTTACTAGAGAATCAAGAAGCCGGTTACCCTATTAATAACATTCATGAACTAATCGTTAAAATAAGTTATTTTCACCAACATCAAGACAAATACCAGCAAGCGGCACAGCGAGCCCTTGCGGTTGCATCGGCCCAGCATGGAGCAGCGACCAAGCAAGTGGAAATGATCTGTCAACTCCTTGACTGTAGCTCAACATGCATCAATTAAATACAATGGAAGAATCTATGAAAGCGCTTATTGCTCTTGAAGACGGCAGGATCTTTACAGGGAGATCGTTCACCGGGCCCGGCGAGGCAGTCGGGGAGATTGTTTTTAACACCGGCATGACCGGTTATCAGGAGATCCTGACCGACCCTTCCTATAAAGGCCAGATTGTTACCATGACCTACCCTCTGATCGGCAACTATGGGGTCAATGATGAGGACATGGAGTCCGCCGCCATCCATCCAGGGGCCCTTCTGGTCAAGGAGTACAATGCCGTACCCAGTAATTTCCGCTCGCAGTCATCCCTGGCTGATTTTTTACGGCAATACCAGGTCTTGGGGGTGGAAGGGATCGATACCCGCGCCCTCACCAAACATATTCGACAGGCCGGCGCCCTGAAGGGCATCGTGTCGACCCTTGACCTTGACCCTGAATCTCTAGTGCAGAGGGCCAAATCCTGGTCCGGTCTGATTGGCCATGACATGGTAAGTCGAGTAACCTGCGACAAGGCCTATGGCTGGTCAGAACAAGGGCCAACGCCTGGATCGGACTTCTTGACTGCCAAAGCTGGCCTATATAAGGTTGTCGTCCTGGACTACGGCTTGAAGTACAACCAACTCCGCCTGCTCGCCGAGCGGGGCTGCCAGATCCAGGTAGTGCCTGCCCAAACCAAGGCCGCCGACATCCTGGAGATGAACCCTGACGGCATTTTTCTGTCTAATGGCCCTGGCGATCCAGCCGGTATTCCGGGGGTGGTGGAGACGATTCAATCCCTGCTCGGTAAAAAACCTATCTTTGGCATCTGCCTGGGCCATCAAATCCTAGGCCTGGCCTATGGCGGCAACACCTACAAGTTGAAGTTCGGACACCGCGGATCTAACCAACCGGTCAAGGACTTGATCACCGGCAAGGTTGAAATCACCGCCCAAAATCACGGTTTTTGCGTTGACATGAGCAGCCTTGATCCCGGCCAAGTTGAACTGACCCATATCAATTTGAATGACAATAGCGTAGAGGGGATGCGCCATAAAAAATACCCGGCCTTCTCCGTCCAGTACCATCCGGAAAACGCCCCAGGCCC
>JANNQL010000049.1:0-10321 GCA_031400755.1 Pseudomonadota bacterium | reverse complement strand
CTGGTGCAGACAGCGACGGACGGCAGGACAGCAGAGCATCCAGGTGCTGCCAGGTTACTGGTGCAGGTTGCCACCGAAGGAAGTACAGCGCTGCAACCGGTAAGGGTCGGATTTACCGTACACTCGGTAATCGTGGGTGCTATAACGGGGTTGGTTGCTGGTGCGGCATACTTGCTGACTGTCTTGTTTCCGCTTGTGGCAAGCTGGCTGATGTTGACTGTGTTGTTGCTGCCGCTAGCTGCATAGGTGATGTCACCGCTGCCGGTGCTGGCCATGGTGCCCCCGGTGCCGGCGAAGATGTTGGCGGCATTGACTGTGATATTGCCTGCCTCGATGGAGGTAAGTTGTGAGTACGGGCTCTGTGTCATGGTTTCCAGGGCATTGATCAAGATATCACCACCATTTGCGTAAACGGAACCCTCCCCACCATCGAGATTGCCAAGCTCGATATTGCGGGCCGTGATCGAAGTCTGGCCCGACAAGTCTATCGATCCTGATATAGACACATCACCCCCGGCGTTGATGGTAAGTGCAGCGGCGTTTCCATCAGTGCCATACATAATGTCGATATCGGAATCCGCCCCCGTTGTTATCAGGGAAAGGGAGGTGCCCGGATGTAAATAAAGCCAGCCGGTTTCGATGGAATTGTCGTTACTGATAGTCGCCACCGTATCGTTGTCGATGTCGGCGTCAAGGTAAAGCGGGCTGCCGCTATTGCGGATATTCATCACCAAGTTATCTTCGTATCCATCGCAGGTGTCGACATCTAACTCCTGGACTTGAGTGTCTAGATCAATGTTGCCCTGGCCGCCTTCACCCTCGCCGGCAGTCAGCTCTGCGTAGGCGGCCAGGATGTTATTATTGCCAATCCCGTTGTTGTCGATGATGTCATGGCCTGCATTCACATACCCCTCTCCGCCATCCGCATTAAGCAGGCCGAGTTCGATGTCGCCGCCAGCATCGTAATCAATATGTCTATTATAATATTCACCGGATGTTTGTGTCTTTGTGTCTGGCTCCATAATGATGTCCTCGTCAGCATGAACATGAATGTCTCCATCATCAGGACCATCAATGGACACATCGCCGATCTGGTAGATCGTCCCGGTGCCATCTATATAGATATCTCCGCCGCTGTTGGTAACCTTGTCGAGGTTGAAGGTGATGGTATTATGGAGATTGATTACGCCCTCGACGTTATTTATCGCGGTGAAGCTGCCGACCTGATTGTTGCCCGAAAGATAAATTCCATTATCGGCGGTGGCATTGAGCCAACCGGCAATGATCGCCCCGGATTCTTGATAGATCTGGCCGCCATTAGCAGTTAAGGTGACGTTGCCATTAGTGATATTATTATCAATATCAACAAGTTCAGAACTAACATTTTCTAACCAGATGTGGCCATTAACGGTAGTCAGGATGTTGCCATTTTCGGCAGTCAGGTTGAGGATGCCGACAGTGGTGGCGTCGAATACAAGGTCGCCCTCGGCCTGGGTGATGTTCATGCGGCCGGTGCGGTTGATGATTCCGTTACCGAGCTTCGTGTAGTTGGTGTTGACGGTGAAATCGCCGCTGCCCTGGACTACGCCATTGATCAGGAAGAGGGAGTCGACGGTTGAGGCGCCATCAAAGGCGCCGTTGCCGCCCATAAAGAAGAAGTTGCCGCCGCTAAAGTTTGCATCAGTGTTAACGAACAGATTGCCGTTAAGCCAAAGGTTGCCGAAGCTGATGGTACTGTCGTAGGAGGTGATTTCGTACTCTTCACCACCGCCAGTGTTGACAAAGACGTTGTCGGTTTCGGAGGGGATGTATCCTTGCGACCAGTTGTCGGAATTATTCCAATTCAAGCTGCCTTCGAAGGGGCCGGTCCAGATATTGGTTGTTGTGTCCCAGAAGCTGTTAGTGACGGTGCTTCCGCCGTTGGTGTCGTCCTCATAACCGATTAGATAATTTTGGTTGTCTGGGCTAGTATCCTCATTGACAGTGCCGGCGGCCATGGTGTTGGCGATCATGCTGCCGTTATTTGCCCCGCCTGCCAGGGCGCCGGTGTAATTCCAGCCGTTGCCGCTGACATTCCCTACGGCGCAGCTGAAGTTGATGGACCCGCCATCGTTGTAGCCGACCAAGCCGCCAGTGTAATAACCGCTGCTGTCAACAGTGCCGGTGGCAAAAGTCGCTTCGATTGAGCCATAAGAGTTATAGCCCACAAGACCGCCGGTGTATCTGTTATAGCCGTCAGGGGCAGCGCTACCACTGCCGCTTTTTACGGCTCCTTCGGCGTAGCTTCTGGAGATGCTGCCGTGGCTATATCCGGCCAGTCCGCCGACGTTGTATTCACCAAAAACTGCACCTCGGCTGTATGAGTCGGCAACAGTGGCACAGTTTTCTCCGATCAGTCCGCCTACATTGTCTGAGCCGAAAACGGTGCCTTCGTTCCAGGAGCCGGAAATGGTGCCGTCGTTTTCTCCGACCAGACCGCCGACATAGTCTGAGCCAGAGACGGTGCCTTCGTTCCAGGAGTTAAAAATGGTGCCGTAGTTATCTCCGACCAGACCGCCGACATAGTTATATCCATACACATCCCCGTAGCTGCGGGAGTTGGTGATAGTGCCTTCGTTATCTCCGACCAGTCCGCCGACTTCGTATTCGCCAAAGACATTCCCTGTGCTGTAGGAGCCGGTAATAATGCTGCCCTCCGCGCCGTCGCCGACCAGTCCGCCGACATCGTCTAAGCCAAAAACGGAGCCTGTATTGTATGAGTTGGCAACAATAGTGCCGTAGTTATTTCCGACCAAGCCACCGACATTATAGGAACCAGAGACGGACCCTGTGTTGTATGAGTTGGCAATAGTGCCGTCGTTATCGCCGACCAGGCCGCCGACATCATATGAGTAAAACCAAGAGGAGCTGTCTGTAAAGTCTACGCCACTAACCACCCCACCGGTTTTGTAGGAGTTGTTAACTACGCCGCTGTTATGGCCGACCAGTCCACCGACGTTTTCTCTGCCGGTTACGTTAACATCTATCAGTCCCACATTCTGTATTAGGCCAGTTGAATAACCGAACAGTCCCACATAATTGGTATTAGGAAGATTAATTTTAAAGTCCTCAATGGTGTGGCCCAGGCCGTCAAAGACCCCGGTAAAGGGGGAGATATTGTTGCCCACTGGCGTAAAGTCTGCGCCATCAAAGAAAATGTTCGAGCCCAGGGCGTAGTGGCCAGAGAGGCCGCCGCTCATGCCCTGCAGGGCGTCAAGTCCGCCGCTGGTGAAGTCGTTGATAACGGTGTAGGAATTACCGGCGATGGTGAGGCTGGGTGTGCCGTCTAAGTAGGTGACCAGGTTGATCCGGGCGCTGTTTTTTAGGTTGTATGCGCCATCGGCCAAGCCGGTGCCGGGGGTAAGTTCCAGACCTGCAAAGCCGCTCGTGGCGGTGATGTTTGCTTTAATATCAATGTTCCGGGCAGCACTAAGTTTGAGGGTGTTGGCGTCCCACGAAACCACGTCGTTCACCAAGACATCGCCGGCAGTGCTCTTTATGAAGATGTTATTGTTTAGAAGACTGTTTGTCAGTTTGGCGCCGGTGATATTTCCGCCGCATGCGGCGATAGTAAAGTCATCGGCGCTATTGATGCGCCAGGTGTGGATGGTGCCGCCATTTGAATCGATGTTGCCGCCATAGGAGGCGGTACTGACGGTTGCAGTGTCAAGCACCGTGACTGTGTTTCCTGAGGTTTCAATTAGACCGCCCTCGCCGCCATTCCAGCCTGCCGAGGCGTTAAGTTCGCCGCTCACTATGACCGTGTTTCCTGACGCCGTAATGGAGCCGCCATTGTAGCCCTCGCCGCCATCCGAGGCATCAAGGGAGCCGCCTGCCTGCACCTCGCCGCCATAGAGTTGGATTACGCCTGTACGCTCAACAAAATTCAGATCGTCAATGGTCTGGGCCCGGACCTGCCCTTGGTTGTTGACCACTGAGCTGATCAGGTTGTCAGCGACCTGGGTGGTCATCACTACCCGGCCGCCGTCGGCGAAGATCTTGCCGTCTGAGGTATTGGTCACCGACTGGGGTAGGGTGGCCGGTTCAACGACAAGGTTGATGAGGCCGTCGCCCTCCATGTCCAGGGTAATTTTTTGGCCAGAGGCCATGGTTACCAGCCCTAGTTTGGCGGTGATAATTCCGCTGTTGCTAATCTGGTCTCCGATCAGAGCGACCATGCCTTCATCGCCAACTGTGATGTCGCTTTGATTGTTTACCTGGCCGCCGGACAGGAATATCGTGCCGCCGTAAGCTCCAGTGGTAAGGCTGCCCTGATTGGTGACGTCACCGCCGACCAAGGCGATCAGGCCATCATTGCCAACGGTGAGATCGTTTTCATTGATGACCTGGCCGCCGTCCAGGACAATATAGCCTGGGTCATCTTGATAATCAGTTGAGGTGATGCTGCTCTGGTTGACGACCTGGCCCGCGCCACCGTCAGTGCTGGCCAGCAGGCCATGGACGCTGATTTGCGAGCCAGCGCCAAAGAGGACGCCGTTGGGGTTGACCAGGAAGATCTGGCCGTTAGCCGTCAGTGTTCCGTAGATATTGCTTCGACCGGCGCTGGCGTCGACCCGGTTCAAGGCGATGGCGTCAGGGCCGGCGGTCTGTACGAAGTTGACCGCTGCGTTTGAGGATATGTTAAAGCTGGTCCAGTCGATGACGGCCCGACCCGATGTTTGTTGGATCAGTGTGGTCGATGATATCGGATAGTTGTCTATGTCAGTGGTAACGGTATTAGTGATGGCTTCGATGCCGGCAGGCATAGCCGAGCCCGCTAAGACAGGGTATATGGGAGGCCCCCCCCCAGCCAGGGCCGAGACCGGCAAGAGCAGGGTGACGGCCATGAGGCCGCAACCGGCCGGCATGATGTCAATTATGCGGCCGAGCATCGACCGATGGTAGAGTTTCTTGGTTTGAGCAGGTTTGGGAGCGGTGTGGCGGGCGGCATTTTTTTTGCCGTTTTTTTGATTCGATCGGGTCTTGCGCATGGTCATTTCCTCCGTTCTGGCTGGTTAGTGGAGCTGGAAAATCAGGTTGCATTTCTCTTCATTTGTTCGGGCACTCCGACATTCTGTCAATGAGCAGCCCCAACCTCAAGAGTCGAGGTTGTTGAAAAAAAGTCTCCCGGTAGGGGGTGATGCTTGTTGTGTATCAGATAATTTAAGGCTCTTTTCATTGAGGGGCAATGTGAAAAACTGTTAATCAGTGGTCAACTCTTCACCCCCCGTTCCCTTCGACTCCGCTCAGGGAACGGGGTTGGCAATCGCTCCCTGAGCGGGAATGTGTACCCTGAGCGGAGTCGAAGGGGCGTTGCCGCATGGGGTGAAAGGCCTTATGGACTAATAACTGCCGGTAAGGGTTGTCCACAGCATGGAGCTGTTGCCGTCGCCGGACTCATTGCCGTCAATCGGTTTGGCCCAGGTCAGGTCAAGACTGTATTTGCTGGTGATAAAGATACTGGCCCCGGCCCCGGCGCTGGCCAGGGTGTCGGTGGTCTGGCTGCTATCGCCCAGGGTGTCATGCTGGCGGACCTCGCCGGCGTCTATAAAGCCGCGGAGCAAGATATTAGCGGATTTGACCTGAACTTGACGCCGCAACTCCAGGCTGCCGGAACCGCCTTGGTCGCCCCGCAGGGTGGAGCTGACAAAACCGCGAATGTTTGCCGTGCCGCCGAGACCGTATTTGTTTGAATCGGGCAGGGTGTCGTCGCAGAAAAGGGCCTCGCCGCGCAGGTAGCCGCTCCAGCCCTTGCCGAGAACCTGTTCGTGGCTGCCGCTGATTTTGAGATTAAGCGGCAGGGCTGCACTGTCTGTGCCGCCCGGATTGTTCTGGAAGTTGGTGGCCAGTAGGGCCGACAGCGTAGACTGGCCGCCGGATTTGTTGCGGCGGCTGAAGTCGAGCCCGGTTTCCAGGAAATTGATTTCATCGTCTGAGAGCGGCACCGAGGACAAGTCGGTCTCGGACTGGCCAATGACATGGGCCAAGCCGAAGGTCCAGGCCAGGTTGCGGCCTCTGGTGCGGATGATTGGCTGGTTGAGCTGAAGACGGGCGGTCTCGCTGACCCCGCTGATGCCAAGCTCTGTGAAATCGCCGGCGACGTCGTACTCGGCGCGGGAATAGTTGAGGTTGAGCCGGGCGCCGTCGTGGGTGAGCGGGAACCCGTAATTCAGCCGGCCCTGGCGGAGGAGGTTCGATTGGGAATGGGTGTAGCCAATGCCGAGTACATCACCAAACTTTGCCGGATTGTTGATGGTGAAGTCAGCGCCGAGGCGCCAAAGACCGACGACATCGCGGCCTTGATTGTCCAGCGTGGCGTTGGCGGCGAACGGGGTCTCTTTGACATCGAGCTGGATGTCGGTGCTGCCGTACTCCTCACCGGGGACAAGTGCCGAACGGACCATCAGGCCAGGCATATCGTTGAGCAGGAGGAGTTCGCGCTCCAGGTCGTCCAAGCGCAGGATGATTTTCGGTTCAAGCGGTTCGAAATGGCGCTGCAAAAACGCCTCGGAATACCGCTGGTTGCCGGTGAATAAAAGCTTGCCGACGCGGCCCTCAATGACTTCCAGTTGCAAAATGCCATCCTTCATGCGTTGGGCTGGCACGGTGACTGTGCAGAGGCTGTAGCCATGTTTTTGGTAGTATTCGGTGAGCCGGTCGGCGGCACCGTACATATCTTTCAGGGTGAGCTCGGTGCCGGCCAAGTCTTTGAGCAGATCTTTCAGTACCGCTTCTGTAAAGACCGTATTGCCGGTGATGACAAAATTTTCAATCTTGACCCGTCGTTCATCCACCACGGCGGGTGGGCCGGAACTCATGGGTGGAGAAAGGGCGGGGACGGGAGGTGCTTCCTTGGGCGGAGAGGGGGTTGGGCGTAAGGTCTGTTCAACCGCGCCCGGAGTTATCGTCTCGGCGCTGAAGGCGGTAAGCGGGGCCGAGATTAACAGAGCTGGAGTAATACAGAGTGTAATCCCTGTCAGGAATCGTCGCAGCATATTATTGTAACTCCTGTTGCACATGGCACATACTACCATGTAGTAGTTTTTAGTTTTTATTAAAATTTAGGATTATGCACAAATTGAGCCATACGGAAACTGGGTCCATACGGTGGTGGTCATGTAAGTAATTTTTGATTGCAATTTTGAAGTGTTGCGTAACCATAGGGGCTGGTGCCCACGCATTCATGAAACCAAATACTTTACACAAGGAATTTTTTTTTTTGGGGTGATTTCAGGCGCAATTATGGGTGAGACAACTCACCGCCCTTGCGGAAAATCGCCATATCCGCATGGGCGATTTTATTAATCTATGATATCTAACCTTATATAGGTAATTTGTCAAGAAATGCAAGTTGGTAACATGTCGCCGCTTTCAAAAGCGGTGACGCGTCACCGCACTCCATAGGGTAAAGCGCTAATGATCGACCTGAATAGTTACTTTTTTTTGTTGAGATTGCCCATCAAGAATTGGACAATGGCCATGGCGGCGATTGAGGCGGTCTCGGCGCGTAGAATTCGGGGGCCAAGACTTGCCGGGCTGAAGCCATGGCTGATGGCTGATGCGGCCTCCTGTTTGCTGAATCCTCCTTCCGGGCCGATCAGGAGAAGAATACGTTCGGCTGATTGTAAGCCGTGGATATCATTAAGAGTCCTGGTTCCCTCATCTTCCCAGAAGATGATCTTGGAGGAAAACTCCTCTGCCTGGGCAAACAGTTGAGGCAGGGGGACGGCAGCATGGCATAGCATGGGGGTTGGTCGGCCACATTGCTTGCAGGATTCATGGGCGATCCTCTGCCAGCGGTTTATCTGGCTGGCCGAGGTGGATTTGATGTCGCAGTGTTGGGAGATGGTCGGCAGGATGGCGGTGATCCCAAGTTCGGTGGCTTTCTGGATGATCAGGTCCATTTTGTTGCCCTTGATCAAGGCCTGGGCCACAGAAAGAAAGGGTGGCGCTGCCTGGTGGCACAGGCTGGCCAGGATTTTGGTCTCGACTGTTGTCTTGTTGACAGCAGTAATCTCTGCCTGGTAGACCATGCCATTCCCGTCAAAAAGCGCAATGAGAGTGCCTGGCTTTAGCCTTAGGACCATGCTTATGTGGCGGGCCTCCTGGCCGGTAATCGTGCCGCGTTCGTTGGTGATGTTTGCCGGGTCAATGAAGAATCGTCGCATTGGCTTTTGGTTCAGCTTGATGAGGTGCTCTGGTTCGCGTTGCTTGTTGTCTCGCCTTTATTGCCCAGGATTTTCAAAAAGCAGGGCGGTCCATTCATCCTGAGATTGAGACTGGATGAGGCTGAGGCCAAGGTCGCCGTAGACTTTTTTGATGGTGTCGGTCTGGCTGCCGGTGAGGATGCCGGATAACACCAGGCGACCGCCTAAGGCCAGACGGGTCAGGATGTCATGGGCCAAGAGGGTCAGGACATCCTGGGTGATGTTGGCGATGATCAAGTCAAAGCGGCAATCGAGATCACTGAGGTCTGCTGGATCGATGGTCATGATTGCTTCAAGGTGGTTCTTGCGGATATTTTCGGCTGCGGCGTTACGGGCGTCGATGTCGTTGTCGAGACCGATGACGGTTTTGGCCCCCAGCAGGGCGCAGTCCATGCCTAAAATGCCGGTGCCGGTGCCAATGTCAAGGACCGTCTGGGCTGGTTTGGCGGCAAAGGATTGTTCAATTAATAATAAGGCAAGTTTGGTGCTGGCGTGCAGGCCAGTGCCGAAGGCCATGCCGGGGTCCATCTCCAGGACTATTTCATGGGGCAGCTTTTCGTACTCTTCCCAGGATGGTTTGATCACCAGTCGGTTGGTCAGTTTGAAGGGCTTGAAGTGTTCTTTCCAGCGCCGGTTCCAGTCCTCTTCGATGATGCTTTCCTGTTTTAGTGCTGCTGGGGCCGAGGTTGGCAGCTTTTTGTTTAGCTCGTGCAAAAAGGCGTGAATAGTTGTGATAATTTGGGTAGGGTTCTGATCTTCCGGTAGGTAGGTGATTATTTGTTCAAGGCTGGCGTTAGGGGTTCCTGGTGAGCCACCTAGTTGTTCAATCCCGCCTGTTGAAATGCCTGCCATGAACTCGGCAACCATATCGGCGTGAGAGGTCGGCACGGAGATGCTGATCTTGTGCCAGGCCCGGGGGGGGCGGTGGCTGAAACTGGTCTGTGGCTGGGGCATGGTGGCTCCGCAAATGCATTCAAATACATTATAAATAACGGCCTGAGTGGCGGTGGACTTTCTCTACTTAGCATGACAGGCCATGGCTAGGCAAGTATCGTGAGCATTTTATGGATCCCGAAAGGTTGAAAATGATATTGACTGAGGTGCGGGACGGGCAATTGCCGATTGATGTCGCCTTGGAAGTTCTGAAGGGTTGGCCGTCAGAGGTTATCGATGGCGCCCATTTGGACCACCATCGTCGGTTGCGGACCGAAATTCCTGAGGTCATATACGGCGAGAATAAGACGGCTGGACAGATCGTTGAGATAGCCAGACGTATGTTGCGCCATGGCTATGCCGTTATGGCGACCAGGGTGGATGCCGAAAAGGCGGATCTGGTCTGTCAGGCGGTGCCGGAATTGTCCTATCATGCTTCGGCGAGGATGCTGGTGGGCAACCAGGCAAATATTGCTGCCGATAAGGGCCGGGGCGTGATTGCGGTGTTGGCCGCTGGCACATCGGACATCCCAGTGGCGGAGGAAGTCTGTTTGACCGCCGTTTGTCTTGGGCATTGTGTTGAAAAGGCCTTTGATGTTGGGGTGGCCGGGATTCATCGTTTGTTCGCTCATAAGAATTTGTTGGACAATGCCGCCGTCCTGGTGGTAGTGGCGGGGATGGAAGGGGCTCTGCCTAGTGTCGTGGCAGGTTTGGTCGATAAGCCGATCATCGCGGTACCCACCAGTATCGGCTATGGCACTGGACTTGGTGGGGTCGCCGCCCTGATGGGGATGTTGAACAGTTGCGCGCCAGGGGTGGCTGTGGTGAATATTGATAATGGTTTTGGGGCTGGCTGCATGGCCGCAGCGATCAATAGAAAAGATCCAGAGTAGTTGTATTTGCGGCGGCTGGGGCTAGACGTCTTCCGGAAAACAGACGTAATAATAGGAAGATAAATTAAGATGCGATTTTGCCTAGAAAAATGATTGACAAGGGGTATCGTGTAGACTAGATTGCCGCCTCCTGAACGGGACGCCACAGGCCGGGTGAGAAAGGAAGGAAGAGTAAAAAAAAGGTATTGACAGTCGGCGGTGGATTGAGTAAAAAGTCGGGATGCCCGGGCGAAAGAGCCTGGGGAGCTG
>JANNQL010000048.1:0-11730 GCA_031400755.1 Pseudomonadota bacterium | reverse complement strand
CCCCGACCTGCCAGCCCAACTCCTCGAAGACATCGTCGATACTGCCCACCAGTTTGGCCCCTTCCTGTAACAGACGATGGGTGCCGGTACTCTTTACGGAGTCCACCCGCCCGGGGATGGCAAAGACCTCACGGCCTTCATCAAGGGCCAAGCGGGCCGTGATCAATGAGCCTGAGCGCTGCGCCGCCTCCACCACCAAGACCCCGCGCGAAAGACCGCTGATGATCCGATTGCGGGCTGGGAAGCGGAAGGCATCGGGCTGGGTCCCTAGTCGGTATTCGCTGACCAGGGCACCGGCCTTGCCGATCTGCTCCGCCAAGCGCTCATTGCTCTTGGGATAGGTCACATCCAGGCCGCAGCCGAGTACGGCAATCGTTTCACCGCCAACCGCCAGTGCCCCAGCGTGGGCCGCAGTGTCAATGCCCAAGGCCAGGCCACTGACAATGACCAGACCCTTGGCGGCCAGTTGCCCGCTCAAGTCCCGGGCGATCTTTACGCCATAGGAGGTGGCAGCCCGTGAGCCCACCACCGCCAGCCCGACCTTGCTCAACAGCCCCGCCTGGCCTTTAACGAACAAGACCATGGGCGGTTTGTAGATACTGGCAAGCATAGCAGGGTAGTCCGGACCACCAAAGCAGATCATGGAAATACCAAGCTGCCCCATATTTTTAAGCTCGCGCTCGGCCTCTTGATAGGGCGGCCCGGCGCTGATTGCGTCGATGGCCTCCGGTCGCAGGCCTGGCACCTGTTGCAACTCCTTGCGCCCAGCGCCCAAGGCCTGCGCCGCGGACCCGAAGGTCTCCACCAGCTTCCGGAAGCCAGTCGCACCTAAGCCAGAGACCAAGTGCAGAGTCAGCCAATCAAGTCGTGTCTCAGCCATGCCGAACGATCACAGGTCGAAGATGATAAAGAAAGACGACGGTCAGCAGGCCATGCGACCTGCCATGCCATCATTCTTAACGCTTAGAGTGTGGGGGGAAAAGTGGGCCTTGACTATAAGGCAAGGACAAAGGGTGTCAACCTTTTTTTAAAAAGTTGATGGCGTCGTAAAAAATCCGATCTACTGCGTTGCGGGGTATTTTTGTTCGTTCGGCATACCTTGTGTATGGCCTCACTCACAAAAAGACCGCGCGCCTTGTATATCGGACCTTTTGCTTAGCCATCCCGTGACTTTTTTACGAGTTCATCAAAAGTTGGCACCGGAGGAGAAGGCAGGGGTGAAGTCCTGCTCAATCCGAGTTGCAATCAAATTGGCATTCCAGCAAGCATTCGAGTTGAGACCGCGAAGGCAAGCGAGCAGCGACGAGAGCGTACATAAGTACGCCGAGGAGCGGCGTAGCGTAGCCGCCAAAGGTATCAACTTGAATGCGAACTGGAATCAATCGACCATGAAGCTGGCCAGTCGATCCCGGCGGGTTGGATGTTTGAGTTTTTTCAAGGCCTTGGCCTCAATCTGACGGATACGCTCCCGGGTCACGGCAAAGTTCTTGCCGACCTCTTCCAGAGTCAAGTCAACCGCCGTGTCAATGCCATAGCGCATCCTGAGTACCGATTCCTCCCTGGGGGACAATGAGGCCAAGACACCATTTAGACTATGTCGCAGGCTATTCTTGATCGTTGCCTCATCAGGCGATAACGAGTCAGCATCCTCGATGAAATCACCCAGAAAGGAGTCCTCGCTGTCTCCCACCGGCGAATCCAGGGATATGGGTTCCTTGGCAATCTTGAAGATCGTCTTGACCTTTTCCAGATCAATGCCGCTCTCCTCGGCCATCTCCTCCGGGGTTGGTTCCCGGCCGTGCTGGCGGACAAACTCCTTGGTCTCCCGCATCAAACGATTGATATGATCAATCATGTGGACCGGGATGCGGATGGTGCGGCCCTGGTCGGCAAGTGCCCGGTTGATGGCCTGCCTGATCCACCAGGTCGCATAGGTGCTGAACTTATAGCCCCGCCGGTACTCAAATTTTTCCGCGGCCCGCATCAGGCCGACATTGCCCTCTTGAATCAGGTCAAGGAGTTGCAGACCCCGATTGGCGTATTTTTTGGCAACGCTGACCACCAACCTGAGATTGGCCTGAATTAATCGATTCTTGGCCTCTCTGGCAAAAATTTCACCATGTTTGATAGCGGCCATGGCCTGCTCAACCGTATCATGGTCCATGCCGGAGGTCTCTTCCAGGTCTTTCAGAAAATTGGCCGCGTGTTTTGAAGTGCCGTCGGCAATCGCCTTCCTTGCCATCGCCATCTGCTCAGAAAGTCGCTTCATGCCAGCGCCCATCTCATCCAGATGTTTCTGTTGCAGGCGGAGGTCGTCAAACAGCGCGGCAATGGCATGACTGCTCCGTTCAATGCGGACCATCAGGTTGACGGCCGCCTCCTCGCGCAGGTCCACGCCCAAGAAATCGTCATTGAAGGCCTGCCTTTCCTTGTGGTGGCGCTCCGCTTCACTGACCTTCCAGAGAAAATCGTCCTTGGCCTGCCGCAGGGCGGCATGGTCGGTCTCGTCGACATTTTTTATGACCGCAGAAATCTGCAAACTGCCGTCCCGGAGTCCGCGGGCCATGGCGTGCAAACTAGGCATGGCAGTCGGCAGCGACAGCAGGGTGCTCTGGATCTGTTTTTCGCCACGCTCGATCTTGATGGCGATTTCAGTCTCGGCAGAGGAAGAGAGCATGGGGACCGCCCCCATTTCCCGCAGATAGGACTTTACCGGGTCGAGAAGGTCCTGGGCAAAATCTTCGTGAACGGAGTCGTCGGCAAATGATATCTCCAGGTCACCATCTTCCTGACGCGCACCATGATAACGAGAGGAAAACTCTACGCCCTCATCACCCTCAGTGTCGTTGTCCACATCGTCAAGCGTATCCAGAAAATCATCCCGGCCTGCATCCTCGGTGACCATAGGATCTTGACTGTCGCTAAACTCGTGGCTGGCGACCTGTTGGGCTTTTTTCTTCGTCATGGCTTTGCTGAATTACCCGTACACTCTCGCCTAGGTTGATGGAAAAAGGCCTGCCTGCAAACGCACTTTGTTTGATAATAATTACAAAATAAGGGATAGATATTCGATTCCAAACGAATTTGGAAGTAAATAATTATGTTTTGCCGTCCTCGGTAATCTTTTTCTTTTCCATGAGCAAGGCCAGCAGCAGGCCCTGATCGTTCTGGCGCTGGGCCTCGTTGATGCGGGCCGTCAAGTCCCGCATCCTGACCTTCTGGCGATTTTCCCGCAACCAATGTATCTTCTCCGCCGCTTCCCGGTCAGTGTCTGGCAGGCAAGGGACCGAGATCAATTGTTTGGAGACAAAGATGCGCTCGGCGCCCTCAAGTTGGTCAAGCAGGCGCTCTGCCCCGCTGCCAGGAAATTTTTTATGAAATTCCTTAAGTGAGTTGACAATATTGATCGCGGCAGGGTGGGTGATGACATCAAACAGCCCGGCCTCAATAAATTGATCGGCATACTCTGGGTAGATGATCAAAAATGATACGAGCTGCTCTTCGGCCTTGCTGAAGGCGATTCTCGCCGGTCCAGAAGATGGCGAGGCCGAAGTCCTTATAACCGAGGCGCTTACCTCAAGCGGCGTGGCCAGCGTGGCCAGGAGTTGCTCCGGGACCAACCCGAGCTTCTGGCTGAAATGAGAGACGAACAGTGACCGTTGCAGGTCTTGATTGTCAATGGCCTTGATCAGGGGCTTTAACTCTTCGACAATGCGGCCCTTGCCCTCCAGTCCCAGGCCATACTTTTCAACCAGATGGCCAACGACAAACTCCGGCAGGGAATAGGCCGCAGCCAAGCGCCGCTCCAAGCCCTCGGCCCCGAACTCGGCAATAAAGGTGTCAGGATCGTGGCCGTCAGGGAGGATCACCACCTTGGCCTCCACCTTCTCCGACAAAAAGAGGGGCACCGCCCGCATGGCCGCCTTGATGCCGGCCTGATCACCGTCAAAAAGCAGCACCGCCTCCTGGGCATAACCCTTCAGCGCCCGGATGTGCTGCAGGGTCAGAGCCGTACCCAGGGGCGCCACCACGTCACGCACGCCTGCCGCGACTAAGCTCAAGAGATCAAAATTGCCCTCGACAATCAGCGCCCTTTTCGAGTGACGAATCGCCTCCTTGTTCTGAAAGAGGCCGAACAGGGTCTTGCCCTTGGTAAAGACCAGGGTCTCCGGCGAATTGAGGTATTTGGGCTGCTGGTCATCCAGGATACGACCGCCAAAACCCAGGTGCTGACCGCTATGGCTCATGATCGGAAAGAGTACCCGGTGCCGGAAGCGGTCATAGAAGCCGCTGCCCGATTCGCGCTGGACCAGCAGCCCGGCCTCGCTCAAGGCCTCCTGACCGACATCGGCCATGGCCTTCATCAAGAAATCCCAACTCTCCGGGGCATAGCCCAGCTGGAAGGCGTTGATCACCTCAAGCGGGATGCGCCGTTTTTCGAGATAGCGGCGGGCCGGGGCGCCCTGCTTGGCCAACAGCAACTCGTGATAGATCTGGGCGGCCCGCTGATTGATGGCAAAGAGCGCCTTGCGTTTGCTGGCCGACTCCCGTTCGCGGGGGGACAGCTCCTTTTCCGGCAAGGCGATATGATAGCGGCCTGCCAGTTGTTTGACCGCCTCCCAAAAACCGATGTTCTGGTAGCGCATGACAAAGGACAGGGCATCGCCGCCCTCGCCGCAACCAAAGCAATGAAAGGAGCGGCGGGCCGGATTGACCGTGAAGGAAGGGGTCTTCTCGGCGTGAAACGGACAGAGCCCCTTATAATTGGCCCCGGCCTTTTTGAGCGTGACAATCTCGCCGACCACCTCAATAATGTCGGCGGCATCCTTTACGGCCTGGACCGCGCTTTCGTCACTGCCCCTGGAGATACTCATTCATTTTTTGGCCTTCAGATCGAGATACATTTCATAGGCCTGCTGGGGCGGCAGATTTTCATGCACCACCTTGGCCACGGCCTGGATCATGGCCTTCGGCGCCTCTGACTGGAAGATATTGCGGCCCATATCAACGCCGGCGGCCCCCTCCTGCACCGCGTTAGAGCACATCACCAGGGCCTCTTTTTCCGGCATCTTTTTACCGCCGGCCATGACGATCGGCACAGGGCAACTGGCGGTCACCGTGTCAAAGCCTTTGGGGATATAATAGGTCTTGACGTAATGGGCCCCGAGTTCAGCGCACATCCGGCAGGCCAGTCTGAAGTAGCGGGCATCGCGCGCCATGTCCTTGCCAACCGCGGTGACCGCAAGCGTCGGGATGCCGTACCGCATCCCCTTGTCCACCAGTCTAGTCATGTTTAATACCGACTGACTCTCGTATTCGCCGCCGATAAAGACCTGCACCGCCAAGGCCGAGACGTTCAAGCGGATGGCCTCTTCCATATCCACCGCCAGACCCTCATTGGACAACTCTTTCAGGATGCTCGGTCCGCCGCTGGCCCTGAGCACGATGCCCTTGTTATATGAAGGCGGCACGGTGGACCGCAAGATCCCCCGGGTCAGCATCAGGGTGTCGGCGTAGGGGGCGATGGGCAGGATGTTCAGATCGATCCGTTCAAGCCCGGTGGTTGGCCCTTGGAAATAGCCATGGTCCACCGCCAGCATGACCGTCCGGCCGCTGACCGGATTAAAAATCCGGCTGAGCCGGTTCTTGATCCCCCAGTCCAAGGCATTGGAGCCCTTCAAAAAAAAACCCTCGTTGCTGGCTGGCACATCCTGATGAAACTGTTTTCCTTCTTTGTCCTCTTCCGGCATCCTGTCCTCCTTGTAATCTGTTAAGTAAAGTAAGCCATCACTCCTGGGGCTTGATGATAACCTTGATCGACTCCCGGCCCTCGGCCACCAGTATCGACCCGGCAACGGTATCGGCCAGACCAAAACGGTGGGTGATCATCTCTTCCACCCGGACCCTGCCGCTGGCGATCAATTGCAGGGCAGCGACACAATCAGTCGGGGCCCCGGCATAGGTGGTGGTGATGGTCAGATCCCGCCGCCAGAAGAGGTCGTTTACCGACAGCGGCAGGGTCTCGCCTGCCGCCGTCGGCGCAAAGAACAGGATGGTGCCGCCCCGAGCCACTGCTGCCAGGGCCTGTTGAAAGGCGGCTTTGGCGCTGGCGCAGACAATCACCAAATCCGCCCCCCGCCCCTGATTGTCCTGCTTGAACTGGGCCGCCACGTCCTGATCGGCACGGTAGGCAGCGTTTGCCCCAAAGCGCCGGGCTGCCTGCAGTCGATAGTCAGTCAAATCAGTCGCCGCAATAAAGCCAGCGCCGCTGACCGAGGCCAGGTGGACATGGAGCAGCCCCGATATGCCGCTGCCGAGCACCAGGACGCTGGCCCCGGCCTTAAGTCCGGCGGTGCGCTGGCCCCGCAGCACACAGGCCAAGGGCTCGACAAAGGTGGCGGCCTCATAGCTCACCTGGTCGGGGATCTTCCAGGTGCCGCGCTCGACATTGACTGGCGCCAATCGCACATACTCACAGAAGCCGCCCGGATCGAAATGGGTGCCGGAAAGGAGCAGGTCGCAGACCGTTTCATGGCCGCTCAGACATTCATGACATTTGCAGCACGGGACATGGTGGGTCGCCACCACCCGGTCCCCTTCAGAAAAACCGCGAACGCCCGACCCCACCTCCGTCACTTCGCCAGCGATCTCATGCCCCAGGACCAAGGGGGCCTTGCCGATTCTGTACCACTCCATGACATCACTGCCGCAGATGCCACTGGCCCAAATCTTCACCAACAACTCGCCTGGGCCGATTTTCGGTCGAGGCACCTCCTCGACCCGAATATCACGATTATTGTAATACATGGCAACCCGCATGGCATTTCTCCCAATTAGCGTATATCGATAAAATTTCATTGCCGAAACACGGCCATAAAATGTATCCTATGTTCGCTCTGAGTACAAGCCTAACTATCGTGCAACTATTCAGCAGCACCACATCTGCTTCGTCATAGGCCTGCCCGCATAGCGCTGCTATAGCTCGCAGGCCTATTCCGCGCATCTGCGGCGCTGCTGAATAGTTACTTTACGCCTATCAATTCGACGAATAAGTCTCATTTTCAAATTCTGTTATGTAAGGAGATCGTATGGCACAAATAAAAAGTACCCTGGAAATGGTCCTGGCCCGGGCCGACCGACTTTGCGCCGAGGCGCCTGCCGATGCCAATGAAGATATGCTGCAACTTGGCATGAAACTTGGCGCATCTTTGGTCAATGGCGAGACGGTTGACCTCTCAGCGCCCTTCAGCCAATGTTCCCCTGCTGGGTCGATCCAGTTTTGCCAAGGTCTGCTGCGGACCTTTTTCCGGCATATCGTCTTACCTCGTCAGGAGGGGCAGCCCTGGGAAGGGGCCTTGCACGGTCTTCTGGAAATGGCCAAGGCCATGCCCAGCGTCGTTGCCAACATGGAGCAACTTGTTGGCCTGACAGGTGAGATAAGAAGCATTTTGGGCCGTTACCTCCAGCACCGCCAGCAATTGGAAAAACAATTGGAAGAAACCTTCGCCATGCAGACGGCCCATCTCGAGCAATCCATGGCCCAGCAGACCGGCATGAAGATGAAAATCACGCCCCGCCAACACCCGAAATTCAATGAGGAATGGCAGCGAGTCCAAGCCCAGCTGAACGAACAATACTTGAATGCCCTGGACCAATACAAAACTGCAATCAACACTTTTTTTGGTTTCTGAGAGGATGCATCATGGATATTGAAATTTTCTTAGACTGCGCTGAGGCCGACCCACAGAATCAGGCCTTGGCCTTGCAAAAATTTAAGGAGTGGTACGCCGAAGGGGCTGAAATCAGATGCAACAAACTGCCCTTCGGTTCCTTGACCGCCTTGCCGGAGACTAATCGTTACCTGGTCGATCTCGGCTATGCCGATGTCATCGCCTCGCTGCGCAATCTGCATGCCCGGATCAACCGTCTTGGCGTCAAGGTCTTTTTCCATTTTTGCTGATTCCGGCCCCCCATGCTTGATTCGCTCCATCGCCTGCAGCACCTTCTCCGCCGCCATAGCCTTGACGCCCTGCTTGTCTCCCAACCGGAGAACCGACGTTTTTTAAGTGGCTATACCGCCATCGACCACAACATCAACGAATCCTCAGGTTTCCTCCTCGTCCCTAAGCAGGGTCGCCCCTTGCTGTTGACCGATTCCCGCTACCAGCTCCAGGCCGAACGCGAAGGGGCTGGTTTTGATATTCTCATCTATCGGCGTGGCCTTCTGCCCTTACTCAAAACGGTACTCCGCAAACTTGCAGTCAAGCATCTCGCCTTTGAGGCCAATTATTTCCTGCACGCCAAGTACCTGGCCCTCGCCAAACTTACCACTTCGCTCAACATTGACCTCACAGCCTTGGATGGTCAGATCGAACGCTTGCGACTCATAAAGAATGAGGAAGAACTGGTCGCCATCAAACGCTCAGTCGCCCTGAATGAAAAGGTCTTTCAACAGATCTATCCGACGATCAGGCCCGGTCAGACCGAGGTCGAAATCGCCCTGGCCCTGGAAAACGCCATGCGTGTGCTGGGGGCCGAACGCCCCAGTTTCGACACCATTGTCGCCAGCGGCCCCAATGGCGCTCTACCGCATGCCGTGCCAAGCCACCGCCCCCTTTCCCCAAATGAGCCGATCATCATCGACATGGGTCTGGTCCTGGCCGGCTATTGCTCCGACATGACCAGGACCATTGTCCTGGGCACGCCTGATTCCCGCACCATCAGCCTGTTTCGACTGGTGCGGCAGGCCCAACAAGCCGGCATCAAAGCTCTGCGGCCCGGTGTCTCCGGGCGTGCGGTTGATGCCGCCGCACGATGCGTTATCAAAGAGGCTGGCTATGGCGCTCATTTCGGCCACGCCTTGGGCCATGGCGTAGGACTCGCCGTCCACGAAGCCCCGTCGCTCAGTTTTCGAAACCGGGCCCGGCTCCGCCCCGGCATGGTAGTCACCGTCGAACCCGGCATCTACTTGAAGGGCTGGGGCGGCATCAGACTTGAAAATATGGCGGTGGTCACCGAGCAGGGCCATGAAGTGCTGAATTACGACACGACTTTTCTCGATCTTTAGTCCCCTTCCGATCTCCTGCTTTGCAGCGCACCTTTGCTCATTCGGCACCCGCCGGTATTCGCCGCTGCACTAAAAGCACCCCAGCTACCCCTTGATCTAAAATGAAGATGGGCCTCCTCCATTCTCCTTGACAAGAGTCTTTTTTTTGTGCGACGATAAATGGATCGCAGACATTAACTGCTCAGGTTGGTTAGGCTGAAGGCTGTTAGGCAAAAAAATGCCCCGACACGACCAATATCTAGTGTTTTTATGTTACTAACAGTCTAAACACCTACAGCCTAAACAACCTGAGTAGTTACCAAATATTTAGGTATGAGGCACTCTCATGACAGCGGAAATTAAACCCATCCAGACGGGTGTCGTCAAAAAACAGCCCCTTACAATCATTGCCATCGCCAGCCTGGTCATGGCAGCGGCAGGGACCCTTGCCTATTTCGTTTCCCGCGCCTATGTCCTCCAGCAAGCGGAAGAGAACGTTACCAACCTGCTCCTGTCCCACAAAGGCTTTCATCACTATGTGCAGCAAACCCTGATCCCGGCCTATCTCAAGTATCAAGCCAATGGCGAAATCCCGGCCACCTTCTATGCCCCGGAGCTGCTCTCCTCCTCTTATATCATCAGAAATCAGCATGTCTTCTATAACCAAGAGCGCAAGGCCGCCGGTCTGCCGGAGTTGTATTACAAGATGGCCGCCAATAACCCGCGTAATCCGATCAATAAGGCTGATGCCTTGGAAGAGAAGCTGATCAAGATGTTCAATGAAAATCGGGCCGTCAAATCCTACCGGGAGATTATTGAAGTGGACGGCAAAAAAATGCTCTATGTCGCCATTCCCTTCCTGGAAAATAATCAAAAATGCATGCGCTGTCACGACAAGCGCCAGGATGCCCCGCCCCAGCTTCAAGAGCGCTACCCGGGCGAGGGTGGTTTTAACGAAAAAATCAGCGACATCCGGGCCATCACCTCTATCCGCTCGCCGTTGGGACGTGAATATGTTGACGTCGCTATTATTGCTTCGGTCTTGCTGGTTGGTTTCATGACCCTTGGCGTCCTTTTTCTCTTTAATGCCCGCCTGCGGACCTTGGTCCAGCGAAAGACCCTGTCCCTGGAGGAAGAGATTGAGGTGCGGGCCCAGGCCGAGGAGTCCCTTAAACAAATGAATGTCGAATTGAATTCAAAGAACAAGGACCTTGAGCAAATCCTCTACGTCGCCTCCCACGACCTGCGCTCGCCGCTGGTCAATGTCCAGGGCTTCAGCAAGGAGCTGGGCCGCGACTTCGAAACCGTTATGGCGGTGCTTGAGCAGGAGAACATCCCACCCGAGGTCAAGAAGCAACTCGCGGCCCTTGTTAAGGAAGAAATTCCGCTGTCCCTCAACTTCATCCAGAACAGCGCCAAAAAAATGGACTTGCTGCTGAGCGGCCTTTTGCGGATCTCCCGCCTGGGCCGGTCCGCCCTAAACATAACAACCCTGGATATGAACAAGATCATGGCCCAGGTGGTTGCCGACCATGAATTTCTGTTAAAGCAAAACGGGGTGGCCCTCGAAATAGGCCCCTTGCCCAACTGTCGTGGCGATCAGGTGCAAGTCGACCAGGTCTTCGCCAATTTGCTCGGCAACGCCATAAAATTTCACGAGCCGAGCCGGCCGAGTGTCATCAGGCTTAGCGGCCATGGGGAAAGGGACCAGACGATCTACTGCGTTGAAGACAATGGCATCGGCATTGCCCCGGCCCATCAGGAAAAGATCTTTGAAATCTTCCATAAGTTGACTCCAGAGACCGAGGGGCAGGGCTTGGGCTTAAATATTGTGCGCAAGGCACTGGACCGTATGGGCGGCAAGGTCTGGCTTGAGTCAGAGCCCGGCAACTATTGCAAGTTTTTCGTTGCCTTGCCCAAGCCCTGATGATCTCGGGCGCATTCAACTTGAGTCATACAATTACACGGCACTAAGAAGAGGCACGGAGATGAAATCAGAAATTGTCATACTCATTGCGGAAGACGACGAGGGGCACGCCACGCTGATTCGCAAGAACTTGGGCCGGGCCAAAATTTGCAATGACATTGTCCATTTTAAGGACGGCCAGGAGGTGCTTGACTTTCTTTTCCAAAAAACCGACCCCTGCCGGCAGCCAGGGGTCGCCTACCTCCTGCTCTTAGACATCCGCATGCCCAAGGTTGATGGGATTGAGGTCCTGCGCCAGATCAAGCAGGACCCTGAGCTCCGCAAGCTGCCGGTGACCATGCTCACCACCACCGACGACCCCAAGGAAGTGGCCCGTTGCCACGAGCTGGGCTGCAATAACTACATCACCAAACCCATTGAATACGATAAATTCATGCGGACCGTCGAACAGCTTGGCTTCTTTTTTGCCGTGGTAAGTATCCCGCAACTCAATGGTGGCTAATAAATGGCCGATTCCATAAAAAAAGCGGGCACCGGGACGGGGTCCATTGTCGTTGTTGAGGATGATGCCGGACTGCTACGGCTGATCGGCAAAAATCTTGGCCGTCTGGGTTATGTCACCGATCTCTTTTCTGATGAAGAGAAGGCCATGGAGCGCATTGTCAGCCAGCCGCCGGCCCTCATCATGCTTGACTATCAGCTGTCGAAGATGACCGGCAAGGAGTTTCTTGAGACCCTGGCGGCAAGATGCCGCCTG
>JANNQL010000047.1:0-4850 GCA_031400755.1 Pseudomonadota bacterium | reverse complement strand
CCTTGAGGCTGAAAATTACAATAACCGGGCGGTGTCCTTCCTTGAGCTAGGCAAGACCAAAGAGGCAGGGCTTTGCCTGGCCCGCTCCATGGAGATCAACGATAGTCTGCCCGAGGCAATCTATAACGACATCCTGCTCCGCTGGCATACTGACAAACTGCCGGTCGCCTCTCTCTATCGCCAGATTGAGGCAGTCAGGCATCGGTTGCCAAAGGCCAAACTGCTGGAGACCCTGGCCCGGGGACTTAAAGACGATATCTTGAACCTGGGCCGGGGGAAAACAGCGGCAGCCGGCAATCAATCGCACCAGGCCCCAGACAAAAAATATCCGGAATATGCCCTCTGCCTGCCGAAAAACTCGGCCGATGTCTTCCGGGCCAGTCAACTGCATCTAGCCAGCCAGCGCAACGTCATCGATCTCCTCGCCAAGAAACAGTACCCACAATGTTATGAACTCTTAAGCCGGTGCTGGGAAAACATTGCATACCGAAAGGACAAGGTCTTTCAGGATGCCTACGAGCAACTCTTGCCAAAAGGCGCCAAGAAAGCGATCAGGAGCGTCATTCGCCTGACCACGCTTGCCGCTGCCGGTGGCACTGCCGAATGGCTCACTGGGCTGCCGGACACCGAAAAAATTCTTTTCCTCAGTCCGGCTGGCAGGGTCATGATCAGGCATTATGACCCTAAGCAAAAGGTAAAGGTACTCGATGCCTATCATGATGTCTCCGCCCTGGCCGTAAGCCCGGACCAGCACCTCCTGGCCCTGACCAACCCTGGGGGGATATATCTTTTATCGTTTATGAACGGCACCTTGGAGAAAACGATCCCGTCATCCGCCAAAGTCACGGCCCTGGCCTTCAGCCCTGACAGCACTTGCCTTACCTACGGCCTGGAGAACGGGCGTCTCATTACGGTTGATCTGGCAAGCGGCAAGACCCAGACGGCAAGTGCCGAGAAGAGCGGCCCGGTCCGCTCCATAACTTATTTCGATAAACGTCGCGATTTTGTCTCCGGCCATGAGGATGGCACCCTGTGTTTCTGGGAGCAAGGGGCCAGGGGATGCAACCGGCAGCTTGAGGCCCATGCCATGCCGCTGACCATCCTGTCAAAGGCCGCTAACGGCGCAACTTTTCTGTCATGCTCCTCTGATCGGGTCATCAAGCTCTGGAACCGGCAAAGCGGACAATGCCTCAAATCGATCAAGCCCCATGACGACGCCATCAACGCCGCCATGTTTTTGCCGGACAATGCCCATTTTGTCAGCGTCAGCGACGATGACCTGATTAAAATATGGAGTATCGAGTCCGGTCTCTGCCTCCACACCTTGGACGGCAGGAGCGATGGTATCCGCAGTCTGGCCATGGGGCCTCAGCCCCACATCTTCCTGGCCGGCCGCAATGATGGCGCCATAATCGTCTTGATGGTGGTCTATGATCTGGAATTTTCTTAAAAATTTATTCCAATCACCTCAAGGAAAGACGGTGCTCTTCGGCCGCACGGACACCGGTCGGACCCGTGCCAACAATGAAGACAGTTTTATCATCCTGCCCCAGGCAAATCTGATGATGGTGGCGGACGGCATGGGCGGTCATAACGCCGGCGAAGTCGCCAGTCGCGCCGCCATTGATTTTATGGTGCGTCTGGTTGGCAAAGGGGCCTTGCAAAGGGCCGGATCAAACCAGGAAGAGATTCGACACCGCCTGATTCATTATCTACGGCAGGCCAATGAACATGTCATGACGATGGCTTGCGAAAACCAGGCTTACTCAGGCATGGGCTGCACCTTTATTATCGGTTTCGTCAGCCGGGGGCGTCTGTACACCTGTCATGTCGGCGATGTCCGGGCCTATCTGCTGGAGAGCGCCGGTTTCAGACAACTTACCAATGACCATACCTACGCCGCTGAATTGACCAGGGGCCAGCATGCCAATCAGGACCAGGCCACGTCTATCCCAAAAGTGGCCCGCAATATCGTCAGTCGCGCCATCGGTTTTCCCTTCCCCGAAGACTCGGAATTTACCACCAACCCCATCGTCAAGGGTGACCGCATCCTCCTCTGTTCCGACGGCCTCTGGTCCATGCTGCCTGATCAGCAGATGGCCTTGGCCCTCCAGCAGTCGGCAACGCCCGAGGAGGCCTGCGATCGCTTGATCAATGAAGCCAACCAGGCTGGCGGCAAGGACAATATCACGGCAGTGGCCGGCTTTGTTGTCTGATTGTTGCTTGTTAATCTCCCCATATTCTTATATCAGCTCCCCCTATTAATCCGATCTGTCGCCATCAAAAAAATATTTACTTTTGCTTGACACCTCAAAAAAAACCTTAGCATAATTTAGTTAGGTAGTTGTACGCCATGCAAGTGGCGAGTTGTAGCGTAGTTTTGTTGTCGGTGCGTTTTTGGGTGGAGATCAACATGCTCAGATACTTTCCATTACCCATTTACATTTAACCTGTAGCGGACTGAAAATATGCTGCCTTTCCTCTCTCGCAATGGTTCTGCCCCGGTGACCACCCCTCCTCTATCGAATGATCCCCTTGGCGCTTGGCAGCCCATCATCCTCAGCACCCTAGTCACACTGCGCAAATTGGCCGGAACTACTGAAAATGAATTTTTGCAAATCGGCGAACAGATGCAGGGCGTTTATCTGCGCTCTGCCGAGATTTCACAGATGGCCAATCATCTGGTGGAGGTGGCGTCTGGGGAGCGCATGCAGTCACTGCTTGAACGGCTCAGGCAGATGATGAGTGATATGGATGCCTATCTGAGCAGTGCCCGGGTCAGAGGCAATGAAAGTTGCGCCACGCTTGATGGCGTGCAGAATTTGCTGGCCCGGGTTGCCACGCCGCTTGAGGGGTTCATGAAGATGAACATGACCCTCCATATGCTGGGGGTCTCCATCAAGATTGAGAGTGCTCGTTTGGGTAGGATGGGGATCGAATTTGTCAACCTGGCCTTGGATGTTGAAAAATTGTCTTGCCAGGTAAATGATAAGTCGAGCGCCATTTTGGAGCACCGTAAGGCCCTGCTCTTGATGATTATCGACAACATGGCGAGCGTCCAAGCCACAGAATCCGTGCACGATGCCGATGTCTCGCTCACCTTAAATAACACTTCGGCGAGTCTGCATGAACTTGAAGCGGCCAATGAACGATTCATCCAGCTGGGCGGCAAGGTTGCCGCCATCTCAAGCGAGATCACCAATAATATCGGCGAGGTGGTCTCTTCCATGCAGTTTCATGATATCAATCGGCAGCAGGTCGAGCACATCATAGAAGCGCTTGAGCGGCTGTCTGAGGACATTGCCAAAGCCGCCGACAGTGCGGCCCAGGATGAGGGCCGTCGGCGGGCCTTGGTCGTCGAGACAGGGGATGTCTGTGAACTCCAGGAGGCCCAGTTGCATTTCGCCTCAGCAGAATTGTATGCGGCTGTTTCGTCGATTGTCGAGAATCTTAGGGAGGTAGGCAGCAAACAAACGGCGATGGCCCAGGAAACTCTAGCGGCGACCGGCGTGATGGATGCCTCCGGCAGCTCCTTTGTTGATAGGATAAGTCATGGCATGGCCGCAGTCACTCAGGTGCTGACCAGTTGCCTCAGCACTGATCAGGACATGACCGCCACCATGCAGAAGGTGGCGGCCACCATTGGTGAGATTACCGCTTTTGTCAATGATATTGATGAGATTGGTTTCGAGATTGTCCTCTTGGCCTTGAACGCCCAGATCAAGGCGGCCCATACCGGGGGGAGAGGCGCCGCCCTTGGGGTCTTGGCTGAGGCGATCAGACAACTCTCCGATGAGGCGGTGCAGCGAACCAATGAGGTTACCGTGACCTTGACCGAAATTCATGCCGCCACCGAGTATATTTCGGCAGGCGCTGATGATGATGAGGCCAATCTCTGCGCCAAGCTCAAGATCATGGAAGGTGAACTGGACGAAATCCTGAAGATGCTTGGCAGGATGAACGAAGAGTTGCTTGCCATTTTGTCCCAGGTGCAGGGTAAGGTCGATTCCTTGACCGAGGAGGTTGAGAAAATCACCGCCCAGATTGATGTGCATGAGCGGTCCAAGGCCATGGCGGACGAGGTCTTGGCGGCGCTTTCCCAGATCGTTGGCCAGGCCCGTGAACTGGAGCCGGCGAGCACAGAATTCAAGAAGAACCTGCGCCTCATGGAGGAACGGTATACTATGGAGAGCGAGCGCCATATCCACGAAACCATTGCCAGAAAACGGAGCGGCCAGGAGTGTGAAACAAGCGTTGACGTTCAGGCGGTGACCAGCGTTAGTGCTACCGATACAGAGTTTGGAGACAATGTTGATCTGTTTTAAATTTTTACTTTACCAGGAGGTCGTTGCATGGGAAATCCTGCACCAAGCAGTTCAAGTCAAAAAAAAGGCGAGATCGTTATTAAAAGTGGCGAGCGACTGACTATCGAAAATGTCGCTGATTTTACTCGACTCCTCCGCGAGGGACTGTCTGCCGCCAAGAGGGTTGCGGTCCAGTTTGACAAAGATGTCGAGGTGGACATTACCGTCTTGCAGGCCCTTTGTTCAGCCTGCAAAACTGCGGCAGCAGAGGGCAGTATCTTTTCGTGCCATGGTCCGCAACCAAAGGCCCTGGTCGATCTGCTCATTGCCTCCGGCGCCGAGCGTCATGGTCTTTGTAAAAATAATAACGGTAGTACCTGTACCTGGTTTGGAGGTGGAAACTAATGGGGAAATTAATCATGACGGCCGATGATTCGGCCAGTGTCCGGCAGATGGTGGCCTTTACCCTTAAGCAAAACGGCTACGATGTCATTGAGGCGGTTGATGGCCAAGACGCCCTGACCAAACTTACCACGCAAAAGGTCG
>JANNQL010000046.1:0-69003 GCA_031400755.1 Pseudomonadota bacterium | reverse complement strand
CATGGATTCCGGGTCGCGCTTCGCTTGCCCGGAATGACGCCTCAATTGCATATTGGGACTAGACCTGCCGCCTTTTGCCTCAGACGCTGTCACGCTTGGCCACCAGCTCTTCCCAACGTTTATAGAGACGGTCAACCGTGGCCTGGGCCTGCTGCAAATCCAGGCAGCAGGCCGCCAGCCGCTCGGCATCGGCTTGCATCTCCGGCTGCTCCAAGCGGCCCTGGCAACGGCCCAACTCAGCCTCGGCCTGGGCAATGGTCTCTTCCATCTTGGCCAATTCCAACTCTTCGCCAAGAGTCATCTTTTTCTTCTTGGCCGGGAGGGCCGCCGCCTTCAACGGCTTGTCCTTAGCGCCTTTTTTTTCCTGACCCGACTGCTGCAACGCCTCCAACCACTGGCGGAAATCGGCATACTGCCGGCAGCCGCCCTGGCCGTCAAAGCCGATGACAAAATCCGTCAGCCGGTCGAGCAGAAACCGGTCATGGCTGACCAGGATGATGGCCCCTGGAAACTCGGCCAGGCCCTCCTCCAGGACTTCGAGGGAGGGGATGTCGAGGTCGTTGGTCGGCTCGTCGAGAAGGAGGATGTCTGCCGGTTGCAGCATCAAATTGGCGATCAATATCCGAGATTGCTCGCCGCCGGACAGACGATGCACCGGCATGTCCAACTGCTCGGGCCTAAACAGAAAACGCTTGGCCCAGCCCACCACATGCACGGCCCGTCCCTTATAGAGCACGGTATCACCGTCCGGGGCCAGGACCCGCCGCAGGGTCTTGGCCTGATCAAGGGCCTGGCGTTTCTGGTCAAAGAGCACGATCTTGACGCCATCGGCGACCTTGATCTCACCCTGGTCCGGGGCGGTCTTACCGGCCAGGATACTAATCATGGTGCTCTTGCCGGAGCCGTTATTGCCGAGTACGCCGACGCAGAGTCCCGGCGTCATCTGCAGGTCCAGACCACTAAAGATCTGGCGACCGGCAAAGGCCTTACCCAGTTTGTGGGCGCTGAGCAATTTTTTGGTCTTCCGGTCAGTGGCCTCAAAGCCGATATCAATGGCCTTGCCTTGGGCGTTGCGATATTTAACGTCCTTGAACGACCCCTTCAAGCGCTCGGCGTCATCGATCCTGAACTGGGCCTTGGTGGTGCGGGCCTTGGGACCACGGGACAGCCATTCAATCTCCCGCCGCAGTTTATTGCCCAAGACCTCCTCCTGCTTGGCCTGGGTGGTCAGCAGTTCCTCTTTTCTGACCAGGAAGTCCCGTAGCGAGCCCTCTACCCGCAGGTAGCCCCCCGGATATTGGGGATTGAGTTCCAGAATGCGGTTGGTGGCATTGTCGAGGAAATAACGGTCATGGCTGATCAGGACAAAGGCGAAGGAGGCGTTCTTCAAGAGCCCCTCCAGCCAGAGGATGCCGTCCATATCGAGATGGTTGGTGGGCTCGTCCATCAGCAGCAGGTCCGGACTCCCAATCAGGGCCCGGCCGATGGCCAACCGCTTCAGCCAACCGCCGGACAGGGCGCCGACCAACTGCTCCGTATCATAAAAACCGCACTTGCCAGCCATGCGCTGGGCCGCGGCGTAGCGCTCGGCATCATGCATGTCGTTCTGCTCGAGCACCGCCAGCAGGCACTGGATCACCGTCTGCTCGACGGGCAGATCATCGGCCTGGGCCAGGTAGGCCAAATTCAAATTTTTACGGACAAAGAGCTTGCCTTCGTCCACATGTTCCAAACCGGCGAAGATCTTGAGCAGGGTGGACTTGCCTGCCCCGTTCGGGCCGATCAGACCGAGCCTCTCGCCTTCTGCGATGCCGAAACTGATCCCCGCAAAGAGGCGCTGAGCGCCAAAGGCCTTACTGATTGATTGACAACTGAGCAGATGTGACATAGACATGACGAGTACCTTTACAATAGGCTATTAGGCTGTAGGCTGTTAGACTGTAGGCGAAAATTATGCTGGCCCTACGCCCTCCCGAGCTTAGCAATGGGAATATATGCGATTAACAGTCTACAGCCTAATAGCCTACAGTCTAAACAACCTTCTTTAACTTTTATGATCAACCCAGCCACTCATATCAAAAAAATCTTTGTCGAGCGGGACATTTATGACCTGGCCTACACCCGGGAAATTCTCAAACGGGCGCCCACCATACCAGTTGAGATCATTAATGGCCACCATCTTCCGGGCCTTAACCCAAATCAATATCCCCAAAATCTGACAAAGGGCAAACAAAATCTGCTCCTCTGCAAGAATCTCGGCCATTTTTTCAAGCCCTGCCCCGCCACCAGGGAGTACCGCTGCTGCGACTATCAGGTCCTTAATATCGGCATGAATTGCCCGATGGACTGCGTCTACTGTATCCTGCAGGCCTATCTGAACAACCCCTGGCTCAGCATCTTCGTCAATGTCGATGACCTGCTCCGCCAACTGGAGCTGGCTTTTCAGAACGAGCCCGACCGCCTCTTCCGGATCGGTACCGGCGAGTTCACCGACAGCATGGCCCTCGATCAACTGACCGGCTTAAGCCAGATGCTCGTGCCGTTCATCGGCCGCCAGCCTCGGGCCGTCCTCGAACTCAAGACCAAGAGCGCCGCCATCGCCAATCTGCAAGGCCTGGCCCACCATAATCAGACGATCATGGCCTGGTCCCTGAACAGCCCCATAATCATGCAAGAAGAGGAATGGCGCACCGCCACCCTCGACGAACGCCTGCAGGCCGCCGCCCAGTGCGCCGACTGGGGCTACCGCCTGGCCTTCCATTTCGACCCGATCATTGACCACCCCGGCTGGCAGGAAGGCTATCGCGCGACTATCGACCGCCTCTTCCGCCTGGTGCCAAGAGATAAGATCGCCTGGATCAGCCTGGGGGCCTTGCGTTTCCTACCGCCACTCAAGCAAATCGCCAACAACCGTTTCCCGAAGTCCCGCTTCTTTGCCGAGGAATTCATCGTCGGGCTCGACGGCAAGCACCGCTATTTCAGGTCCCGACGGGTCGAACTCTACCGCCACCTGTACCGACTGCTCAAAAAGGAGGCGGACGCCAAAACCTGTATCTACCTTTGCATGGAAAGCGATGAGGTCTGGCGTGAGGTCTGCGGCTTCGCGCCGGATGAGCAGGGAGGATTGGCGGCCATGCTGGAGAAGACCGTTTTCTAGTTGGCCGTTTTCCGGTTTTGTGGTACCTTCGGCGGCCAGAACAGTAGACTGTAGGCTATAGGCTTTTAGGCTGTAGGGGGACACGAAAGGTGGTCACCCCCCAGGCGCTTCGTGAAACCCGTGTTTTTTTTGTTGCTAACAGTCTAAAGACTACAGCCTAAACAACCTAAATTCATCACACAAAAAGGTGTCCCTATGAAAAAAATTGCAATTCTGGCCGGCGACGGCATTGGGCCGGAGGTGATGGCCGAGGCCATCAAGGTACTCGACGCGATCCAGAAAAAATTTCCGGTCCGCCTGCAGTATGAACACGCCGATGTCGGGGGCCTGGCCATCGACAACCATGGCGCCGCCCTGCCCGCCGCTACGCTTACGCTGTGCAAGGCGAGCGATGCCGTCCTCTTCGGCTCGGTGGGCGGCCCCAAGTGGGAGGGCCTGCCGCCAGAACAACAACCGGAACGGGCCGCCCTGCTGCCGCTCAGGAAGGAGCTGCAACTCTTCTGCAACCTGCGGCCGGCCAAGGTCTTCAAGTCCCTGGTCGCCGCCTGCCCGCTCCGTCCCGACATTGTCGGCGATGGCTTCGACATCCTCTGCGTCCGGGAACTGACCGGCGACATCTACTTCGGTCAGCCCAAGGGCCGCGAGGGAAGTGGCCCCGAGGAAAAGGCCTATGACACCATGGTCTACACCCGGGCCGAAATCGACCGCATCGCCCGCAAGGCCTTTGATGCGGCCCGGGGCCGCCGGCACTTAGTGACCTCGGTGGACAAGGCCAACGTCCTCACCACCATGGTCCTCTGGCGGCAGGTGGTCAAAGAGGTGGCGGCTGACTACCCAGACGTGACGCTCAATCACATCTATATCGACAACGCCACCATGCAGCTGATCAAAAACCCGCACCAGTTCGACGTCATGCTCTGCGGCAATATGTTTGGCGACATCATCTCCGACGAATGCGCCATGCTGACCGGCTCCATGGGCCTCCTGGCCTCGGCCAGCCTTAACGAATCCGGCTTCGGCCTCTACGAACCGGCCGGCGGTTCAGCACCTGACATCATGGGAAAAGGTATCGCCAACCCCATCGCCCAGATCCTCTCCGCCGCCATGATGCTGCGCTACAGCCTGCACGAAGAGGCGGCGGCCATTGCCATCGAAGGGGCCGTCAGCCAGGTGCTTGAGCGCGGCATCCACACCCCGGACATCGCTACTGACAAGACCCGCACCGTCGGCACCGTGGCCATGGGGGATGCGATTGTTTCCTGCCTCGCGTGAAAAGGGCGGCATTGGCCTATTAGAAAATGCAACAGCGATATTGCACCAAATAGTCCACGTACCCGTCCGACACCAGCGAGCATTGAACCAAATCCCCCTGGCGGGCATAAGCGCTAACTTTACGATACTATTCCCTCTCCCTCTGGGAGAGGGTCAGGGTGAGGGGGAAGCTGGACGCTGCCTGGCAGTTGGCATCTTCACCCACCCCCCACCCCCCAACCCCCTCCCGTCAAGAGAGGGGGAGCTTCATGCAAAATCGTTAACCGGACAACACTGAATCAAATATCACTGTGCCGAACTCAGACCACACCAGCAGCCCTCGAGATCCCGACTTGTCCTTTATCCGGGAAACAGCGCGGTCGTTTGTCCGTCTGTCGGAGAGGCTATACAACCACAAGCATCCGCACCCGGTCGCCCCGCCCGATCTCAGTATCATTGATCAGCTCTGCGAGTGGTCGTTCAGCCCCAAACCGCTGGTGGCCAAAGCGGCTACCTCCGCCATCTTTGGCTGTATCATCGAGGCCCTGTCCGATGATTTTTCAGACCATGGGGTGCGCATCGGCAATCTGGTCCTTATCCGCATCCTGCAGTTTATCCGGGCAACCCCTGCCGGCGCGGAACTCGACCAGTTGCTCGACGCCTTCGGCTTCATCGACGCGGCGACGCTCCTTGATCGCTATCAAAGGATCCGGCAAGCCCCACCCCTGACCGAGTCGCAGCTCCGCTCTGTCAAAAAAATCATCGTCCTCTCGCGGGTCACAGCCGGGGCCGACATCGCCATCACCAACGTCATTATCCAGCGCCTGCGTAAGCGGCTTAGCGAGGCTGAACTGGTCCTGGTCGGCCCGGCCCACCTGGCGGAGATCTTTGCCTTTGTTGCCAACTGCCGCCACCGCAATTTTATCTACAAAAACGACGGCTCTCTCTTTGACAAAATGACCTCATGGCCCCGGCTCCTTGAAATTACCCAGGATGAACAGCACGGTCATCAGCCTGGCGAGGTCCTGCTCTTTGACCCGGACACCCGGCTCAGCCAATTGGGTCTTCTGCCGCTCGTCCCGGACAACTGCACCTGCTATTTCCCGTCTCGGGCCAGCCAGACCGGTCGAGAGGCCACGCAAAACCTCTCCTTTCTCACCAACCACTGGCTCAATCATCTCCTCGGCGAAGATTTGACTTGGAGGCCCAATTTAGTCTTCCAAAGGGAGGGCGAAGGTTATCACGACTTCTGCCAATCTTTGCACAGGCAGGGCTGCCGCCTGGTGTTGACGATCAATTTCGGGGTGGGTAATGACCCCAGGAAAAAGGTGCATGGCAACTTCGAGGCTGATTTGATCCAGGCGCTCCTGGCCCTACCCAACACCATCGTCATCCTTGACACCGGTCGCGGCGGCCTGAAGGACCAGTGGATTGCCGACCATCTGGCCCGGGTCCAGAACCAGGGCTGGCCCGCCGTTTGCTTGACAGATGCCGAAATAAACAACCAGGCCGTAGCCTTTGGCCATGGCCTGATTATCTTCAAAGGCGCCCTCGGCTCACTCGGCAAGATGATTGATGCGGCGGACTGCTTTATCGGGTATGATTCTTGCGGTCAACATCTGGCCGCTGCCACCAGCACGCCCTCAATCATCGTCTTCGCCGGGGCACCGTCCACTCGTTTCATCCAACGCTGGTCACCAGATACCGCCGGCAACCTGACCATACCGGTCGACGGCCCCACCGCCACGGCCCAGGAGATCAGCAGTTTGATCAAACAGATTGCTAAAGGAGTGGAGACGGTCCGGGGGAAACGCTGATGGCGTCGCAGGTAAGCGAGCTTGCGAGATTGCCAAAGATATACTAGAAACGGTCACCAATTGCGTTTCTGGAAACCACTTTCTCCATATAAGGGGGGAAGGTTGGTATGAGGGTCTCCTCAAAGGCACCCCCCCCACCGCAATGCCGTTGACGTAAGGTCTGCTGACAGCGCAGCTATCAACCAAAACAGCACCTTCTTTCCGTCACCCCGGCATGGTTTTAGCCGGGGTCCAGTGCGCGGCGTGGCGAACTGGATTCCGGCTTACTGCATGCCGGAATGACGACTCTGCGTAATTTTATTGAGTTGCGCGCTTAAGTCAACGGCATTGCCCCCCACCCTGGCCCTCCCCCCCGAAACCCTCGGGGGGAGGGGAATAAAAAAACGAAATCTATGCCAGCTCGTAGTATAAATTAGCAACACGCATCATAAGGAAAGAAATCAAACATGCTATCCACCATCAACAAAGGCCGCCTGCGCGACGCCATCAACGCCTTTCACCAGGCCCATGTCCTGGTCATCGGCGATTTGATTGTCGATCATTTCATCTGGGGAAGCGTTACCCGCATCTCGCCGGAAGCCCCGGTGCCGGTTGTCAATGTCACCCACGACAACCTGCTGCTCGGCGGCTCCGCCAACGTCCTCCACAATATTTTCGGACTCGGCGCCAAGGCCACCATCTGCGGGGTAATCGGCCATGACGCCATGGGTGACCACCTCCTGCAGCTGATCACAGAACTGCCCTCGTCGACTGCGGGTATCGTCCGCCTTGACGACCGGCCCACCACCATCAAGACCAGGATCGTCGCCCAGAGCCAGCAGGTGGTCCGTTTTGATCGGGAGAGCACCGGCAGCGTTGATGGCGACGGGCTCTCCGCCATCAGCCAATTCATTGACCAGAACCTGGCCTCCTTTCAGGCAGTCATCATTTCCGACTATGCCAAGGGCATCATCACCCTGGCACTAATGGACCACCTCCGTGACCGCCTGCGCCAGCTTCCCGGCATCCCGCTGATCATCGACCCCAAACCCTGCCAGCCCGAACGTTTTCACGGGGCCACCATCATCACCCCCAATCATCACGAGGCAGAACAACTCTCCGGCATCAAAATCACCGACGAGGCCAGTCTCAAGGCCGCCGGACAAAAACTTCTGCATGATCTCAACAGCCAGGCCGTTCTCATCACCCGGGGCGAAGCAGGCATGGCCCTCTTTGAACAGGGGCAGCAGCTGATCACCATCCCCACCGTGGCCAAGGAGATCTTCGACGTCACCGGCGCTGGCGACACCGTTATCGCCGCCCTGGCCCTCGGTCTCTCGACCGGCTTAAACTTTGCCGAGGCGGCGACGCTCGCCAATTATGCGGCCGGCATCGTAGTCGGCAAGATTGGCACCGCCGTTGTCACTCAGGCAGAACTCATGGGGACCATCAAATGAAACGCCCGTTAAGCATGACTGCCTTTGGCCGTGGCGAGGCTGGCTCGACCCGCCGTTGGACCGTCGAACTTCGTTCAGTCAACCACCGTTTTTTGGATATCAAGGTCAAGATGCCACGGGAATACTCAGTCCTGGAGGACAAGATCAAAAAAGAGATCAGCGCCGTGTTTTCCAGGGGCCATATCGAAGTCATGGTCTCGGTGGCCGACAGCGGCGCCGGCCAGGCCAAAGTCCGAGTCAATCTCGACCTGGCGGGTCAGTATCTGGCCTGTCTCAGGGAACTACAAAACACCTTCAATCTACAGGATGGACCAACGCTTGCCATGCTGGCCGTGCTTCCGGATATCATCACCGAAGAAGAGCACGAGGACAACCTGGACTCGATCTGGGAAGAAATTCACGAGGCCGTGGGGCAGGCCTTGACCGCCTGCCTGACCATGCGTGCCGATGAAGGGCATATCTTAAAAACCGATCTGCTCGCCCGGCTGCACAGCTTTGCAAGCACTGTGGACGCCATCGCCATCGCCATCCCGGGCCTGCTTACCAAACGCGAGGCCACCCTGAAAGAACGGCTGGCCGTCCTCTTGCAGGGAGTTGATCTCGACCCCATCCGTCTGGCCCAAGAGGTCGCCATCATGGCGGACCGCTACGATGTCACCGAAGAGCTGGTGCGGCTCAAGAGCCATATTCAGCAATTTACGGCCTTCATGGAACTGGACGAACCGGTGGGCCGACGACTTGATTTTCTGCTGCAAGAGTTCTTGCGGGAGGTCAACACCCTGTCATCCAAGATCAACGACACCGAGGTCACCCACAAGACCGTTGACCTCAAAAATGAGGTCGAAAAGATCCGCGAGCAGGTGCAGAATCTGGAATAACTGCTCAGGTAGATAGGCTTTAGGCTATTAGGCTGATGGTTCGGCTCCGCTCACCAACCGACCGGTCCCTGAGCGAAGCCGAAGGGTGGTACTTACTTGTATGGTTGCCATCCCCTGCCCTCTCTTTTGCCTAACAGCCTACAGTCTAATCCCCTAGCCAACCTAACAACAGACGAATCCCTATGGACAGACGCTTAATTAATGTCGGCTTTGGCAATGCGGTGATGGCCGGTAGGGTCATTGCGGTGATCAACCCCAAATCCTCGCCCATGAAGAAACTTAAAGACGAGGCCAAAAACGCCAGCAAATTAATCGACGCCACCGAAGGCCGCCGCACCAGGGCCATTCTGATTATGGACTCGAACCATGTCATCTTGTCCTCGGTGCAGACCGAGACCCTGGCCCAACGCTTTCAACCCCACGCCGACCAGGGGCCGGAGGATGACCTACCATGACCCCCGGCCACCTCTTTGTCATTTCCGCCCCGTCCGGGGCCGGTAAGACGACCATCCTCAAACCGATCCTGGCCTCGATACCGGCCATTGGCTTCTCAGTCTCCCATACTACCCGCAGCCCTCGGTTAGGCGAGATTGACGGTCGGGATTATTTCTTTGTCGATGCCAAGCAGTTTGCCATCCTACGGCAGGACGGAGATTTTCTGGAATGGGCCGAGGTGCATGGCAATTTTTACGGCACCAGCCAGCAGGCCGTCATGACCCAATTGGGAGCAGGCCAGGACATTATCCTGGACATTGACGTCCAAGGCGCTCGCCAACTCCAGGCCCGCCCGGACCTTGAGGCGACCTTTATCTTTATCGCCCCGCCTTCGCTGACAGAACTGGAACGCCGCCTCACCGGCCGCCAGACCGAGACAGTGGAGACGATTACTGTTCGTTTGCAGAACGCCCGCCTGGAATTAGCGGCAGCGAGTCTCTACGACTATATCATCGTCAATGACGACCTGGGGCAGGCCAGGGCCATGCTGACGGCCATCATCCTCGAAAAACGGGCCAAAGCCCGCCGCGGCTATGACGGCCAACCGCTCAACCTGTAACCGTTCACCAGGGGCAGCAAAGAAGCAGATATCTCAGATATTGTAAGCGTTCAACAGCGCCACAGATGCGCGAAAGAGGCCTGCTAGCTATAGCCCGCCTATGCAAGCAGGCCGATGACAAAGCAGATGTGGTGCTGTTGAACGCTTACCTCAACCTTAACGATCTAAGGCCATGACCATGCCCTCTACCGGCAAGAAAAAAATACCCGCACGCAACCCCAACAAAAACAAGCAGCCGGACCGAACCGATCTGATCTGGGGCATCCATCCGGTGGTGGAACTCTTGCAGTCCAGCCCAGACAAAATAATTGAACTGCGCTTCTTAAAGGCCAATCAAGCCAAAGTTCAAGACCTAATTCAGCTGGCTGATCAGGAAGGCATCCCCTATCATTTCGCTGAGCAGCCCTTCCCTGGCACCCCGGAACAGGCGACCCTGCAAGGTGTGCAGGCCCGGATCAAACCGGTAGCCACCATCAGACTCAGCGAACTGCTGGACACCCGCCATAACACCCAGCAGCCGGCCCTGGTCCTGGCCTTGGACACCATCCAAGACCCCCATAATTTTGGGGCCATGATACGTTCCGCCTCGGCGGCCGGGGCCATTGGCCTCATCTACACCAAGGACCGTTCCGCCCCGCTCTCCGGGACAGTGGCCAAAGTTGCGGTCGGGGCCATCGCCCATCTGCCCCTTTGCCCGGTCACCAATATGGCGTCCGCCTTACAACAGCTTAAAGATGCCGGTTTCTGGATCTTCGGCGCTGAAGGCAGTGCCGAGACGACAATCTATCAAGCGAATTACGACGGCCCGGTCTGCCTGGTAATTGGTGGTGAACACAGCGGCATTCGGCCCCTGGTCAAAAAACACTGTGACTTCCTGGTCTCCATCCCCATGCACAGTACCCTCGACTCCTTAAACGCCTCGGTCGCCGCCGCTGTCGTTATGTTTGAGATTGTTCGCCAGCAAGGGGTGAAAATCCCCTGAACCGCACCTCATAATGATTTTTTCAACGACGCATTGCCCCTCTATTTTCCAGCCCCCCGTTTGATCTCCCCTCAAATTGTTTGAGCCAGTGCCTTCTGCTCATTTGGACCCGCCTTCGCGGTAGTGCCGAATCGGGTGGCCGCCGACAGTGCCCATTCCCCTGCAAAACCGCCTTCGAAGCAGCCCATCTACTGGGCAGATCGGACCTAATCAGCGCTCGGCAGAGCGCTAACAAAGGACTCTTTGAAGATCACAATTACTAAGGCAATCGTGGTTGCATCATCCATCCCACCACCCCGCACCATCCATCACCCACATTAATGGCACGTATATTGCTAATATACTTATCAAAACAGGTTGGCAAAAAAACTGTTAATACTCCACAAAAAAAATGTCGATACTAATCATAGGAGCTAAGACTTACCAAGGGCGCACACCAAACTTGTTCACATGATCAGGGGAGGGCTGAAAGATGACTGTATGGGAATTTTCAATCCAGGGAAATGTTGTCAAGATCGGCAACAAAGAGCGTCGGAAAATCACAGCACACGGCTGTAACGAGCCTTACAAGAACCGTTACTGGTGCCCGAAAATGCAGTGGTTCCGCAAAGAGAGTTGCCCCTTTGCCAATCTCCACGAATGCGAAAACTTTACGGCGATGTGCGGTTCTGTCTGACAAAAAGTGTTCCACCAAAACCTACACCAACATTGAGGTGAGCTTATGGACACAATTGACACGGTCCGCTTACTGGCCGAATTGGAAGGCGATCACTGTGGGCTGAACCATGGCCCTAAAACCAGGCCAGAGGATTACCCGGCCAGCGACTATATCGTCATTCCCTTTGGCGACACTAAAAAAGAAATCCAGACCCCTGATCGCGATCTGGTAGTTCCGGTCTGCCTGGAATGCGCCCAGGCCCTGATCGGCAAGGAGTGGACCCTGCTCTACTGTTTCGAGTGCAACACCAGCCACTGGGTCAACCGAAGCCTGGCCAAAAATAGATACCGCCACCACATCCTCTGGCTGCGAGGCTGTCCGGACTGTAACAACAAATTCGGCGGACTCTATTTCAACGATGCCGAACTCTCCGCCATTGATGTAAAATTGGTGGCCCATCTCAACCGGCGCGCGGCTTGAGTCCATCCATAATTCCATTTCTAAACAACGTGGTCCGTCATATATGGCAGCTATGTCAAATATGACGGATTCTGCTAACGGTTCTCCCTTCACCCCGCCCACTCTTGCCATTACCCCCTGCACAATCAAACCGTTGCACCATCAATATCCGCAAAAGTCTTCTCTGGTGGCACGTTATTCCATGTAATTGAAATTTTTTATCTCCTGGCCATCAGCAGCCTATTGCCACAAAGTCAAAAGCCTGGCACATTGACAGTCCGGTTGTGAGAAAAAAATACAGATAAGTGCTATCGGTGCAGGTATGTTGGCCCAACACCACCTTTTCGACGCAGGAGGTGGCACCCCGACCAGACAGCCACCAAGGAAAAGCGCACGCACTTGCCTAAAACACGGTGGAAAATTACTACTCACCGCCAAGGCAAAACTTTTGGCATCGTAACATTTCGATAAAGGCCAGATACGGATGAAACAATTCATTATTTTATTGCTTTCAGGAACGGTATTATTCATTGGCCCCGGCCATTCCTCTGGAAAGGAAGAAAGTTCGGAAGAAGTCTATGATTATCTTTTGAATCTTTCCATGGAGGAACTGACCGAAGTCCCCATCCTATCTTCCGGTCTCTTTGCCATGAACTGGAGCCAAACCCCTAGTCTTAATTATATCGTCACCAAAGACCAGTTCGACAATTTTGGCGTCCGCTCGCTTGCCGAATATCTCAATCGCATGGCGCCCGCCTTTGCAACTGCCATCCACGGTACCCAGGGAGTGACGGTCGGCGCCAGGGGCATATTGACCGATAGCAGCGCCAAGACTTTATTGCTGCGCGACAATATCAACATGAACAACCGCCACTTCGTCGGCATTAATGGCTCAGAATTGTCAAGCCCCCTGCTCGGCGATATTGACCGAGTTGAGGTCGCTACCGGTCCTGGCGCCCTGCTGCACGGTTCTGGCGCCATCAACGGTTATTTGAACATGATCAGTTCGACCGGAGCAAGCAAAGAAGGCATCAGGATGAATACATCCTATGGCAGTGGTGACTCAAAACTCGTTGAAGGCAGTTACGGGCAGGTCATCAGCCCCAAGGCCAACCTCTTTTTTTATGCAGGCTATGACAAGAGCAACGGCGTTAGCCCCTATTATACCTTGCCGGCAGCAAAATGGGCGGGCTTAAACGGGGTCACCGGGACGCCCTCCGACACCTTTCTTGACAATGTCAGGGTCGGCAAGACAGACGATGATTACAAGTTTTCATTCAGGGGCCAATACGGCCATGAACAAGATTTTTTTCAACTCGACGTAAAGACGCTTTTGAGCCATACCTCAAACGTCGATCCGGTGTTGGGTGAATATCTAAGCAACAACGCCAGCTGGGTTGATGAGGTAAGACTGGCCGCCGATGCCAGAGGAGGAAGGTATTCACCATTTTACGAACAGCACTCAGATATCTTCCTATTCTCCCCTGAACTAAAATTACGGGTCAATGGCTATAATGATGTCAAGCTCATTCCTTACTACCAAACGATAAAAACCACCTCAGTCTTCAGCGATTTTCTGCTCGACGAGGTCAAACGGCTCAATATCACCTTACAACCCAAACCAAACCCGAACGACCCTAACGATTGCCCCGCCTTGAACTGCGAGGACAACTACAGCAACGGCTTTGGCGATGAATTGCACCTGGGAACGACCATGATCCATACCTATAGCGGTATCAAGAACCAGACCATCGCCTGGGGGGCCGAGGCAAAATCTTTTGAGTTCGGGGCAAACGCCTGGCACTGGACTACCGTGGGCGTCTTTGCGGAAGATCAACTGGAATTCGGCGACTTCACGATATTGCCCGGACTGCGGTATGACAGGACCTATTTCGCCGATACTATCAATACAGTGCCGCCCTTTACCGATGGACCCTACGCCGCACCTGACGATGTTGACGCCCTGACCAAACGGCTGGCGGTCTCCTACAAGATCAGTGCGCAACAGACGGCCAAGCTCTCCTACCAGGAAGGGTTCCGCTTTGCCGATGCCTGGCCGCAACAGTGGGGGGCGCATATTAATCCCAACGTGCGAATAGTCCCGGAACGGTCGCACAGTTACGAGGCAAATTACTCCGTGCATGGACTCCTGGACAAAAAGCTCGATATCTCCACGGCCATTTTCCATAATGTTTACGAAAATACCCAGGGCTGGATCACAGATCTTTACAACTTCGGCAACAGCCCGCAGGAGATCACCTCGGTGGGCGGCGACATCATCCTTGGATACCGCCCGACTGTGACCTGGGAATTAGGTCTGTCCTACAGCCATGCCCGGCCGGTTGATTCGTATGAGACGGCGATCAGGATTGCCAATACTGATAATACCTGGACCAGATATCCCGACCACATGGTCAAGTTTCATCTGGGCCATGAAATAATCAAAAACTTATTCATCGGCGGCATGGGGACTATTGAGTCTCCCCGCTATGAAAAAGCAGAGGTCACCGATCCTGAGGTCGCCGCCCTGTTTGACAAATGGTCGTGCGTGATGGACGCCAATGCCTGGTACCTGATCAACAAAAACCTGAAATTATCATTCATGGCCAAGGAGGTCCTCCATAAAAATTACAACCAGCAACCTGCCTACTTTTCAGGGACACGGCCCTTGGATGCACCGCGGGCCAACAACCCACAATATTATCTTTCTCTCTCGTATATATATTGATGCGTTACGAACAGAAAATGCCTCCACCCTCTGCACCACCTCTATCCAACGACTGACACTTGCCTCAATCGACTAAAGATGCCCCCGAGCAATTCAACTATCAAAAAAAAACTGACCATGCTGCTGATGACAACCAGCACCATGACGGTACTGCTCGTCTGTTTGATTTTCTACTTTCTGGTGACCCAGCACTTCCAGATGGCCTACCTTCGGGATCTGGGAAATCTTGTCGACATCGTAGGACACAACTGCACGGCAGCGCTCCTCTTCAATGTCCCGGAAGATGCGGAAACAGTGCTGAGCTCCCTGCATAACCGCCAGTCGGTCATTGCCGTCCGCCTCTACGATAAAGACCACAACCTTTTTGCCGCTTATGACAATGCCCCTTCCATTGCCGACCCATCGTCCGCCAGACAAAAAATCAGCCTTGACTCCAATAAGCTTCTCAAAATTCAACACCCAATCACCCAGAAAGATGGCGCCATTATCGGCAGGATCGTCTTGTATGACAATAGCCAGGACATCGCGATCAGCAAAACAAAAGGCATATACATCCTGACCGGGACAGGAATAGTCGCCCTGCTGGCGGCGTTTCTTCTCGCCTCGTTCCTGCAAAAGGTCATCTCCAGCCCACTACTGACGTTGACCCGAGCTGTACAACGTCTGGCCTCTGGCGATTTTGGGGCGCGCCATGATGTCTCTGTCAAGACCCAAGACGAGGTGGGCATGCTGGCCAGGGCCTTTATCGACATGAGCCAGCAATTAGAGGATTCATACACCCAGCTTGAGACCCACAGCCAGCATTTAGAGAAACGGGTGGCCACCCGAACTGAGGAACTGCAGAAGGCCTTGAGTGACCTGACCAAGAGCCAAGAACAACTTGTCCAGTCCGAGAAGATGGTTGCCTTGGGGCACCTGGTTGCCGGCGTTGCCCATGAGATTAACAACAATATCAACTTCATTGCCGGCGCCATCCCCTCCGTCGCCCGGCTGACCCAAAGACTGGCAGATCAACTTGCCGGAGATAAGGAGCAACCGCCAGCCGACCTCACCAATACCCATCAAATCGTCCAAAAGATAGAAATTCTGCTCAACAATGCTGAGATTGGGGTGCAAAGAACAGCTAAAATCGTCTCAGACCTCAATACGTTTGCCCGCCCAAGTCACGGACGGTTCACGCCTACCGACCTTCACCAGGAGATCGAAATGGTCCTCACTCTCCTCCGCTATGAACTGAAAAACCGCATTGAAATACGCCGGGAATTCGCCCCTTCTCTGCCAACCGTCCCCTGTCTTCAGGACCAAATGAACCAAGTCTACATGAACATCCTGCGCAATGCCATCCAGGCCATTACCGGCAAAGGGACTATCTGGATCAAGACCTGGCTGGACGGCAACACGGTCAATATCAGCTTTCGCGATAGTGGTTGCGGCATCCCAGACTCCGTCCGAAATAAGATTTTTGACCCCTTCTTCACAACTAAACAGGTGGGAAAAGGGACAGGCCTCGGACTGTCGATATCTTATGGCATCATGAGAAACCACCACGGAGAGATCCTGATCGATTCCACCAGCAATCAAGGAACGACTTTTGTTTTACGACTCCCGGTCTTGCAGGAAGAGGGCCGAACAGACAGTACCGCCGGTCCGCTGGAGCTGCACCACAATGTGCCATTCATGGACTTACCAATTAACGACTAACAGGCAAGGGCATTGAACTCCTTTTTATCCATCCATAAATGCAAGTATGCCGCCGACAAGAGCCGTTCTCTGTCCGGCATCTTATGCTGCTGCCCACGCCTGGTCCGTTGCGGAATTATACTCGTGAGTCTTCTGCTTTGGGCGCCTCCTTTTCTACAGATCAGCCATGGCTTTTCCCCACGGGTTGAGCAAGAACAACTGAAAGCGGTCTACCTCTACAACTTCCTGCAGTTTGTCACCTGGCCAAATAACGCCAAACGACCTGACCCGGCATTAACCATGGTGATCGGTGTGGTCGGCGACTCCCCCATGAACCAGGCCCTGGAAGACTTGACCAATAACCTGCCGAAAACTAACAAGACCACCATCCGCATTATGCACTTCGGGAATTATGTGGATGGCATGGACCTCAGTGCCTGCAATGTCCTTTTTATCAGCCCCTCGGAAAAACCAGCCCTAGAAAAGATCATCGCCGGCCTCAGATCTGCCCCGGTCCTGACCGTTGGCGACACGGACACCTTTCTGTCGGCAGGCGTCATGATCACCATGCTTGAGCAACAGGACCGAATCCGCTATCATGTCAACCGTAAAGCGGCAGTAGCGGCTGGCCTGCGCCTCAGTTCTCAGTTACTGAAAACCGCAATTAGCGTCCAAGATGAATAATTAGAAGGAGCAGATCATGGCTATTTCCCAAAAAATGCGTGAGTTCGGCCAACGGGCCTCATGGATTCGCAAAATGTTTGAAGAGGGCGTCAAGATGAAGGCGCAGTACGGCGTTGACCAGGTCTTTGATTTCAGCTTGGGCAACCCGGACCTGCCGCCGCCGCCGGAATTCGATCAAGCCCTACGGAGGCTGGCGGCGGATGAGTCCCCAGGCCTCCATAAATATATGCCGAACGGCGGTTATCCCTTTGTCCGGGAGAAGTTGGCGGCCAGGGTCTCCGCCGAGCAGGGCGTCACCATTGGCGGGGGCGATGTCTTAATGACCTGCGGCGCCGCCGGCGGCCTGAACGTGGCGCTGAAGGCAATCCTTGACCCAGAGGACGAGGTCATCATCCTCGCGCCTTACTTTGTTGAATATAACTTTTATGTCGATAACCATGGCGGGGTGACGAGGGTCGTGGCCACGACCGAAGATTTCGATCTCGACCTGAAGACGATTGTGGCGGCCATCAATGCCAAGACCAAGGCCATCATCATCAACAGCCCCAACAACCCCACCGGCCAGATCTACTCGGCTGAGGCCATTCATAAGCTGGGCCATATCCTGGAGGCGGCAAGCGAGAAATTCGGCGCCATCTATCTCCTGGCCGACGAACCCTACCGCAAGATCGTCTTTGACAATCACACGGTGCCGAGCATCTTCAAAAATTACCAGAACAGCATCATTGTCTCGTCCTTTTCCAAAGACCTCTCCCTGCCCGGCGAGCGCATCGGCTTCATCGCCTGCCACCCGGAGATCGACAGCCGGGCCGAGTTACTGGACGCCATGACGCTCGCCAACCGCATCTTAGGCTTTGTCAACGCCCCGGCCTTGATGCAGCGGGTGGTGTCTGAATTACAGGAGGTGACGGTTGATTGCGCCATCTATGCGCGGAGAAGGGAGCTGTTCTGCCGGATGCTGAGCGACTGCGGCTATGATTTCCTGCCGCCGAAAGGGGCCTTCTACATCTTCCCGAAATCGCCGCTGGCCGACGAAGTAAAATTCATCGCCATCCTGCAGGAAAATCTGGTTCTGGCCGTGCCGGGCCGCGGCTTTGGCGCCCCGGGCTATTTCCGGCTGGCCTTCTGCGTCGAGGACCAGACCATCGAACGTTCGGCTGCGGCCTTTGCCAAGGCGATGCGGGTGGCGAAAAGATGAAAGGCAATCCCCGGTTTTTCAGTCGGCATTAATTATTACCGATTGCCAACTTGACGCAGAGAGGGAGGTATCAGTAAGTAAGCGGCTGGACAGCACCCAATGACCAGTACAAACCATTATGGTCTGCCATATTCACATAATAGTTCAGGCTCATTGAGTATTCAGTACTATTGACCGAGACGCATGGCAGGCCCACCGTCATTGTCTCACTGTTGAAGGAGGCGCAACTGCCATTATCAATGGTTTGACTAAAAGGCCCAAGCGACCAATAATCGCCAGAAGGATCAGACTGGGTTGGATAAGCATTGAGTTCAACATGATAGAACTGCCCTGCAACACTGATGCAGGGGATGTCAATATTATGGTTGGCATCAACAGTAGCACAAGTATCACCACCCTGTACCACTCCGCCATGCATCAACATCCCGCTTGCCCTTACCGGTACACTTTCGGCGGCGAGGACGACTCTGCTGTCGGTTATTGTCGCAGTAACATTAACCAGTCGGCTGCGGTTCATGTCGCCATAATGGCAGACCGTTCCCAGGACACATTCGGCACTCAATGCTGATGGCAGGGTTTCTATCGTTGAATCAGTGACGTAATAGGCGAATTTGTCTGTATAGACCCTTGTTGTGGACGTCAAGGGCGTCTTGGTCAAATCGACGGTGTATTGAAAGGTGGTGCCCATATCCGTAATTATGCCAAGGGACGGCACCGTTACTATTTGCAGTCCTGGGTCTGGCGATGCAGCAGCAATCCATGAGGCATTGGGTGGATTGTCTGAAATGATGTTAATATCCAATTGTACATTGTCCGGTTGTGGATAAAAGGTGAAGGAATAAGGGTAGCTGTTTGAAAGTCTGGTCGAGTAACCGGATCTGAACCAATCGCTGTTGACCAACGGGTCAGGCATATAGGCCCATCTGCCACACCCGTTTGCCCACCCTAACCAGACCCTGCCATGCTCGGGAAAGGCATCCCATCCTGTGCTGGAGGCATCTTCTGCAAGGAGATAGCCTTGCGTGTTGGCAAAGCGATGAAATGTCTTGGTTGGCAGGATGGCGGCATAAACCATCTTAGATGGCATCGCAGAAAACGATAACAATAAAAATGTCAAGAACAGCCATAAAGGTGTTTTCTTGGCAACCTGCTTAACCCCGCCAAAAAGTGATTGCATACCCTTCTCCCTCTTACTGATTGTCGAACCCATATGGAGAATCTTTTTTTGCCGATTTTCGGCCACTAGAATCGTTTCTGCCCTTCTCTTCGGAACAAAAGTAGAAATCGTGAAACATTTTTTCAGAGCCACATAGTGACAGGATTGGGACAGGGTTACGAGCACTGCAAGTGCCATGATACGAATAGCTCGCCTAATCGCATACAATATGATATGAATAAGCCATGCAAAACGATCAACAATGGATCTGGCAACAGCCTTCCTGGCCCAACTTCTGCTACGATAGCGAGCGCTTACTGGCATCGATAGCGACCGCCGCACGGCTGATCGGCGCTCTTGAAGCGACCTGCCGCACCTTGGCATATCCGGTCTTGCTTGATGCTCGGGAAACGGTGCTGGCCGATGATGCCATGGAGACCTCGGCCATCGAAGGAGAGGCCCTGCGGCGCAGTTCGGTCCGGGCCTCGGTCCGCAAACAGCTTGGCTTGCCGGTAGGAGAAGACGACTCGGATAGTCAGAGTGATGGTCTGGTGGCAATGTTGCTGGACGCCAGGAATAACTCCGGCCAACTGCTCACCAAAGAAAGGCTTTGCGGTTGGCAGGCAGCGCTCTTCCCCACCGGCTATTCCGGCTTGCGCCAGATCCAGGTTGGCGGATATCGCGGTTCGGAACAGATGCAGATTGTCTCCGGCCCGGTTGACAGGGAACGCGTGCACTACGTCGCCCCGCCCAGGGACAGGCTCGATCAGGACATGAGCCAATTCCTATCCTTCGTCAATCAGACCAATGACTCTGACCCAATCCTCAAGGCCGGCATCGCCCACCTGTGGTTTATTATGATCCATCCCTTTGATGATGGTAACGGCAGGATCGGACGGGCGATAACCGACGCGCTGCTGGCCAGGAGTTTTCCCCTGTTGATGCAGGTCATCTCCTTTTCCAAGCAGGTCAGCCTGGACAAAAAAAAGTATTACCGTCTGCTTGAAGGAGCTGGTCGGGGGGGATTAGATCTCACGGACTGGCTGCTCTGGTTTGTGCAGACGCTGATCACGGCCCTGCATAAGTCGCAATGGATCATTGAGCAGGTTGTCAACAAAACGCAGTTCTGGCACCGGCATGGCAAAGCGGCGTTGAACGCCAGACAGCAGAAGGTTATGAATCGTCTTTTAGAGGCAGGGGATCAGTTTATGGGCGGGATGACGACCCGTAAATACGCCGGGATGTGCAAATGCAGTAAAGTCACCGCCAGCCGCGACCTGACCGATCTTGAGGCAAAAGGCCTCGTGCGAAAACGGTTAGGCGGCGGCAGAAGCACCAGCTACGAAATCGTCTTGCAATGCCCGATCACTTCTTGAGCTTGGCGGCCAGCATCTCCCCTAAGGTGCCCATCGACTGCTGCTTGGCGCCTTTTTTCTCCTGCTGAAACTGGCGAAACTCCTGACGGTTTTCCTGGTTCTCGTCTTTGTCACGGCCCGCTTCCGGGGCCTCCTGGCTGTCAAGGGCAGTGAGGGAAAGGGATATCCGCTTCTCATCAAGCTTGATCGCGTCAATCCTGACCTCAACTTCCTGGCCGACCTGCACCACCTCGCGGGGATGATTGATCCGGCGGCCACGACTGAGGTTCGAGATGTGGAGCAGGCCGTCGATGCCGTCATCAAGTGCGGCGAAGGCACCAAAGTTCATGAGCCGGACAATCTTGGCCTGATGCACCGACCCTTCCGGAAATTTGACCGTCACCATGGCCCAGGGGTCTGCTTGAGCGTTCTTGAGGCTGAAGGAGAAACGCTCGTTCTCCCAGTCCAGCTTCATGACCGCCACATCCAAATGCTGCCCGACCCGTAAGCGCTCGTTGATGTCCTCGACATGGCCCCAGCACACCTCCGACACCGGCAGCAGGCCTTCCAGTCCGCCAATATCGACAAAGGCCCCGAAATTACGGATTGAAGTGACCGTACCGCTGACCACTGCCCCCTCAATCAAGGTCTCTTTCAAGCGCTCGAAATTAATCCGCCGCTCCTCCTCGAGAATGGCCCGGTGGGAGACAATAAGGTTCTTGCCGCCTTCACCAAATTCAATGATTCGAAAGGCCAGGTTGCGGCCGACAACCTCTTCGCTCGCCACCCGGTTCTGGCCAATCTGCGAGAACGGACAAAAAGCCCGGCTGCTGCCGCCGATCTTAATGGCGTAACCACCCTTGATCTCCGACTCTACCAGACCTTCCACCGGGATACCGCCGCGATAGGCCTCTTCCAGGTGGGCGTTGGCCTCGGAGCCCTTGCCGAGTCTGGTGGTAAATTGCATGCCGCCCTTGCCGGAACCAAGGAAATAGGCGCTCACCTGATCATTTTCCTTGATGGTGACCTGGCCGTCAGGACCAACCACTTCGCTCAAGGCGAAATAGCCCTCGCTCTTGCTCCCTAAGTCGATAAAGACCCACTCTTTACTGATCCGCACCACCGTGGCGCTGACCTTCTGACCAGCCTCCAGGCTGGCTGGCTTGGCGTAGGTCTCTTCAAGCAATTGGGCAAAACTCAACTCTTCTGACATGATTTCTCCATCCTCTTTATTGTTTTATCTGACTGCTATCGTCTGGCATCAGAGATTTCGTAACCGTTCACAAGGGGCAACAAATGAAACAGATACCTCAGAATTTACGAGATTTCCACCCGCTCCACCTCCATGGTGGCTGTCTCCAGAATGGCGAAACACGGGGGGTCAGGCTCTGCACCCAACAACTCGCCGGGGTTGATCAGCAGGCAATCGCCCAGGCGCTCGGCGCCATAGCGATGGTTATGTCCGCAACAGACCACTTGGAAGCGCCCCTGACAAGCCAAGCCCCGCGCCATCTCCGGATAATGGGTAAAGGCGATCGTCAGACCGCCCGCCTCAATGGCCCCCAGGATGCCGTGATGGGTAAGCGTCGGAAATGAGGTGCCGCAGCGCTGGGAAATCAGGTGCTGGTCGCCAATGTTATTACCGTAAATCAAGTGTACCGCCCCGCCGAACTCAGCCAGCACCGGCAACATGAATGGCGAAATCAAATCGCCGCAATGAATGATGACGGTGACTGAATAGGCATTGCAATAGGTTACTGCCGCCCGTAGGTTGGGGATATTGTCATGGGTGTCGGAGAGAATGGCAATCCTCATTTATCGATGATCTCCGTGCCCTCCGGCGGGGTAAAATGGAAGATCGTCGCCGGGGCCTCCAGGTTGGTGCTGACCTTGGAAAAGACCAGATCGGTCACTGTCCCGAACTTATCGGTGACCTTGAGCCTACTGAGCAAAAAGGTGTCCCGATCAACCCAGAGATTGATGAAGTCAATCTGGGGATGACCCTGTTTCGGGGTCAGCTTGAGTTGATAGGCGGCCTTGGGTTCGTCGACGATGTCCTCCTCCTCAGGCCCGGCCACGACAAAATCCCGCTGGATATCGCCCTTGCCGGTAAAAAAGGAATAGGTGACATCGGATTCCAGGTAGTCATTGGCCGGGGTGACCATCATCTGCCGTTCCTTGGCAAAATACATGGAAATCTTCTGGCCGTCACAGACAAAGACCTGCTGATCCGGCTCACTGTAATCCCAGCGCATCAGGCCAGGCTTGGCAAGAACCATGGTCCCGGAACCAAGGCGCTCCCGAGCGCTCATCCGACTGGAGGTGGTTTGCTGGAAGTCGGCCCGCAGGGTCTGGGTCTTGGCATAGGTCTCTTGAATTTTCTGGGCAATGGCCAGCGGCGTAAGATCGGCAGCTACGGCGGCTTGGCAGACAAATGCCTGAAACAGGATGGTGAGGGTGAGCAACAGGAACTGGCGAGTAGCGGTCATGAACGGTTACCTTTAAAGAGTTTAGTGAAGTTAATGTAGAACTTCCTGAATACAGAATTCAGTAGTCAGAATTCAGTATCCTAGGCGTCATTGTTCGACAGGCATAACTGATAACTTCAGTAGCTGGCCTGCCGAGATTTATTACAGAAAAAAACAAGAATCTTCGATTCCTTCCTCCTGACTCCTGTATTCTGATTTCTGACTACTGGATAGTTACATCAAACCTTGACTAAATCAATCCGGCGTCCAAAAATCTTGCCGGCCGTGGCCAGGGCCGCCTCGGTGACGTCCGAGACGTAGAAACGGTTTTCACCGCCCCGGGACAGGCTGGCGTCTAACGCCGGGTGGCAGGCGAGATAGTCCTGCAAACTGGCGGACACCTCTTCGGACGAATCAATGATCCTGACCCGCTTGCCGATCCTGGGCTGGATCAACCGCTTCAGCAGGGGGTAGTGGGTACACCCCAGGACCAGGGCGTCGATCTGCAGGGCCCGCAACGGGTGGAGATAGCGCCGCAGGATCATCTTGGTCTCCCGTTTGTCGAGCCAGCCTTCCTCCACCAACGGTACCAGCAGCGGACACTCCTGGGCGATCACCCGGCAGTTCGGGGCGGCGGCCTCAATCTTGGTAGCATAGACCCCACTCTTCACCGTCGCCCTTGTGCCGATGATCCCGACCTTCATACTTTTGTCGGATTGACGGACAATCTCAACCACTCGCTGCACCGCCGGGTTGATGACGTCGAAGATCGGCAGCTCAAACTGCGACAGCATCTCATCTGTCGTCACCGAGGCCGCCGAGTTACAGGCAATAATGATCAGTTGCGCCCCCTTGCCAATCAGAAAATCAATGTTCTGCTGGGCATAACGCCGGATAGTCTCCGGGCTCTTCGAGCCGTAAGGGGTCCGGGCCAGATCGCCAAAATAGACAAGATCATAACCAGGCAAGGCCTGTTCAACGGCATGGGCCACGGTCATGCCGCCAACGCCTGAGTCAAATATACCGATCATGGATGGGGAGAGGTAAAAAAAGGTAAAGGGTTAGTAACTATTCATCAGCACCACATCTGCTTTGTCATAGGCCTACTCGCATAGCGCTGCTATAGCTCGCAGGCCTATTCCGCGCATCTGCGGCGCTGATGAACAGTTACGGTTGTGGGGTTATGCACGTTTTCCGTTTTTGGCTGGATAGTTACAATAGGTTAAAGGACAAAGGTAAAAAAATGAAGGCTTGAATCCTCAAAAAGTTATTTCAAGTTGCAATCAAAAAAACATTCCAGCAAGCATTAGAGCCGAGACCGCGAAGGCAAGCGAGCAAGCGACGAGAGCGTACATCCGTACGCCGAGGAGCGGCGCAGCGCAGCCGACAAAGGTATCGGTTCGAATGCGAACTGGAATCAATCCGGCGAATAGCCTTCCCGCTGATCGATCAGATAATTATTGCCATCCAGGGCCTTGACTTTATGCTTCATCTGCGAGGCCACCGCTGCCACCTGGCCAAAGTGCTGAAACTTGCCCTGCCCGGTTGGGATGACGGCGATGGAAATACTCAACAGCCCGAACTTGGTCTCCCGGCCCTGCCGGTCTTTCTCAACAAATCCGCCCTGGTTGACGTCCTCTGGCTCAATGAACAGATTGCGGACCGCTTCGAAATTGGCCAGGACCTTCTCACAGACTTCAACAGCCTTGTCCTCCGGGACAATAAAAACAAAATCATCGCCGCCAACATGGCCAATAAAGCTGTGCTGGCGTGCGGTCTGGTCAATGACATTGACAATCACCCGGGCCACCATCAAAATCACCTCATCGCCCTGGGAAAAACCATAGTGATCGTTGTATGGCTTGAAATTGTCGATATCGACATAACAGACCGCCATCGGCTCTTGGCTCGACAAGGCGTTCTGAATGGCATTAAGAATGGAGGTATTGCCCGGCAACTTGCTCAAGGGGTTATTGTCGAAGACCCGGTTCATCCGGGCCTCGGCCAACTGGATGCGAACCAGTAACTCCTCAGGCGGCACCGGCCTGACGATAAGATCGTCCACCGGCAGGGTCCGCCAATCAAGGCCACCACACATCTCTTCACGGGAAAGGACCAACAAAATCGGAATATTGGTTTTCTGCAGACAGGCGTTGGCGACCCGAATCAGATCCAGATCGCCAGTCTCGGCAAAGCCCTTTTCGACCACGAGCAGATCGGGCGGGTCCTCCAGAAACAACCCCACCGCCGCCTTGATACTGGTGCAGGTGACGAGTTGATACCCCTTGGCCTCAAGAGAAATGCGGCTTTCCGGCCTCTCCAGAATATGGGTTCCAGCCACCAGGATACGCGGCATGGCTTATCCTCCAGCTTGGGCGCTGTCTTCGGCTTCAATCTCCAGAGTAAAACCCTTCACATCCCAGAGCTTTTCATCAACCTGGGCGAGAATTTCATCGATGTCGGCAGCGCTTAAATTCAGCAATTCCCAGGCCCGCTTGCTCAACATCGGCACCTTGTTGTCAGCCGCATGACCATAGCCAAGACCCCGGATGACGATGTCGCTAAAATGAATAATGGAACTGTTCAACTGCTCGGCAGACGCCTTGCGCGGGTCGTGGTGACAGGCAACGGGCTCGATCAATTTCTTGGGCAGGTTCCAGCCCTTGGCCAACCAACCGCCGGCCTCGGCGTGGTCCAGACCAAGGACCTCCATTTCGGCGGCCCGCATGGTCATTTTACGGTCCCGCACCAAACGGTTAATCATCTCATATTCGTTGGGCAATTCCATCTTGATCGCCACCTTGCCGATATCATGGATCAGACCGGCGGTGCTGACCTCTTCCGGGTCCTTGACCCCTAAGCGGGTGGCAATGACGTTGCACACCACCGCACAGCCCAAAGAATGCTGCCACAGCTCAACGTCCTGGTCCTCCATGACCTCAAAGATAGAGGCGCTTATGATCAGACTTTTCACGACATTAAACCCCAAAAGGATAATGGCGCTGCTGATCGAACTGATCCGTTGGGGAAAACCGTAAAAGGCCGAATTGACCAGTTTGAGCAACTTCGCGGCCAGGATATAGTCCTGACTGATGACCTTGCCCATCTGCTCGGTGGTGGTATCCGGATCATCGGCCATCTTGGTAAGCTTGGCGACTACCCCCGGCAAGGTCGGCAGGTTCTTGGTCTGGCGCAGGGCGGTCCGAAATTCCTGACGTTTATCGTCTTCCATTATTGCCCTCGCGATTCAACCAGTTTTTTCATGATCCGCTTCTTGAGATAGACCAAGGGTGGCACTTTATTCACCTCAGAAAACCGCTCCTCAATTTCTTGCAACTCTTCTTGCAGAGATTTTTCACCAGGGCTGCTGATCGGATGCCCTTCAACCGTAACCTGGACAATATCCATTTTATGAAACCGTTCGATCAGGGTAGGGGTCAACACGGTACCCTTGCCGCACAAAACACGGCCCTCGGCAGTCAGCACGTCTTTTGCCAGTGACATCCCTTCCTTGGCCTGGAGAGTCAATATCTGCTGCACTATTTACTCCTTCAATATCAAATCGTTATTGATCAGGTGGATAACTCTTCTCGCATCAGTAAGGGACAACAACCTGCCCGAGGATAGTCAACAAAACGCAGAAAACAGATCCGGCAGATTTTTTTATTTAACCAGCTCTGCCGCTTTTTTTCAATATACTAAATAAACAATGACATTGACAGATAGGACTCGGGCAATTAAATTTAGAACGTTTAGTTGCCATCATAATGCCTTGGAATTCTTTTCCAGGACGGAAATAATGGACCACATCGTGTAAGGAGTAACCGAGAATGCCTATTTACGAGTACCAATGCGACAATTGCCAACAGGTGACTGAGGCCTGGCAAGGCCTGGCCGAAGGACCGCTAACCACCTGCCAATCCTGTGCCGGCTCCTTGAAAAAGCTGATCTCCATGAGTTCTTTTCATCTGAAGGGCGGCGGCTGGTACGCCGATGGCTACAGCGGGTCTGGCGCCAACAAGACGTGCACAAAAGCCGAATCCTGCCCAGCCAAGAGTGTCCCGGACTCCAGTGGCGCTACAGACAGCACACCGGCCTGCGGCCAGGGGGCCTGTTGTAACGCCTGAACTGTCTAAATTCCTAATCATTCACAAATAAAAAAAGAGGCGCTGGCCTCTTTTTTTATTTGCGGATCAAGGCCATGGCATCACCGTAACTGTAAAATCGATAGCCCAAATCAAGGGCCCGCTGATAGGCCTGCCGCACCAGCTCAAAACCGGCAAAAGCACTCACCATAAAGAGCAGCGATGATTGGGGCAGATGAAAATTGGTGATCAGGTTGTCCACCACCCGAAACTCATAGCCAGGATAGATATAGAGCCGGCACCATCCAGACACGGCCTGCAGCTCCCCTGATGCCGCAGCAAACTCCAAGGCCCGGGCCGAGGTCGTGCCCACCGCCCAAATCCTGCCTCCGGAGGCTTTTGCCGCAGCAATGGCCTGGATCGTGGCCTCTGGCACCGTGACATATTCGGCATGAATCGAATGGTCTCGGATATCAGTGTCCCGTACCGGCGCGAAAGTGCCATAACCCACATGCAGGGTTACCGGCGCCAGCTGCCCGCCCTTATCCCTGATCTTATGGAGCAGGTCGTCGCTGAAGTGGAGCCCGGCAGTGGGGGCCGCGATAGCACCGCTCTGACGAGCATAGACCGTTTGATAACGCTTTCGATCATCCCGCTCCTCCCCAGCCTGCCGATGAATATAAGGTGGCAGCGGTAAGATGCCACAGGCATTCAGGACTTCATCCAGATCACCCCGCCAGCATAAGAGGGCACGGACCTCACCATTCTCCAGGATCTCCAGAATCTCAGCCTCCAGGTCTGCCCCAAACAACAAATGGCTGCCAGGCTTGGGCCGCTTTGAACTCTTCACCAGGCCCCTGACCTCGGCCCGACCGCCATCGGTCGAAGTGGCCGAGTCGTTGCCGCGTAAATCCGGATACTGGAGCAGTAACAACTCGACTTGCCCGCCGGTATCCTTCCGGCCCAGAAGCCGGGCAGGGAAGACCTTGGTGTCATTGAGCACCAGGACATCTCCTGGCCGAATCATCTTGGGCAGATCGGCAAATTGCCAATCCTCCATCATGCTGGAGCTGCCAGGCACCACCAAAAGTCTGGAGCCATCACGCCGCATCGCCGGCTCCTGGGCGATCTGCGTTTCCGGCAGCTGATAATCATAGGAGGAAATATGGTAAATCGGATCAATCATGCAGGGAGGAGGCGTTCAGCCCAAAACCGCTGTTCTCTGCGCGAGATAACACAACAAGAGACCAACGGCCATGGCCAGGACGCCAAAAATCCGCAAGTGTTGCGGGGACACGACGGCCATCTGCCTAAGCCACTTCTTCATTGGCTCGGGAAAAGCGGCATAGGGCAAACCCTCCAGCACCAACACCAAACCCAACAGAGAGACCAGGAGTTTCATTTGGCCTGTTTTTCCAATTGGGCTTCCTCGACAATGACCTCATAGGTCAAGGCCCCGAAGGCCTTGCCCTTTTTTACGATGCCACGGGCAGTGACAATATCATCCTTGGCCGCACTCTGAGCAGTCGTCACTACCAATTTATGGTCGCCGCGTTTACTGCTGCCGGTGCCGTCAATAAGGCGCAGCCACTGCAGGCCTTCATACTCCGAGGACTTGACCACCTTGCCCCGCACCACCACTTTCTTGCCATCCAGCGCATCTTTCTTCTCAAAGATCTCGGCAATGGTATAGGCGCCCGGGCCTTCCGCCTTGGCGATCTTCACCGCTTCCTGGGTCTCTCCCTTATCATCGGCTGCGGTCACCACCCGCTTCAGCATCCCGCTAATGCCTGGAGAAAAGACAATCTTATCAAAAGTACGTTTCAAGGTCGGACTGGTGTACGAGCCCATTTGCATCCCTGGCAGAATCTGGATTTCATCCCCGACCTTGACCAGTGCTTCCGGCACCGCAAACCACTCTTTTTCACCCTGACGATCAAGCAGTACATAGGTATAAACGCCACTGTTCATGGTTTCCGCCACGACGCCGCGGATGGCATCTTCTTCGGCAAAGGCCAGCGGCACCCTGACCAGAGTTGTCAACACCACAAACATAAACAAACCGCTCACCCATTCTTTAAAGAACAATTTCATTGTCTCCTCCTGTATGCATTCATGGTCGCCTTCAAATACGATTGAGCCAGACCGTTCTGTGCAGTCTACACTGCCCTTAGGCCTTCCTCCACATCTCCGCTCAAAACGACCCGGAATCCTCGGTTAAACAAAATATATGAATAAATCAAGGGGCACAGAATACCAAATGCTGGCAATCTGATTACCCTTGACAAGCCCTGACATCCATTGTATCGAATTACTATATGAATCGGTCTGTTTTTCAGGACTGCCAATCATCTCTGCCTGACAACCCTACAGGCAAAAACTAACTTTCCTTCACCTGCCCGGCCGAGCCAACCTAACTTTACCTTATGCGCATCTCCACCGCCGTCCGAAAATTCCTGGCGAGTAATTACCTGATCAGCCTGCTGGTTATGTGGAGTACCCTGATCAGCGCCTCTGTCGCCTCAAACCTTTACCAAAGCCAACAAGACACCATCGCCAAGGCCAAAATCGAGGCCCGCACCATCTTCCGGCACAATATCGCCTACCGGAAATGGAGCACCATGCATGGCGGGATATATACCAAGATTACCGAGAAAAACAAGGACAACCCGCATTACATCTACAATATCGACGGCTCTGAAAAAGAGGTAACATTCGACCTCATCGACCCAGCCCAGGTGACCAAACAGGCCTACGAGGTCCTGCACAATCAAGCGCCAAACCTGGCCGCCATCAGCCGCACCGTCAGTCTCGATTACCAAAACACCACAGACCCCTATGACCAACCAGACGATTGGGAGGCCACCAGTCTCCGCGCGCTCGAAGCGGGCGGGGTTGAGGAGACCAGCACTGTCACCACCATCAACAACGCCCCTTACCTCCGTCTCCTAACGCCCTACATTATCGACCGCGGCTGCATCAAATGCCATGGCCATGATTTCACCATCGGCAATGTTCGGGGCGGCATGAGCGTGGCAGTCCCCATGCTCCCTTATTATGAAACCGCCGTCCAAACCGAACGAACCACCATCATAACCCATTTGGTCCTCTGGCTCTTAGGCTGCATTGCCATCGTCAAGTTCTCCAATGCCTTCAAAAAATACCGGACAACTATTATTGACAGTGAAAAAAAATTCAGGATCGTTTCCGAATTCGCTTATAATTTTGAATATTGGCTTGGCAAGGACAATACTCTCATATTCATTTCACCATCCTGCCAAGGCCTGACCGGGTATAGCCGGGAAGAATTAATCAATAATCCACAATTACTGGAGAAGATGATTCACCCGGAAGACCTCAGCGCATACCACAGCCAAATCAACCCAAACAACAGCCCAGAGTTTACCAGCACCCCATCTCGGATCATCAAAAAAGATGGGGAAATACGCTGGTTCACCCATACTGTCACCCCAATTTATGTCGATGGCGAGTATCTTGGCCGCCGGGGCAGCAGCATTGACGTCACCGAACAAAAAAAGCTGGAAGAGCGCCTGGTCCATTCCAAACAACTCGAGTGTCTGGGCCAGTTTGCTGGTGGCATCGCCCATGATTTCAATAACGTGCTGGGTTCAATCAATACCTTTGCCCATCTTTTGCATGAAGAAATCAAAGATACCAACCAGACCGCCGTTGACTATATCAAATACATCAAGATTGCCACCAAACTTGGCAAAAATCTCACCTCAAATCTCTTGTCATTTGGCAAAAACCAGATCATTGAGCCCCAAAAAACCAGCCTAAAAAAAATCGTCGCCAACATTTCAGACATCCTCAAAAGCTTAGTTGACGAAAGTTTTTCCTATGCCTTCAAACTTACGGATGAAGACTATGAGATTGCCGCTGACCCCCACCAACTAGAGCAGATACTGATCAATCTCTGCACCAACGCCCGTGATGCCATGCCGGACGGCGGCACCATCACCGTCACTACCGAGAGCCTTACACTTGATCAGGAAATCACCGGCAACCTGGAACTTATCCCTGCTGATCACTACATGGTGCTCTCGGTCAGCGACAAGGGCCACGGCATAAAACCAGAAAACATCAAAAAGATCTGTGAACCTTTCTTTACGACCAAGAGTTCATCCAAAGGCACCGGACTTGGTCTGTCGATTATCTTTAACATTGTCAAACAGCATAAGGCCTTCATGAATGTTGAGAGTACGGTTCATCAAGGCACGACTTTTTCGATCTTTATCAAAACCAATGGCCTGCCGTTCGCCTTCACTGGAGCAACAGACTTGGCCATGAGTACCCCCACCCCGCCCCACGCCCCCAGACCAGAGATCGCTCCCCTTACACTGGCCCCGGAGGCAAAAGAAAACGGCCACCGCAGGAAGACCATCCTCCTGGCCGACGATGACGAACTGATTCGCAAGGCCCTGCAAATTCATCTTGAGCACCAAGGCTACCAAGTCATACTGGCCGACAACGGCAAAAAGGCGATCCGACTGTTCCTGGACCAACAAGATGCCATTGACTTGACCATCCTTGATGTCATCATGCCCCAACGTAATGGCAGGGAGGTCTACGACATCATCCTCAAAAACAATCCCAAGGCGCCAGTGCTTTTCATCAGCGGCAATACGGGGCACATCCTCTCTGACGAAATGATCAGGCGGGAAGGCTTACATTTTTTACAGAAGCCGATTGATTTTGATTCATTAATCACGGCAATCGAAGGAATTATCGGCGCACCATAAAATTAACCGGCAAAACCTAGCTTTTTTCGCTTGCGATAGGAAGCTAGGTGTGTTAGACAAAATTAATTTTTTTTATTCACTGTTCTCATTCACGCAGAAAGCCTTAGGAGAAAGGAATGTCAGGGAAACGTATTTATCCAGAAATTATCAGCAAGGTCTTATTCATCACCAGCCTATCATTTGCTTTTTGGGGCTGTGTACAAACTCAACCAACCCCACCCGCGGCAGCCGTGCAAACGGAAAAAGCCACGGCCACGGCAGGTAAAAAAGAGGCCAGTGCCGAAGAAAAGACCTTGCTGGCAACCAAGGCCCAGACAGAACTACAAAATACCGATTGCATCAAATGCCACGACAGCCAACCCGCTGACATTCAACGTAACGGCGGCAAACACAAGACCGAAATCACCTGTCAGGAATGCCATCTTGAGCATCTTCCCCTCGGCCAAAAGACCATTCCGCAATGCTCCATGTGCCACGCCCCCAATAGCAAGGACCATTTCAAGCTCCCTAATTGCTTAGGCTGCCACCGTAACCCGCACACACCTCTGGATATAACCGTCGATGACGTGCCACCGGTCAGTGTCGCCTGCAAGAGCTGCCATCCTGATAAGGGCACGGAGTTCGCGAAATTCCCCAGCAAACACGGCGCCAAGAATTGCACCTTATGTCATCCCACCAAGCATAAACAGATCAAGAAATGCATGGAATGCCACAAGCCCCATGCCGACTTCATGACCTATGAAGATTGCCTGAGTTGCCATAAGCCCCACAGCCCGCTCAACATTTTGTATGCAGATGACACCAAATCCAAATTCTGCGGCGCCTGTCACACCGAGCTCTTTGAGATGCTATCCAAGAGCAAGGCCAAACACGGGACCCTCAACTGCGCCTTCTGTCACAAGACCAAGCATCCGACCGTGCCAAACTGTAGCGATTGCCACAAGCAACCCCATGATAATGCCATGTTGAATGCATTCAACAGCGACTGCCTGAAGTGCCACAAGAACCCGCACGATTTGGTGTTCTAACTAAAACGCGCATGAGTTAGCCCTCGGGCAAAAAGCAATGGCCAGCTGATCATTAAGTTGGCCATTGCTTTTTGCCCGGAAGAATATTTCTACAGTTATCAACACAAAAAGAGAGGGAGAAAAATGAAAAAGACAGCACACGCATTTCGTTGTTATCTAGGCCTCTGTTGCCTTCTTGCTGGGGCAATGATCGTCCTGGGCTTTACCGCCGCCCAAGCCAAAACCGGCAAGATCGACCTTACCGACAAGATCAAGCAGGTCCCGCCTCGCCCCGCTCTCTTCAACCAAACGGTCCAACCCTTAACAATGCAGCAATGCGCCCAGTGCCACATTGGGGTTTTCAACACGCTGAAGGCATCCGGCCAACGACATCAGAAAGAGTGCACCTTCTGCCACGAAGTCTATCACACCTATGCCCCTGGCAAGGTAGAGTACGCCGATGCCCTCCCCAAATGTGTAGATTGCCACGGCTATCCCCATGGCGACAAGGAAGAGACCAAGACCTGTCACAACTGTCATTCCAACGCCCATGCCCCCCTTGATCTGCCGGGCGTAAAGCCCAACCTGTGCGGCGACTGCCACAGTGCTCCGCCTAAGGCCTTGAAGGACTTCCCCAGCAAGCATACCGCCATGGCGTGCGGCGACTGCCACACCAAGCATGGATTTATCCCGAGCTGTCTCAGCTGCCACAGCAAGGAAGGCGGCAAGCCCTATCATCTGGTCGGGGTTGAGCCAAAGGTCTGTATGACTTGCCATGCCGGTCCCCATAAGCCGATGGTCATTACCTACGCTGAAAATACCCCAAAGGAATACTGCGGCACCTGCCATAAGAATGAGGGCCATGCTCAGATTTACCAGACCCTGGCCAAATCAAAATCCAAACACAATACTGAAATTACCTGCGCTTCCTGCCATGATGTCCATGGCAAGATCCCTTCCTGCGCCAAGTGTCACGACCAGGAAGGCCACCGGGCCAAGCTCAAGGATGAAGATTGTCTGCGCTGCCACACCAACCCCCATGACCCGCTCAACATCTCCTTCAGCATTACGGAGCCGAAGGAAGTCTGTGGCGGTTGTCATACTGAGGTCTTTAACACCCTGGTGCAGAACAAAACCAGACACACCAATCAAACCTGTTCTTTCTGCCATCCGAAACACGGTGAAATACCTACCTGCCAGAAATGCCATGGCAATCCGCACGGTGAAGCCATGGTTGCCCAATTCGCTGGCAAATGTGCTGGCTGCCACGATATTGCCCATAAGATTAAGGGCCGGATGAAAGACGACAAGGAAGGCAGCTTGACCGCGGAAGGCCGGAAAGGTGCCCTGACCACCGTGAAAAAGTAATGGCCTTGATAGAAAACCTGCTGAATCTGCCATTTTGACTTGCACTAGGGGAGATGCCATGCACCAAGCAATGCCTTGCATGGCATGCCCTTAACCGTTATGAGCAGCAAAATAGCAGTAATTTTGACAAAAAAATAAGTAGTAAAAATTCTCAATAGAAAGTAAAAAGGGGATTACCGTAGTTAATGGTAATCCCCTTTTTTTATGGCTTAAGGTCGCTTGCCCGTAATAATGAAAAACTTGTCCATCGACTCCATCCTTCAACACCGTCCAGAGCCTTTTATCTGCTGCGCCAACGACGGCAGTGTCCTTTTCGCCAATCAAGCCTGGTTTCGTTTTTGTACCGATATTCTATCGATTGCCTTTATCGCCAACCGCAATTTTTTTAAGCAAATCCCCCAATCAGTTCAAGAACTTTGGCCGAAACTGACCGCCAAGGGACTGGGATCCCAACCTACCAAGATCAGCCATACTTACGACGCCATCCTTGACCGGGACTGTCGTAATTTCATCGTGAGTTTTGCCCCAATCCACCTTAACAACGGTGACGGCTGGTCGCTATTGATCCATAAGGACACAGAACGCAAAAAAAAAGAAGCTCAGCTTGAGCTTGCCAGCCAACGGCTTGCAGATCAATTACGCTTGGCAACTAATCATAGTGAGGCCAATGTCCTGTTGGCCAAAGAGATATATGATCGCAAACAGGCCGAAGATAGCCTCCAGGAAAACAAAGACCGCTTGACCCAGATCATTCACGGCAATTCCATTCCAACCTTCGTCATTGACCAGAACCATCGTATTACTCACTGGAACAAGGCGCTTGAACGGCTGACCGGTATTTCGAGTGCTGAGACAGTGGGTACCACCGAACAATGGAAGGCCTTTTACGCCTACGAACGACCCACCATGGCCGACCTTATTCTCGACCAGGCCCCGGAAGAGAAAATTCGCCAGTTCTATACTCATAAGTATCTGCGTTCGAAACTCCTGGAGGACTCTTACGAAGTTGAAGATTTTTTTGAGCTGAACGGCAAGGGCACCTGGCTCTTTTTCACGGCAGCCCCAATTAAGAGCCGTTCGGGGGTACTGATCGGCGCAGTCGAAACCCTGCAAGACATTACCAGCCGTAAGACCATGGAGCAGGAGATCCTGAGTTACCAGACCATCCTGGTGAATATGGTAGAAGAGCGGACCTTACAGCTCAAAAAGACCTATGAACAGTTGCTCCATGCCGAAAAATTAAGCGCCGTCGGCAAATTGGCCGCCTCCATCGCCCATGAATTTGGCAACCCGATCATCGGCATCCGCAACTTCTTGAAAGGCATCCAGAAGACCACAACCTTCGACCAAGACGATGCCGAATTGTTGCAACTGGCCATCCAGGAATGCCAGCGGGTCAAAGACCTGATCAGCAATCTGCAGAATTTCAACCGCCCAACCACCGGCGCCATGGCCCCCATGGACCTGCACCAGGCAATCAATTATATGCTCCTGTTCTGCAAAAAAGGCTTCAAGGAAAAACGAATCGTGGTCAGAAAAAAATTCGACCCGGCGCTTCCCATGATCCATGCAGTTCACGACCAAATCAAGCAGGTCATCTTAAACTGCTTGAATAACGCACAGGAGGCCATCCCTGACCATGGCGGTTCAATCCTCATAACCACCGAGCATACCAACCAGACCGTGCTTCTCCATATTCGCGATACCGGCAAGGGCATCATTGATTCCGACATCATCTATATCTTTGAACCATTTTTCTCCACCAAACCAGCTGTGGAAGGCACCGGCCTCGGCCTGTCGGTCAGTTATGGCATCATGAAAAGCCATCAGGGCAAGATAGAGGTGACTGACACCTCAAGTCATGGCACCACCTTTACCCTCAGCTTTCCGATCCAAAAAGCAGCAGGCAAATAGCAAAAGGCGAGGTTTTTTACCGTGACGAATATGCGATTCGCCACAACCGCCATCACCATCACGGAGGACACATGAAGTACCTATTTAAAAAAATGACAGGCAGGGTAGCGCAACCAAACACTACAAGATGGCTCGCCACCAGGCAATGCGGACGAACATCATGGGCCATAAGCCGATTTTTCGTCCTTGGCCTGGCGCTAATATTATTGCCACTTGCCGCCTGCAAACGGGCGCCGTTGCCACCACCGGTGGCCTTGTTCGACCAGGGGCACGGCCAACATTTTTTGGTAGGAAATAAGGGCGAGCTCGATCTGTCAAAACTCGGGGAGACCTTTACGAAGGAGGGTTTCCAGGTCAAGGCATCTTCTCCTGATCAGGATTTCACAGATGAATTCCTGACCAATGTTTCAACCCTGATCATCTCGGGGGCCTTTAAGCCAATCAGTGAGGCCGAGATCAAAGTCATCCAGAAATTTCTTGATCGTGGCGGCCAGCTCTGCATAATGCTGCATATCGGCTCGCCGCTAGCGCCATTGCTGAATAACTTGGGAGTAGATGTCTCAAATAGCGTGGTCCACGAACAGACCAACCTGCTAGAGCCTGAAACGAACACTGATTTTTTTGTCACTGACTTAGCCCCGCACCCGCTGACCAAAGGACTCACCCAGATCAATCTCTATGGAAGCTGGGCCTTGAACACCGAACAACCGGCTAATGTCATTGCCAAGACCAACCCCCAGGCCTGGGTAGACCTCAATGACAACCAGGGCCTCGACCCAGGGGATGCAAACCAGGCCTTCAGCGTAGTGGTGACCGGCCAACTTGGTCATGGCCACTTCATTGTCTTTGCGGATGACGCCATCTTCCAGAACCGCTTTCTGGTCGGCCCCAATCAACAATTGGCCACCAATCTGGCAGGTTGGTTAAAGGGTGGGAGCTATTATTGACCGTCGGGAATGACCACCGACACCTTGACCTCATAACGCGGTTCGTCGAAGATACCGTTAGGGATGGTATCCACCGCAAAATGAAAATCATAGACCCCTGGGGCCAAGCCATTGGCCCCAGCCCGATAGATCTCGTAGGTCTTGAGATTAAACAGGGGCCCTTGATAGACCGAGGTGACCTTGTCGGTCCAAGTCCTAATGGGTGTGAGCCACAATCGTTTTTCGTCAGGCGTATCATACCAGAACCAAAAATCAGCTGGCCTCCGCAATCCAAAGGTGTGGAGATAGACAACCAGAGAGAGCGGATCTTTCGGAGACAGGGTAACAAAATCACTGATGGCGTTGGCCGTCAGATTTAACAAGGGTTCATTCGGCTCCTTACCCTTCTGGGCCTTGCGCTTGGGCCAAATAAAGAACCTCAAAGATTTTGGATAATTGCCGGCCTTAGCCGTTTTCAGAATAATGGCATCGGCAAAATAAAGATTGAGCGGATTTTCAGTGGCGGTCCAATAGGCGCTGCCTTGGACATTTTTCACCCCCTGTTGATTAAGCCATTCCTCTCTGTTCTCCTCATCCTTATTGACCAAATCACTCATTTCAACAAGTGTTGGCAGCTGCCAGTCATCAACCCCGGCCTCATATTCGGCACACTTGAATGTTTTCGGGCGAGAATTAAAATTTTTTAGTATCGCAGCCGCCTCTTTCCAACTTTTTTTACCAAAGCAATTGGCATCGGTCAGCCAGTTGACTCCGGTGATAGAGTCCATGCTGGTGCCATCACCGTTGTTGAAAAACCTGGGCCCCGGAGGCCAATGGATTTCGCTGGGCATTTCAGGGTCAAGCGCCAGCAAATACTGTTCGGCCACTCCCAGACTGCCCCCCTTCCCAGACTCCTTGCGAGGCCGGTCCAGAGGAGGCGGGACAACCTGTCGTACCGGCAAGGCATGATGCTTTGCTGTCTTTGGCGCCATCGACATTGCCCCGGTGTCAAGATCGACCATAAAGGCCTGCTCCGGGATTGCTGTCGCCGTGGTTGCCGTCCAATACCCAGAAGCAGCCACCGCCTTAAATGGATGACCAGAACTCAGGGCCGGATAGTCAGCTTCATAATCAATCAGGCTCCTTAGTTCGATCGCATTCGGCAAGGACCAATCCGAATATTTTTTTGATAATGACGGGCAGCCCGATTCCCCTGGCCCACCATTCAAAAGCTGCATGGCCGCCAGCGCTCCCTGCCAATCAAGCGTCGACAAGCACGAAGCATCCTGGAGCCACATCAAGCCCGTCAATCCATCCGTCACCGTGCCATCACCATTATCAACAAAACGTTGGCCCGACTGGGTCAGTGCCGGAACGGACTCAGGCGCGACTGGTCGGGCCCCAACCTTGGCAATTATAGTTTTTTCAGCCTTCTCCACCCTGGCGATGAGCAAAAAATGGCGCTCCAACTTATTATGGGACGCTATTGAACCATTTGTAAAATTTGCGCCCCAGGCATTCAATCTGTTCAAATAGGCCGTTGCCGACCAATAGATGCCTCGCTGCAAACTGGTAAACCCACCCAACCGGAGATAATCGCTCGTCACCCCGACCTGGGCATCAAACAGTGTGGCCAACTGATTGATGTCTGGCAGGAACCAGTCTTGGTAGTCAGTCTTGAAGCCATGGCACAACGCGTTGTTCTTATTGAAATCAACCACCATTTGCAAGGCAGTGGGCCATGGCAGATCGCCAAAACAATTGCCATCCTTGAGCCACATCAAACCGGTTAGTGAATCTGAAACCGTGCCGTCGCCGTTGACAATAAAACGAGGCTCGGGCCAGACCACGCCCCGCTGGAATTCGCCGTCTTGTCCAGAACCCTGGAAATCAATCAACTTCCCAGTCTGATCATAGGTCGAGATCTGCCCGGTACGCGGCAGGGTCTGTACTGAAGTCATGACCATCCCTGGACCAACAGTCTCTGCCGCCTGCAAAAAAGTTGCCGCCAGCCATCCTGCCATGATGGCAATGCTCACTACAATACGCAAAACACCACCCCTCATCATTTGCCCTTTTCCCTGTCCATGAGCGTCTCACCTTCGGGAGCAGATGTCTGGGGTGGCGTGTCCAGTGGTTCGACATCCTTTTGCACTGGTGAAGGAGGGGACTTCCCCCCCTGATCGACTATGATCGGTTCATCCATAATCGCGACCTTGTGGTCATTATTTTCCAGATAGACATCACCAACAAAATCGCCCTCCAGGCGTTCTCCATCCTTGCTGACCAGCACCCCTCGGCCATTGTACTTGCCATCATTGAACATACCCCGATATTCAGTGCCATTGGCCGAGGTCAATACCCCCTGGCCCTTGAATTGCCCTTTCTCGAACTCTCCCTTGTATTTCCGGCCATCCCGCCAAGTCATGACCCCCTGACCAAAGTACTCACCATCCCGGAACTCCCCCTCAAACCGAGTGCCATTGGCCATGACCAGAGTACCTCGGCCATGGTAGGTAGCTGCCTTGAACATACCATTATAAACGGTCCCATCGTCGAGGGTTTTCTTCCCCGCACCCTCAAGTTTCCCGTCCTTAAAGATACCCTCGAAAGTCGTGCCATCGGCCTCGGACAACAGGCCTTGGCCATGAAATATTTTATCTTTAAACTCGCCGTCATAACGCCTGCCATCCGCCTCGATCTTCAGGCCATTGCCCCGAAAGAATTCACCGTTGCGCCAAAGCCCTTCGTAATGAGAACCATCTGCCATGATTTTTTTACCCACGCCATTGGCTTGACCGTTATAAAACTGGCCGACATACTTGCTGCCGTCCTTTTCAATCCTGGTGCCATTACCCATAGAAAGGCCCTTCATGAACAGCCCCTCCTGAACGATTCCATCATTAAAAATTATGGCGCCGTTGCCCTCAGCCAAACCATTGCCAAACTGACCGACATACTTGTCCCCATTGGCAAAAACCATCATACCCTGCCCGTCCTGACAATCACCCTTTTCACACTTTCCAGGAGGAAGCGAAGAGGCATTGCCATGATTAGCGTTCAAAAGAATGCTGACAAAAAGCATTGTTGTTATCAGGTAAGAACGAATGTCTGGCATATTTTATATGATAATAGTTTTTTGCGACGCCATCAAAACTCTCCTCCTTCGGGAAACAAATCCGACCGAACTAAACCCAAAGACGCTAAACGATAGGTGATGGCTGTACGCAAACAGCCGATGCCGTAGGTCACACTGCGAGAGAGGTTAATCGAAGATGCCTCGGCGAAATACTTGGTGGGACAGCTCACCTCGGCAATGGTGTGACCCTGCCAGAGGACCTGGGCCAGCATCTGGTTATCAAAGACAAAATCGTCTGAATTCCGATGCAGATCAATTCGCTCCAAGAGTTCCCTGGAAAAGGCCCGATACCCAGTGTGATACTCCGACAGTTTGGCGCCCAGCAGAATATTTTCAAAAAGGGTAAGAAATCGATTAGCAACATATTTCCAGATTGGCATCCCACCTTTCAAGGCCTGCCCCCCAAGAATCCTGGAGCCCAATACGCAATGGTACAGGCCGTTGCCAATCATTGAGGCCATGGCCGGGATCAACATCGGGGTGTATTGGTAATCAGGGTGGACCATAATGACGATGTCCCCACCCTCCTCCAAGGCGATCCGGTAACATGATTTCTGGTTGGCGCCGTAGCCCTTGTTCTTCTCGTGGACGTAGACCCGGGTCTTGGCCAAGGTCCGGGCCAAACTCGCCGTCTGGTCCCGGCTGGCATCGTCAACGACAATCACCAGATCGACTATCCCCTGGGCCATGACCTCGTTATAGGTCGCAAGCAAAGTCTCCGCCGCGTTATAGGCCGGCATGACCACCACAATTTTTTTCCCTTGATACACCTTGTCCTCCCTTCTTAGATTCAGGATAACTGTTCAGGAACCTTTTTTCCGCAAGACCTCGATCCAATAGGGAGTTGTCGGCGGCCAATGGACATCAGAAAGCCATGAATAACGGCTTGATTTCTCAAAAATTTCAATCATCCCGACCCGTTGATATTTTTCCTTGTACCCTGCGAACCAGTCATAAATTAAGGTCTTGGAGTCAGGCTGTTGCAGCCATGACAATGGAATTCGTACAAAGAGGAGATACTCAGGTGCGGCCCGCTCGACCTCGTCAATCAAGCGTTGCTGCATGGTCAGGGCGAATTCATGCCCCTCCATGAGAGGATACATATAAATATAGCCCGTTGCCGACCGCCGACCGGCATAAAAGAAAATCTGCGGCTCGGAGCCAATTATGGCGATGGTGTCCGCTGGCTTACTGTTTGAACGGATAAAACGGGCGATTTCCAGTGATTCATTAAAAGGGTTCGGCCAGTAGGTATCTTGACTTGCCTGAGCAGGAGAAAACTGGAACAAAAACTGACGCTGTTGGTAAAACGTTGCGCCCAGACAGAGGCCAAGGATGGCAAAGGTCAGACAAAAATGCTGAAGCTGCCTTTGGCCTCCAATGATGAGCGTGGCCGCAGATTCAATGGCAATGCCAGCCAGGAGCGCCGCCCCAGGCAACAATAAAATAAAATAATGGGGCCTGAAAAAAAAACCAGGGCAGACCGCCAAAAATGAACACAGGGCAAAACCCAAAATAAAGACCTTATGCCGTAACTCTTGCTGACGGGCCAGACAAGCAAGCACGCCAAGGGCCGTAGCCAACCAAACTAAAGGGGCAGCAGCAGCCAATGTCGCTGCCCTATCGCTCAAATTGAGCCAGGCCGCTGACCATGAGATCTGACTGCTATAGGCCTTGGCGTAGTCAACGGTCCAAAACCAGAACTGTGGGAAGACCCCGGCCTTCAACAAAAAAAGACAGGTGACCAGATAAGGCAGGACAGCACCGCCGACCAAGAGTTGCGCTTGGCGGGCACAATCCCGCAAAGAAAGGCGCCGGGACCACCCATCCAGTCCAAGATAGAGCCCGCCACACACGACAAAAAGCGCCCCATGCTGCTTGATCAAGACCCCACACCCCAGCAGCACGCCGGCCAAAAAGACCAGCCAAGACCGTTTCAAATCAAGCCCAAGCAAGAGGAGCAGCAGACCGGCCAGGGCTGGCAGCAGGACAAAATGCTCGGCATTGGCAAAGACTCCCTGGACAGGCTGCCCGACCGACAATACCGCAAAGACCGCAGCAGCGGCAAGCCCTGCCAACGGGCCTGAGACCTTGCGGCCCAACAAAAAAACCAGCAGGATGCTTACCGCATTCACAACAAGCAGACCAAGATGCACCCCCGTCTGGCTCTGCCCAAAAAGGGCCAGCACCAGGGCGTAGACCGCGTAAATGCCGGGCAGCTTCATATTGTAGAGAAGCTGATAGGGGGGGACCCCTTGCAGCAGAAGCTGGCCGCCATAGGCATACTCGCCCTCATCCCGCTCCAAGGGGACATCAAGGAGGTGCCAACGCAACCAGGCCGCCCCCAGCATGATCAGTACGACTGACAGCCACGGCCAGACATCTGGGCCTATGTTATACCTTTTATCTCCCTGCACCTTATAATCCCTTGCCGTCTAAAAATACCATTCCGGGCCTGCTTGCCGTAAAAACCAAGGAAACTCCCCCCCGACAAAAAAGATACCGACCGCCAGCCCGACTGTTATCTGCCACCAGCGCGGCATTTGGGAGAGCAGGGCGTGGGCGGTAAGCAGATACAACGGAACCAGGACAGGGAACATATAACGCCCGGTCAACGCCAACCCTGAAAATCCACTGCTACGATAAATCGGATAATTCACCCCTTGCATCAAAATCATGGTGTAAAAAAGAACAATAAAGCCAACACCACCTATGCCAGGCCTCAGTAAATCCCGGAAACGGCAAAACCACATAAGCGCCGCCAGGACAAAGACCGCGTAATATGGGTAAAAGTCCTTCTCATATTTGAAGATGGATTGATGGGCCGCCACGCTGTATGTCCTGGCCACAATGACCTGGACCCACTCTACGGCGTACTGCCAGCGCCCCATAAGCTTTTCCGGAGCTTGTTTTTTTCTTTTCTCCGCCTCGGCCAGCTGGTTCCAGGCCGTAGCACGGTCGCCTGGATCGCGAATCGAGAGGGCAAGTCGCTGGGCGTCGAGCATGGTCAACTTCATCGCCTTGAACTGGCGCACCACATAGTCCCGGGTGAACAGTCGATTTTTCAAACAATCCTCAACCGGCAACACCTTGTCCATGCTGGGCAGTAAGACACCGAAGCGTATTTTGTTGCCGCCATACAGAGTCAAATTGGCAGCAAGTCCAGCCAGACACAACGCCAAAAAAGCAGCCTCTCGCCACCGCAAAGCGGCAAGCCAGGAAGGCAATGATTTCAAGAAAAAAAACAGACTGCCTCGTTCATGAAAAAAGACCACCAAGACCAAGGCCAGGCCATAAGGCAACATAACAATCTTGGTCAGCATCCCAGCCAGAATAAAAAGAAAAGACAGCAGAAGATGGCAGGCCGACCGCCCCTGCATGAACCGAATCAGATAATAAATTGACAGAACCGCAAGCAGAGTGGAAAGATTATCATAATTGACCGCACCGGAGATAAAGGTGAACATCACCGTGTTGGTCAACATGACCATAAAAAGGCATCTAACCGCTAAAGACAAGCCCATGAGTCGAGCCAACCGCCAGGCAAAGCTGACCGTCAACACTCCAAACACGACATTGACCACCCTCAAAAAAACCAGATCATCAATCGGCCAAAAATTGCCGGCCAGCACCTTGCCCATCAGGTAAAAATAAAGTGTAGGGAGATGGGTTATAAGGCCAAGTGGGTAGGACTCTGGCGAATCAACCGGCAGAAGTCTGGAACGGGAAAAGACCTGGACCATTCCATACCAGGAGGCCTCGTCAGGGAATACCCTCTCCCTGATCCGCAGGGCAAAAAACATGGCCTTAACGCCAAAACAGGCCATCATTATCCAGAAAAATATGCCTTCGGCCTTGGCCGCAGAGCACAGCCCGGCCTGATTATCATTACCTCTGTTGCTACGGTGACTATTGGACATTGTGAATGAATCCGCTAAATTATTATATACAATTGTTTTTTAACTTATCAGACCACAACAATTTCGCCAAGCACCATTTTTGACGCTTTTCTTTTTGAATTTCCGGCATTATACTATTGAGAAGAAAGGATTTCTGAAAAATCATCCAGGAGGGACCATAATGACTTTATCTATCATAAATAACACCTCGGGCCTCTTTTCAAGCAATCAACTCCAGAAGACTCAGAAGAACCTCTTTGCCTCCCTGGAGAAACTCGCCAGTGGCAGCCGCTTGAACAAGGCCAGCGACGATGCCTCAGGTCTCACCATTGCCGATAATCTTGGCAGTCAGGCCAGGGGCTATGGCATGTCCATGCGCAATGCCAATGACGCCATTTCGATTGCCCAGATAGCCGATGGGGCCTTGGGCCAGGCCAGCGAGCTAATCAGTTCCATCCGGGTCCAGGCCCTGCAGGCAGCCAATGGCAGCCAATCAACCGAAAGCCGGCAGGCCCTGCAGTCGAACATCCAAAAGTCCTTAAGCCAGTTAGACAACCTTTCCAAAAACACGACCTATAATGGCCAGCAACTCCTGGCCGGTGGCTTCACCGACAAAAACTTTCAAGTTGGCCCCACCGCCAGTGAGTCAACGGCTTTTTCCTTGGGCTCCATCCAGCCCAAACAACTAGGCGATCAAGAACTTGGCACTCTGGCAGAGGTCAATGTCCTCACCGATCAAGGTGCCCAAGATGCTTTGGGCATCGCCGATGCGGCCATGGGCCAAATTAATGCCATGCGCGCCGATGTAGGCTCCCGGCAGAACCAGCTAATCTCAACCATCTCCAACCTCGCAACCTCACGGATCAACACCCTGGCTGCCGAATCAACCATCCGCGACCTTGATATTGCCGAGGAATCGGCCAACTTTTCCATAATGGATTCTTTGAACAAGGCCCAGATCTTTGCGGCCACCCAGGCCAACTCCAGCAAAAAGAACGTCTTAAATCTGCTTCAGGGACTTTCCTAGCCCCGACAAACTGGACTATTTTCAGCCCCCCTTGAGGAGGACAAGTCCCTATTGACTGTAATCCCTTTCCGGCACTAGGTTACGCCATCTTTTTGGTCACAAATTGTCACAATAAAACCAGAAAGGGACTAAACCTCCCGCAACGCACCGCCAATTCTTCCATAATCGACAAAATTATTCCGCGCTTCATTCTTTCAGTTGACAGGCTAACGCCTGTCATTGTCTAATGAAAGAACCTCATGCTGATGCCTGGTGGTCGTCCTTTGCTTAAAAACTGCTGATGCAACGGCCCAGACAGGTTTCGGCCTGTAATATCGCTCCAACATTTGCATCAAATTTCCGCATGAGCACGCCACAAGCCTCCATACACTTTTATCCAAACCCGACAACAGGTGATGCCAATGAAGACCGCAATCACGTTCACCAAGGACGTCAAACTGCAGAATATCTTGTTTGACGAATATTTTGCCGAGCACCAGACGATCACGGTCATCGCCTTCAATTATGACGGGACCGGCAGCGCTCTCTGCAACTGTGATGGCGCAATTGCAGAAATAAAAAAAGCCAACCTCCGCCGAATCATTTTCGGGGCCGAAAAAACGCTACTTGCGGCCTATCTCCTAGGTGTTTTCGACTCAGACGCTGAGACTGATGATATCCAGCGCCAGAATGGTGACCCGATCTTTCGGCTACCGGAACTTAAAAACATGAAAAAATACGATATCGCCAACCTGGCAAAAAAGACCTTAATGGCCGTCCAATCACAGCCTATGACCAACTTCCACTACTACACCTCAGACCAAACGTCAGTCAAAAAAGAACGGCCGCGAGGCCAATAAAATGCTGAGTTGGCCCTACCGATATCATCTCGGGTTAAAATTACGCCTGCGACGCTCACTGTACGAAGTTCTAAGGGACCAGCTCGACATGAACCTGGTCAAATTGGCCCTCATCGACTCCTACTGGAATTTCTCCAAGGCGGGTGAACCCTATCCATTTGTCCAAAAAAGGGAATTAAAACCCAGGGCCAGAGTCTCGGAGCAGGAGTACGCCCATCATAACCATTTTTTTATCATCTTCTGCGAAGGCACAATCCCGGCCGAGCATAAAAAGTATATCCGTTTTTTCGACTCCAATAAAATGACCAAGGAGACCATCGAAAAAATTCCCTACCTGACGCTCCACAAAAATTACACGCACAACCTCAAGTACTTCGACAATCCGTCATTCACCACAATGGTCAAAGATCTGAGTCCGGTTGATTACGCGCTGCTCATCCAGAACGACCCATCAATCAAGCACCAGTCCCGTTACATGATGACCCATTTTCATGTCCGGGTTGACTGGCCTATCGACAACGCCACCGAAGACATGGCCACCCATCTGCGCTATGTTGCCAAGGACCTCTACGAAAATGGCGAGCAGTACGCCGAACACCTCCACCACAAGCTTTTTGAGAATTACGGCTTTCATCACACCGTGGGCGGTCGACGGACCGCAGCGGTGGTGGCGGCCCAATTCTTAAAAAGGATGAATTTCATCTCAACGGTCTATGTCTCCAGCGCCGAGGCCAGAACCCTGATCAGGATCAGCGAACGCGGGGTCAGCAAATTCGTCTTGATCCGCATCCCCCTTACTGATCTCTACAAAATGGCCCATGACCACCAGGTCCCCTTCGACACCTTCTGCGATCGCTACCTGGTCCATCTATGCGACAGCCACGGCGTGGGCATCCTCCATGTCGTCTACCGCAATTCTTCGTACTCCAAGACGCCCGAGGATGGCAAATTACGCAAATTACAGCCCGATTATCAGTGGCTCACCATTCATGACCAGCTGCTCCTGCCAATGCCTGAACACCAGGACGCTTACCCACTGCGCTACAACACCATCTATTCCGCCGACTGAGGGGTTTTAAAACTTATGCCTAAACAAAAAATACTAATCGCTGATGACTCCAAGGCCATGCAGCTTTTTTATGCAAAGGAAATCTCGGACGCCCTCTATGTAAAACAGATCGTTGCCGATGGCGAACTTGCCCTGGCCGCCTATGAAACTTTAAAGCCTGACATTATTCTGCTTGATTTGAACATGCCGATCGTTAATGGCTACGAAGTATTAAAGACCATCCGCACCAAGCACCAAGATCATCGCACCACCATCATTATGATCACTTCGGCTTCTGACAAAGATGATGTCATTGCCTGCGCCAAGCTAGGCATTCAAGGCTATATCATAAAACCTTTTATCCCCGCAGAGTTGAATCAAGCCATAATCAAGTATCATCGCGCCAACTTACACCCCAAAGGGTGATGTCGTCACCAAAAGTCCGGCTTCCCGCCTTCGCGGGCTATGCAAACAGCAGGGTACAAGGCAGATGTTTATATGGCACTGACGAGCACTTAACGGTGGTCACCTTGCCGGAACATAGGCACAATACCCAGGACGCGGGCCGATCTGCGGGTGGTTTCGGCAGGTGTCCGGGCGCGTTTCATAGATGGTGCAACGGCGGGTCAGACCGTCCAGATAGATGCAGTCGTCATTCGCCAAACGCACCAGGGTGAATCTCTCGGTCTTAAAATTGAAGTGGGCTATTATCCCAGCCTTCTTCAAGCGCTTGGCGATGAGTTTGGCCGGCCCCTCGGACTCAAAAGCATCCAAGGCGCCCATAAGGATCAGATCGCTCACCCGCACCTCGACCGGCATAGTACAGCAACTGGCGCGGCAATCACGGCACAGGCTTTTTTTGTATTTGCACCAGGTCTCCAGCCGATCAAGGTCAGCCCCGTTTTTTAGAGTTTTCTTCATAGCAACCTTCCAGATCATAGCCCCAGATAGGCCTGCCGTACCCCCTCATTCTGCAAAAGATTATGGGCGCTGTCGGTCATGGCTATCCTGCCGTTTTCAAGGACATAGCCCCGACCGGCGACCTTTAAGGCCAGATTGGCGTTCTGTTCCACCAGAAAAACGGTGGTCTTGTGCTCCTGATTGATCTTTCGGATAATCGCAAAGATCTGCCGGATAACAATGGGGGCAAGCCCCAGGGAGGGCTCGTCTAGCAGAAGGAGCTTGGGCCTTGCCATCAAGGCCCTGGAGATGGCCAGCATCTGCTGCTCGCCACCGCTTAAGGTCCCGCCATCCTGCTGCCGGCGCGCTGCCAGGATCGGAAAGAGCGAAAAGACATAGTCCAGATCATCCTTGATGCCCTGACGGTCTCGGCGCAGAAAGGCCCCCAGTTCCAAATTATCGAGCACGGTAAGCTGGGAGAAAATCCGCCGCCCCTCCGGGACCTGCGAGATACCAAGCTCGACGATCTTATTCGGCGACAATTGATGAATGGGCTGGCCCAGGAACTCAATGCGCCCCTGTTTTGGCGGCACCAGGCCGGAGATGGCCATCAACATGGTACTCTTGCCGGCACCGTTGGCCCCGATCAGGGTGACGATCTCCCCGGCCCTGATCTCAATGTCCACCCCATGCAAGGCCGAAATCTTGCCATAGCAGGCCTCGACCCCAGTCAACCTAAGCATCGTCTTCCCCCAGATAGGCCTTGATGACGGCTGAGTTGACGCGAATCTCGGCAGGCGTTCCCTGGGCGATCTTCTCACCATAATCCATGACATAAATACGATCAGACAAGCTCATCACCAGTTTCATATCATGCTCGATCAAGACAATCGACACTTGGTACTGCTCGCGGACCTGCAGGATCAGGGCATCAAGTTCGCTGGTTTCTTTGGGATTCAAACCAGCGGCTGGTTCGTCAAGTAACAGGATCAAGGGTTCCGTGGCCAGGGCGCGGGCGATCTCCAGACAGCGCTGGGCCCCGTAGGGTAGGTTCTTGGCCAGCTCATTGACGTACTGGGAAATTTGCAACTGTTGCAGGATAGCGTAACTCCTGGCCACGATCATCTCTTCTTCAGCACGGGTGGCCCGCCCCCGCAGAATGGCCCCCAGTATCCCGGCCCGATGCCGACAGTGGCAGCCGATCATGACATTCTCAATGACGCTCATCTCTGGAAACAGCCTGATGTTCTGGAAGGTGCGGGCCAGGCCCATTTCGGTAATCTGATTGGGCAGCAGACCATTAAGCCGCACCGCAGCCTGACCAGGCCTAGTCAGCAGGATGTCGCCCGCAGTCGGCGCATAGACCCCGGTCAGGCAATTGAAGAAGGTGGTCTTCCCGGCCCCATTCGGCCCGATGAGAGCGACAATCTCGCCTGCGCCAATCTCCAGATCCAGCCCCTGCACGGCCCACAGGCCGCCGAAGGCCATGGACAAGTGCCGGACTTGAAGCAACGGCAGCGGCTCAGTCATGGCCCGTCCCCTGCTCGGGAAACTTATAAGAACGACGGACATTGCCGATGATGCCCTGCGGCCGAAAGACCATCCCCCCCACCATGATCGCCCCGAAAAGCAGCATCCGATAATCGGCAAAGGCCCGCAGGTATTCGGGCAGCAGGATGAAGATCAGGGCAGCGATCACCACCCCGACCGTGGAGCCCATGCCGCCGAGTACAACAATGGCCAGGATAATCGCCGACTCCTGAAAGGTGAAGCTGGCCGGATTGATAAAGGTGGTCTTGGCGGCGAACATCACCCCGACCAGCCCGGCCCAGCTCGCCCCCAGGGCAAAGGCCGTCAACTTGGTCCTGGTCTTGTCGATGCCCATGGCCTGACAGGCGATCTCGTCTTCGCGGAGGGCGATCCAGGCCCGGCCAATTCGCGAATCCCGCAGGCGGTTGACCACAAAGATAGTGAGCAGGCCGAGGAGCAGCACCAGGTAATAGGTATAGCAAATGGCCTCATCCACCGGCAGGGCCAGGCCAAAGAGACCGGGGCGCGGGATATTCGCGATGCCGCTCGGGCCAAAGGAAAAGGCATTCCAGTTTTCAAGGACCAGGCGGATGATCTCACCAAAGCCCAAGGTGACGATGGCCAGATAGTCACCCCGCAGCCTGAGGACCGGGAAACCTAAAACAATGCCAAACAAGGCGGCCAGCACCCCGCCGATCGGTAAGCACCCCCAGAAGCCCAAGCCGAAATGATAATTGAGAAGCGCGTAACTGTAGGCCCCCACCGCATAAAAAGCGACATAGCCCAAGTCGAGCAGACCGGCCAAGCCCACTACGATGTTGAGACCCAGGCCCAAGACGGCATACATCAGGGCGCTGGTCATGATATTGATCTGATAGGAAGAAAAGAGGGCAGGAAAGACCGCGGCAAACAGGGCGATAAGGGCCAGGAGCCAGCCCTTGAACCTTGCCAGGCCAAGACCGGAAAGGTCGGGCCAATGAGTTGTGAGCTGTGGCCTATACCGGACAAAGAAAGCGCCGACCAAAGTCAACAAAAAGGCCGCTCCCCCGACCAGGGCCAGATTGGTCCAGCGCCAGGCCACGGTCTGCTCGATGGCATTGACCTTGACCGCCAAAATCGGCAGGGTCAGGAACATAAACCAGGCGGCAACCCCAATTGCCTTTTTCAACTCAGCCAGCATCTCCCTAGACCTTTTGCCTAGACTTTTTGATTGTGCCGCCGCCCCAGGAGTCCGGCAGGACGGAAGATAAGGACCAGCACCAGGAGGGCAAAAGCAAAGACATCCTCGTAATCACTCGAAATATAGCCGGTGGCGAAGCTCTCGGTCCAGCCCAAGAGCAGACTGCCCAGCACCGCCCCCGGCACGCTGCCAATCCCTCCTAGGACGGCGGCGGTGAAGGCCTTGATCCCAGCCAAAAAACCAATGGCGAAATTGATCTGGCCGATATGGGAGGCAATCAGCACCCCGCCGATGGCGGCCAAAGCGGAGCCGAGGACAAAGGTCAGCGAGACCACCCGATTGACATCAATACCGAGAAGCAGGGCCATTTGCTTGTCCTGGGCCGTGGCCCGCATGGCCTTGCCAATCCGGGTGTACTTGATCAGCATGGTCAGCAGGACCATGACCACGGCGGTGCTGACCAGAATGATCAGGTCCGAGGAACCGATGATCGAGCGGTAGGGTTCGAGCCAGGGAAAATCCGGAATCAAGGCAGGGAAAGGCACGAAGTCCGGGGTCTGGGAAAGCAGCACATAATTCTGTAAAAAGATCGACATGCCAATGGCGCTGATCAGCGGCGACAGTCGCGGGGCGTGACGCAGGGGGCGGTAGGCGATTTTCTCCACCGTGAAGCCATAGGCCGCCGCCCAGACCATGGCAGCCAGGCCGGAGAGGACCAGCACCGCGATCTGATTCACCCCCCAGATGGTCAGGAGGCTGGCCGCAATCAGGGCGGTGAAGGCCCCGATCATGTAGATCTCGCCATGGGCGAAATTGATCAGGCCGATGATGCCGTAGACCATGGTGTAGCCCAGGGCGATCAAGGCATAGATACTGCCCCGGGTCAGGCCGCTGAAAAAAAGCTCAAGGAAATATTCCATACCATTAAAGTACTTCCTGATAAACGCCGTCCTTGACGACATACATGGCAAAACCGACCCCGATGGCGTCACCGCGCTCGTCAAAGCAGACCATGCCCAAGGGAGTATCCACCGACTCGCGGCGCAGGGCCTTGGCCATCTGGTCAAAATCGGTGGAACCGGCCTTATCAATGGCGTTAAGCGCAGCCAGGGTGGCGGCGTAGGCGTTCAGAAAAAAGGCCCCAGGCTCGCTGCCGTACTCTTTTTTATGGGCCTCAATAGCGGCCTTGGTCAACGGGTTCTTCGAGGTGTCCTTCGGCCCGGAGGCATACACCCCCTCGGCATATTGGCCTGCGACCTTGATGAAGGTCTCGTCCTTGACCCCGTCATCGGAGATAAACACTGTCTTCATCCCCTTCTTACGCATCTGGGAGACAATCTTCGAGGCCTCGGGGTGATAGCCGCCGAAGATGACGCCCTCGGCGCCAGAGCGCTTGATCTTCTGGACAATGGCCGAGTAGTCCACCGCCCCAGGGGTCACCCCCTCGTAGAGGACCAGTTCCGCCCCCTCTGATTTTTCAACAAAAGCCTTGGCGAATTCGGCCAGACCCTTGCCATAGTCGCCCTTGTCGTGGATCACCGCGAGCTTCTTCAATTTCAAGACCTTGACGGCAAAATCAACCTCCTGCATGGCCTGGGCGTCATCGGCAGCGATGGTCCTGAAAAAATTGGGGTACTTGCCGCTTTGGGTAAGCTCGGGGTTGGTGGCAGACGGCGAGATGACGATCATGCGGGCGTCGTTATAGATGCCGATAGCGGCCTTGGTGGCGCCGCTGCAAATATGGCCCATGACGATATCGGCCTTCTCGGATATGAGCTTGGTGGCGGTGTTGGTGGCGATCTCCGGCTTACAGACATCATCCTCGGCCAGGATTTCGATCTGCCGGCCCATGACCCCGCCTTTGGCATTAATGTCCTTAACGACCAGACGGGCGGCGTTCAAACTGGGCAGACCGTAGGAGGCCAAGTCCCCACTGTGGGCCCCGGCCACTCCGAGCCGTATCGGCGGACCAGCGGCCTCAACCATAGCAGCGCCGCCGCAGAAAATTGCCGTCAACAAGACAACAACTCTCAAAAAACGATAATTCCGTGCCATCGCCAAGCCCTCCCCTGATGTGTTGTGCTGCAGAAGCTCCATGTCAGGTAGTTTTATAATAAGACGAGGGTAATCAGTCAAGACGGCCAGATGATAAAACCCGTGAATGAAAGCCCCATCTGCTAGAACTTCCCTTGGGCCGCAAAGGATCGCAACAACTCTGGCGCCACCCAATTTCTAGGCCAGGCCTTGCCGTGCCGCCATGAATTCGGCTGGCAAGCCGAATCAGGGTCGCAAAAAAATGTCCGGCAAAGTATAGTGAAAAAGTAGACGGAAGTGTTAACCAATTTCTAAAATCAGCATGGAAACACGATCAGCCCACAGGCAAGTGAAGGCTCAGTTAATTATTTCCCTTCGACTCCGCTCAGGGAACGGTAGTAGGAATTGTTCCCTGAGCGGAGTCGAAGGAAACGCTTGATTTAGAAATGGCTTAAGGCACCCACAAAAATACGTCATCAAACTTTGGAGAAAAAATCATGCCGCGCATCACCTCACTGAAAATTCAGGTCCTGGCCCTTGTCGTAGCTGGAATACTGGCAACCGCTGGACCAACGCTCGCCGGCAAGCAGTCCTGGGCAGACAATGACCATGCCGGAAAACACCAGAAAAAAGAGCATCGCGAACATGAGCAGGAACAAGCCCGTGAAGAGAGAGAAGAACACGGCAGAGACGATGATAACGACAAGAAAAACAAACATTTTGGCGACCGCCACCGCACCGTGGTCAGTGACTACCTTACGGCGCAGTACCGCTCCGGACACTGCCCGCCCGGTCTTGTCAAAAAACACAACGGTTGCCTGCCTCCAGGCCAGGCAAAAAAGTGGGTGCTGGGCCGGCGCCTACCCAAAAATGTCATCTACTACGACCTGCCGCCTGCTATCATTGTCCAGTTGGGGCCGCCGCCAAGCGGACGCCGTTATGTACGCGTGGCCAACGATGTCCTGCTGATCGCCATCGGGACAGGAATGGTCTTGGATGCAATTCAGGACCTGAACAGGTAGGATGGCTTTCGAAAAAATCGCCAGCGCTCTTCCCCATACGGAGATAAACCATGCGCATCCACTATCTACAGCACGTCGCCTTTGAAGGCTTAGGCAGCATTGCAGACTGGGCCAGAAGCCAGGGGGCAAGCATACGCTACAGCCGGATGTTTGACAATGAGGCGCTGCCAAACCTCGCCGACTTTGACTGGCTGCTGGTGCTGGGCGGGCCGATGAACATCTATGAGGAAGACCTCTATCCCTGGCTACGGCGGGAAAAGGCCTGCATCAAAGAGGCCATTGCCGCCGGCAAGGTCGTGCTGGGGATATGTCTCGGCGCCCAGTTGATCGCCGATGCCCTGGGGGCCGCAGTCAGCCGCAATCCGCAGCGGGAGGTCGGCTGGTTCCCCCTGACCACGGTCCACCAGGGCCTAGCTGGCATCATCCCGGCCCAGGCCCTTGTCATGCACTGGCATGGCGATACCTTTGCCATGCCAAACGGGGCGGAACGCCTGGCGGCAAGCGAGGCCTGTCAAAACCAGGGCTTCATCTACCGGCAACGGGTGCTTGGTCTGCAATTTCATCTGGAGACGACCCCTGAAAGCCTCATTGCCCTGATCGACCATGGCCAGGACGACTTGGCCCCTGGCCCCTGCGTCCAGACCCCTGCCGAGATGCTGGCCCAGCCCAGCCGCTTCACCGCCATCAATCAGATGATGGCGGCACTGCTTGACCATATGCGGGGCCTCACTTAAACACGGTAGACCACACCCAATCCCGTTACACTGCTTGGCAAAAGGATCATACCTTTTCGTGGCTGTAAAATATTGAGGCTCTTGCAAAATGACCGTCATCCCCGCATGCTGTTAGCGGGGATCCAGTTCCATCACGGCAGTAAGATCGAGATTCCGGCTAACAGCATGGGAATGACGGCTTTACTGACGGCTTTTTCTCTTTTTGCAAGAGGCTCTATTTATAGCCAATATCATCTCACTCCAAGCGGCAACGCCCCTTCGACTCCGCTCAGGGAGCGATTGCCGGACGCGGCCCCTGCCATGAAACACCATCATCTCATCATTCTTTTGCTGTCTACCTTCATCTCCCTGCTCGGGATCGGCATCATCATCCCGGTCATGCCGGTATTTGCCACCAAGCTTGGGGCCAACGGCCTGACTCTAGGGCTGATCATCGCCGCCTTTTCCATCACCCGCACCCTGCTTTTGCCGGTGGTCGGCAACCTGTCCGACCGTTGGGGCCGCAAGGGTTTCCTCAGCTGCGGCCTGCTGGTGTACTCCCTGGTAGGACTTGCCTTACCCCAGGCCCAGTCAGTCGCCAATATCATTGTCATCAGGGCCTTTCACGGGGTGGGCTCGGCCATGATCGTGCCGATTGCCATGGCCTATGTCAGCGACATGTCGCCGCTGGGCCAGGAGGGACGTTATATGGGGCTGCTGAACATCGCAATATTTACCGGCATCGGCAGCGGCCCCTTGCTGGGCGGTTTTTTTACCGACCGCTGGGGAATGCCTGCCGCCTTCTACGCTATGTCCGGGCTGAGCCTCCTCGCTCTCCTGCTGGTCATCCTGCAGATGCCAAGCATGGAGGCACGAGAAATTAAGCCGCCGGCAGCCGGTATTTTCAAATCGCTGGGACTTATGCTCAACAACCGTCGCACCCGCGGCATTCTCCTGGCCAGGATGTCCACCATGCTTATCATGGTGCCGACCATGGCCTTCCTGCCGCTGCTCATGACCCAATGGTTTCAGGCCAGCGGCACGCAAATCGGCATCGTCATCTCAGCCCGCACCCTGGCCAACGCCATTTGCCAGACACCCTTCGGCAGAATGGCCGAACGCCGCGACAAGGTCCGGCTGCTGATGATTGGCAGCACCATCATCAGTCTGATCATGGGCCTGGTGCCCTTGGCCGTCAACTTCTGGTCGCTGCTTACCATGTTCGTCATCCTCGGCATGGGTGAGGCCATTATCTGGCCGGCGCTGGGGGCGCTGGCCGCCGAAGAAGGACGGCATTACGGCCAGGGCACCATGATGGGCGCCTTCAATATGGCGATGAGCACCGGCATCTTTTTCGGCTCCATCGCTGCCGGGGTCTGCACCGACCTGCTCGGCCTGCGCTGGTCTTTTTTGATTATCGGGGTGGTGGTCATGACGGCCACCATGTTCGCCGCCAGGCTTATCCTGACGGCACCGATGGTGGCAATTACGGGGAGACGGACTTAAAGACCGCCCAAGGAAAGGAGAAAGATCAGACCTTAATCAGTAGCCTCTGCAAAAATCGTCACCCCGGCGCAAGCCGGGGTGACGGCGTTTTGCGAGTTCATCAAAGTTACTTGATGATAAATCCCCCCGCAGGCGGGGTGAGACGCTGGATTCCGGCTTTCGCCGGAATGACGGCAGCGTTATTGAAGAACCTCTCAGGATTTTCGAAATGACGCCAGCTCACGGCCATGGCCTGAGTCCGCCGCTTTATCGCCATCCACCAGCCGCACCAGATCATTGATATGCTGGTAGAGGCTGTTGGCCTGACCCTGCACCGACTGGGAGGCGGCGGCCAACTCCTCGGAACCGGCCGCCAGGCCTTGGGTGCCTGACTCCATGCTAGTGACGGTGCTGTTGATCTGACTGATGCCTACGGTCTGCTGATGGGAGGCGGTGCTGATCTCCTCCACCAGCATGGCGGCCTTCTTGGTGCTCTCGGCAATGGCCCCCATCGCCGCATCCACCTTATCAACCGTGACCAGGCCGTCACCAACATTATGGACCGCCACCTCAATGAGTTCCTGGGTGTTTTGGGCGGCCTGGGCGGTACGTTGGGCCAAATTCCTGACCTCATCGGCCACCACCGCAAACCCCGCCCCGGACTCGCCGGCCCGGGCCGCCTCGACCGCGGCGTTCAAGGCCAGCAAGTTGGTCTGAAAGGCGATCCCTTCAATCTCACTGATGATCTTCGAGATCTTGTCGCTGTCCTCTTTGATCTTGTTCATGCTCTGCTTCATACCATCGACATCGTTATTGGCGCGAGTGATGATGTCCTGGTTCTGACGCATGGCGACGTTGGCGTTGCCTGAATTCTGATCATTCTGGCGGACCATGGCGGTAATTTCCTCAAGCGAAGAACTGGTCTGCTCCAGGGCGGCGGCCATACTGGCCGAGATATCGGCGTTGGTCTGGGAGGAATGGCTCGTCACCTGGGTCTCGCCGATGATCTGCTGAGCGTTCTCTTCCAGCAAGACAACGACCCTGCGCACCTCGCGGATGATTTTTTCAACTATCAACCCGGTGCCAGCCAGGACGATCAACAACATGATCAAGGCCCCGACCGTAAAATAGATGGTAAACTGTTTGACCTCCGACTTTTTCTGCTCCTTCATCATGTCCAAAGATTCCCGAAGGGAGGTGACGACCGCCTTGGAATGCTCCATGACCCCTTGAAATGCCTCGTTATAGTCACCATCAAAGACCTCCCCAGCCTTCTCCTTGTCATCGCCTGCCAGGGCCGGAATAATCTCATTGGTGACAAGGCCCGCCACCCGTTGCCATTGTTCGACCATGCTGGCGGCGTGGGTCGTCAAGTCCTCCGATCCCTCAAGGGAATGGCAGGCGAGACAATTGCCCTCACCCTTGCCATCCATGGAATTTTTCATTTCCATCAGCATCTCCGTGAGTTTCGCCACACTCTCGGCAGCGCCACTATCCTCATCATATTCATCAATAACCTGGGTCTTTAGCAGGCTGTTCATCATCACCAGATTGACCCGGCTGCGCGCCACCAGGTCAATGCTGTTGTATTTAAGCTCAATGCCGTTATAGGCCTTACCGCCAATCTTGACCCTGTCGATCAGCAGATTGGACGACAGGACAATGCAGACCAGGGACACACTTAAAAAGGCCACCATCAAAATCAGTTTTTGCCGTAAGCTCATGTTGTTGCTCTCTTTTTTTAGTGTTAAAACAGACAGGTAAAAAACTCGCCGTACCACAAAGTGTGGTCGCCATGGGAAAGTATATCACCATATTTTTTGCAAAGTAAAGCGGGAAAATTATTTTTTAAAAATACTGGAAGGATAGGCTGCAAGCTAAGTCGATACTGGTATTAAATTAAGCCCATGCACTAGTAAAAACTACCCAACGAGGCCTTTGCAAAATGACCGTCATCCCCGCATGCTGTTAGCGGGGATCCAGTTCCATCACGGCAGTAAGACTTAAGGAGTTACGTCTGCCCCATCATCATGGACATAGCCCTGCCGACGCAGGTGGCGCTGAATGTCTTCCGGGGCAAAACCGATCTTCTGCGCCACCCGCAGGGCGTGGCTGTCGGTCGAGATGCCGGGGACTATCTTGTGGGTGGGTTGATCATCCTTGAACTCGACCTGCAGGTACTGGCCTTTGCCCTGCTTCTGGAAACTCTCCACCAGCTCGAAGCTGTGGGTGACCAGCAGGGTGTTGTTGCCGACGGCGTAAAAGCCGTTCATGATATCGACCGACAGGCTGACCTTTTCGTGGGTGGTGGTGCCTTCGGCAATTTCATCGAGGATGGTCAGGCTCTGGGGGGTGACGGAGTAGAAGACGTCCCGAGTCAGCTTCAGCTCGGTGCCGAAGCGGCCTTCCGTGTCGGATAGAGTATCAAAGGCCGGGGCCTGATAGGTAATGCGGTCGGTCATGTTGATCATGGCCCCGGAGGCGACGACCGGGGCGCCGATCTGGGCCAGTATCTGGTTCTGGACAATGCTCTTGCAGTAGGTGGTCTTACCGCCGCTATTCGGGCCGGTGACAAAGGTCATCCGGGCCCCGGCCAGATTGACGTCATTGGCCACGAAGGCCTTGTCGTCTTTGGCGATAATCGGATTACGCATATTCCTGGCCACGAAGAAATGGGTCTCTTCATTGGTGATCTCCGGCAACACCGTCGGGTGCGGCATGGCCTTGCTAAAGGCGACAAAGCTCATCAACTCGTCGATGGCGGCGACGCTCTCGATGGCCGCGGCAAAACGGTTCGAGTCGATCAATCTTTGGCGGATCGGCAGGATGGCTGTCTCGTAGTCGAACATCGGTTTCAAGACCCCGCCATAGATAAAACCGACGACGCTGAACCAGCTGGTGCCGAGACACAGGGCCTTGGCGATGGCCGGCTCCATGAGGCCGAAGAACCAGGCCGCCCCGAAGGCCAGGCCGGGCAAGGCCGGCAGCAGGGAACCAAGACCTAAACGGCGCGGATGAAAGCGGAGCGACGGGGTGAAGCGGCCGACCTCCTGCCGGGCCTTGACCCCGCCCCAGGTTCGAAAGGCCGGCCCCGCCACAATACTGCGGGCCGGCGAGCCGTTGAAACTGGCGATGTTTTTGAACAACGAATCAAGGTAGACCGTCTCCGGCTGCGGCAGCCAGGCGGTGGCGACAAGCAGCCGGTCGATGGCGCGCGTCGCCGCCTGGTAATCGCCGTAAGCGGTGAGGGGATGGACATGGGCGTTCAAGAGCTTGAAGATGTCGGCCTCGGACTTGGCAAACTCGGCTAAAAACTCAAAAATCGCCTCCTGTAAGCGCTCATTGTTTTCCAACTCGCAGTAGGAATCCTGCTTGGCATGGACCAGCTCAATGGACTGCGATGGATTCATCAGCGAATGAAAGAGCCTAGCCGAGCCCACCATGGTCTCGGTGTGGTCAACCGCCTTGAACAGATCGTGGATCTCAACCATCCGCAAGGTCCGCTTGTCGGCAATGGTGGCCGGCAGGAGATCAAACATCTTGCGGATATTGAACTCCTTACCCTGCAAGCGCTCATCAACGATGATGTGCTTGAAGTTGAGTTCGGTGATCAGCTCTTCGCTGTCCATTTCAATCATTGGGTTTCCGGGCAGTGGGTTAAGTTTAGAGGGGGGTGCTGAGCAACTTGAATTGCTGGCAGTGACCTAGACCGCCTTGCCCACGCCCCTTGGCATGCTCGAAGGCGATTTCTCAAAAACCTGTGAACAGAAAATCAAGAGCTACGGCAATCTCATCTCGTTGGCCCTTGAGTGAGCAGACCTTTTCACCGAGAAGCCGCACCGAGACGCCGGCCAGCTCGGCCGTTGACATGACGACCATGCTCTGGCCAATGAGGAATTGGGGGTTGAGTTGGGTGGCGGCCTTGCCGAAAGAGGAGGCCATCACCAAGGGGACGACTACCCGGGTGCCGAGGTTGTCGAGGAATCCGGCTTGCACATCGAGCAGATAGGGGATCGCTGGACTTGTAACGGTGTTCCGGTTCTCATAGACATCGAACTGGGCCATCAGAAATGCCTCAAGCCGTCACTAAACGCGCCGTTTTCTTCAAGGCGGCGGTTATAGGCCTCGATAGCCTCGCTGTTTTCAGCCTGCCATTGCTCGCGCTTCTTTTCCCGCAACAATACGGCAAGTTGTGTTTCCAGTGCTTGCGACAAATTAAGGCGACACTCCTTGGCCTGCCGGAGTAGATCGCTGTTGATGCTGAGATTGGCTGACTTCTTAGGGGCGGTAGGATCGAAAAGATTAGGCTGCATCACCATGGTCTCCTTATGCGCATTTGACATGCGCCCACTATAGGCACACGAGAATACGTCAGCAAGTTTTTTTTTACAGTATTCTATGCAGGGGAGTGGGTCTTCAACCATTCACGGACAGCCTCGTTTACCCGTGTTTGCCAACCTTTCCCTGTAGCTTTCAGAGTGGCCAAGACATCGGCGTCAAAACGGATGGTGGTTGGCACCTTAAGCGGAACTGTTGATTTTGGCCGTCCTATTGCAGGACGCAATTGGGCAAACTCGGCTTTGGTCAGTTCGTATGTGTCAGGATCAGAGGCTATTCCAGCATTGATCTTGGCATCTTCCTCAGGAGTGGGAATTATAAATTTAGATTTGTTTCGCATAGTATTGAACCTCTCGGCTGTTGGCCTTACGAAGGCTGATTATACGGCGAATGTCCTCACGATCTACGAACACCACGCAATACACTCTCGCGCCAATCGGCGCATACCCAATCAATCTGGTTTCGCCGTACGACTTGCGTGTATCCGGCTTGACAAGGGCAAGAGACCATTCCAACGTCTCAGCCAGAGAAAGCGATACACCATGCTTTGCCTGATTGTCAGTATCTTTTGCTGAATCGAAGGTGATCTTCATGCTATTATTGTATTAACAATAAGTCGATTGGTCAACCACTTTTAGTGGTGCGTGCCTCAAGAAATATACGGAGTGGATGTCCTTCGGCCCTTATTTTCTGTGGAGTTTATGATGTGATTGGGAAATCATGATGGCCCACATTTGACAGGCTCCTTCAAACGTGATTGACAAAATAAAGGCGGCCAGATACTCTAACGTGAGGTTTATGATAGGAAAGATGACCTTGGCTCTTCGGCGCACTGATTTCCTGGGGCACCGTTTTTGCTAACTGGCCAACACCACTTTTTGCGGTATTAGCTAAACGAATTCGTTTGGCTAATACCTTGCTATCTACAGAGAGGAGAAAATAATTCATGTCTACTAATTGGGAGCAAGCATTTCAAGGACGATCAGACCTGACTAAGTACGGAGACAATGCTCTGGGACTATTTGCTCTTGGTCTTCGATTTGGCCTCGAAGACCTTGATACTATTGCCGCCAATTCTCTCACGGATGGAAGTGATGATAAAAAATGCGATATCGTGTACATCGACCCAGACGAGGGTCATGCGGTGCTTGCCCAATGCTACTTCTCGGCTAAGCCACGGAAAAGTGCTCCAGCGAACAAAGCCAGTGATCTCAACACAGCAGTCGGCTGGCTTCTGCAACGTCCGCATGCGGAACTGCCAGCGCGTCTACGTCCATCAGCAACCGAACTTCGTCAGGCCATCATAGACGGTACTTTGCAAGAACTTCATGTGTGGTATATCCACAACCTTTCGGAATCAGGCAATGTGGGGCAAGAACTCAAAACTGTAGAGCATACCATTGACGCTGCTCTCAAAAGTCAATTTTCAGGGAAGAAAGTTCGTGTCAGTGTGCTGGAGGTTGGCGCGACCACACTAGAAGATTGGTACGGGGAAACTCAGTCACCAATTCTTGTGTCCGACGCATTTGATATCCGTGTCCCTGCGGGCTTCGAAGTTACTGGAAATAAGTGGAAGGCCTATGTTACAACTGTTCCGGGTCGCTTTCTCTATAGCGCCTATCGAAAGCATCGAGCGAAACTCTTCTCTGCAAATGTGCGTGAATATCTTGGCTCCCGCAGAAGTGACGCGAACATCAATAATGGTATCAAGCAGTCGGCTCAAGAAACGCCTGCGGACTTTTGGGTGTACAATAACGGGCTTACTGTTCTCGTGCATTCCTATAAAGTTATTGAAGATAAGCGGGGATTGCTGACTTTGAAAATAACCGGCCTATCAATCGTAAACGGCGCCCAAACGACAGGCGCGCTCGGCTCGTTAGGCCGGGCTCCTTTGGCGGACGTGCAGGTGCCCGTCCGGTTTGTTGTTACCTCTGACAGGGAAACTATCTTTGACATTATTGAGTTCAATAACAGCCAAAATAAAGTGACTGCTTCCGATTTCAGAAGCCGGGATCGTGTCCAACGACGGCTACGGGAGGAAGTTACAGCTATTTCTCAATGTGAGTATCAGGGCGGACGAAGAGGTGGGTCCACTGACGCAATTCGCCGAAATCCGAATCTTCTTCCATCCTATACAGTCGGACAGGCTTTGGCGGCAATGCAGGGAGACCCTGAGGTTGCTTACAATCAGAAATCAGATATTTGGGCATCAGACAGACTCTATGCACGGTACTTCAACGAGGATATTACTGGCGGACATATAGTTTTCTCTTACTCTCTCCTTCGCTGCATCGAGGCGAGAAAATCCGTCCTTGTAACTAAGTCCAAGGGCAACGCAGGTTTGACCGAACCAGAAATGAAAGAGATTGAGTATTTCCGGCAACGTGGTTCGACCTACATGTTGGTGTCTGCAATTGCCGGCTGCCTTGAAACTATTTTGACGAAGAGAATCACTAAGATTTCTCGACTTTCTTTTGGTGTCTTGTCGCCGAGCGTCGCGCAAGTGACGTGGGAACCAGTTGTGCAGGTCTGTGTGTCATTCTGCCCACAACTTCAAGAGGCTTTTGCTGATGGCTTGAAGAATAAGGAACGTATTAAGAAGACCCTTGTAATTTTCCAAAGCCTTGTGCAGGCGACGGCTAATCCGAATGCAGGCATATTCAGAAAATTCGCCGAAAAAGTGAGACAAGGCTGACTTTTACTAACCCATGTTAACATTTCACAATTAAATCATAAAAAAGCAGGAAGTTACGACTCTTACTGAGCTTTCTACGATCTATTCCCAACGACAGTCGGCTGGCTCAGTTATCCATACCCAACGCCGACTCATGGTAGATCAAATCAAGCTGACTGATGCTTCATCTCTAACGATTTCCGACATCAATCAGATTATTCTATTCAACCCAGAAATGGATTGTCCTAAAGCAGCGTCAATGATGTTTGCGGCAATGTGCAGTTGATGAACCTCACGATCTGGGCCTGGCATATTTAGCGAGGCCTCAAAAACTTAAGGACATGCTTGCCCTGAAACAACAAAGCCGATGACAGAGAAGTTACTCCCTGCCACCGGCTTTGATATTTGCCGATTCAAGTGCGTAGTCGGTCTATGGATGGATTGCCCCCCCACAGCTCATGGCACGACAATCACCCTAAAAGCGGTGCTCCCGACGTCCCCCCCTGCCATCATGGCGCACCTCTCGTCTCTCTCCTCGCCACCCGTCACGATCATGCGACTCCTCCCGGTAGCGCTCTCTTTCCGCCCGTTGCCAAGGTCTGTGTTCGCCATTGCGCCCCATTCTGCCATGGCCCTCCCGATGCCGGTAATCCGGCGGCAGTCGTAAAAAGGGCTGCGGCACATAGCGGGGGCCGATGTAGGCCCATGGACCATAATAACTGCTGGCGCGATGCCATCGATTGTCCCAGGCGCGGTACCAGTACCCTTGATAGAAAAAGATGTCCTCTGCTGTGTCCGCTGCATAGTAGACATAGCTCCCCGGTATGGCCACCAGTTCCGGGGGGCCACTGAAGGTAACAACAGGCAGGCCGATGTTGACTCCCAGCCCTATCCTTACCTCTGCCTCTGCCGGTCGGCACGTCAGGGCCAGCAGCCAGAGCCCGGTAACCATCAATACGTAATTTCCTGTTTTCATAACAAGCCTCTTTCAAAAAAATTCAGTGTTGTCCGGTTAAGAAATTGCAATGGCAGCTTTCCCCTCACCCCAACCCTCTCCCTGAGGGAGAGGGGGCCTTTTCTATCCCCTCGCCTCCTGGGCGAGGGTGGCCGAAGGCCGGGTGAGGGCGCAAAAATTAGCCACCGTCATAACATCAGACGAGAAGTGGATCAGCAGCCCTCGGCCGCTTTTTTCTCCTGTTTGATATGGCAATCGATACAGCCGCCAGGGCCTTTCTTGCCTTCATAACCGGCCTTGTGGCACTCCTTGCAGCGGGCGTGGAAGACGTCCTTTACCTTCTGGAGGTCCGGATTGGTGAAGGCGCCGTTGTGGCAACCGACGCAGCTGAGCTGCTTGGCGTTGGGCAGGGCGGCAATGGCCTCGGCGCTGAGCGGCTTATGCTCTCCATCATGATGGCAGACCCCACAGGCCATACCCAGCTTCAAGTGGGGCGGATGGCTGAAATGGGCAGGCTTCTTGCCAGCAATGGTCAGTTCGGCCTGCGGGGCCTTTAAGGCGTCTGCGGCCGAGACCGCTACGGCCCCTAACCCGAGGCCTAAGGCTACTGCAAAAATGGACCCGGCAATCATTAATTTCTTGTTCATCGTCATTCCTCCATTACACGTTTTCTGCTCCGGCAGGCACTCATGTCCTGTCCTCTGGATAATCCCACCACGGGATTCGTCCTTGAGGCAGAACATAGACCCAAACAGTCCGCAGGCCTAGGCGACATCGGAGGACACGGCGCCAGACATGGCCTGATGTCGACCCGACATCCGCAAACGGCGTGCCTTTCAGACATGTCGGCAATGCTCATCTTATGGCGCTACCAGAGTAGACATCGGCAGAAAAAGATCGCCCGCTACCGCTTTCAATTTGAAACTGCCGTTGAGACGGGGTATACCTGCGCATGAGATGCAGCCGCGCCGACCCCACCCCCGATGCCGAGCCATGCAGCTGATCCGATACTAAAAAAATGGAAAAGACAGATCACCCCACTGCCGCCCATATTGCCCCGGGCACCGTGCCGATGGCCAGAATCAACGGCGCTGAAATACGCCGCCTGCGTGAGAGCAAAGGGCTCACCCAGCTCTATATGGCAACCGTCATCGGCGTGACGACCGACACCATCTCCCGTTGGGAAAACCGCCGCTATCCCTCCATCAAACTGGAGAATGCCGAGAAGCTCGCCCAGGCGCTGGAAGTTGACATTCATGCAATTCTGGAACAAGAGTCTAACGATGCCCCCCCTGCCACCCCGGCCCAGGCCTCGGAAGCCGAAGGCCAATCATCAGTTGAACCAAGCCCACCGCCGGCCCAAACCGTCACTGCCGGCCCTGCAACTTCGGCAGAGCCACGCCGCCGCCGATCACGCCTCGCCTGGCTGTTGCCGGTCGTCCTGCTTGTCTCCTTGGGCGGCATCACCCTATGGCTGACGAAGCCGGTTTCACCAGAAATAACAGTTGACGCCAAGCGCATCCTGCCGGAGCATATCCCTGCCGGCCAAACCTTTCCGGTGCTGATCCGAGTCACTACGAGTCAGCCGGCCCCGGTTTCACTCATTCTGAAAGAGACCATCCCTAAGGGGTGCCGGGTCATAGATGCCGAGCCATCCCTTGCCTCCGACGCCGGCAAGGGCAGCTCTTTGAAGTGGATCAGCCGCACCGACAAGCAGGAAACCACTTTTGCTTATCTGGTCCAGGCGCCGGCCAAAGCGAATGATGACAACCAACTCCTATTCAGCGGCGGGGTGACGTTGAACCAGGGTGATCAAACGCAGACGGAGATTACCGAGGCTGCCACCATGACAATTGCCCCCTACCATTGGGCCGATATTGATCGAAATGACATGATAGACGACGAAGAGATCCTGGCTGTCTATGATCGCTACAGCGCCATAGAGCAGCTGGATTTTGACCGGGATTTTATCGACGGTCTCTGGGCAGGTAAAGGCTATTTGTGGGACAGGAAAACGGGGAAGTATGTGGTGCAGAAATAACGGCCAAAGAGCTTAGGGACTTAGAAGTCATAAAAGTACCGATTATCTTGGCCGTCATGCCAGCATGGTCCTAGCTGGCATCCAGCGAAAAACCTGGATTCCGGCTAAAAACTTACCGGAATGACGGACGTATAGAGATTTGGTAAAAAACGGCATATCAATAATTGTTTAGTCCCTTAGTGATCTGGCGGCCCGTTCCGCCGCATGCTGCTTGGGCCTTGCTGGAGATGCCCGGAAGAAGAGTATAGCTTAAAATATCGGAGGTAGCAGTCCCATGACGACACAATTCCGCTGCGGCACCCCACCTGCAACGATCAGGAATGCCTTTTTCCTGCTGCTGCTCATCCTGGGGATGCCTGCACAACTGCGAGCAGCCCCCTTGGTGACGGCAAGATACGTGCGGATCGACGGCCCGGAGGTTATGGCTGAAATTTCGATTAGCGCCCCGCCACCGCCAACACTCATCGTCATTCAAAACCTGCCGCCCCAGGTCGCCGTTCTCCAGGCCCAACCAGAAACCAAGAGCGTCAACATTAACAATGGGGAGGTGAAGTGGCTGCTCACCGGCGTCAAGCCCGGCAATTTTACCCTCCGCCTGACCCTTGATCAGCCGGTTGCAAAGAGTGAGATCTCCGGCGAAATCCGTTACCGGGAACCCGGCGGCGGCATGATCAGCCTGCCGATTGCCATGCCCTGAAAAATGGGTCGGCGCGTCCTGCAAAAGACCGGGCCATTGTGACCTGGTCTTTTTTTATGCATCGCATGCTTAAATATTTGGACGAAGGGAACGGTGTAAGGTAATTTGGGCAAAAGGGCGATCTTGTTTCACCCCGACTCCACAACTTAAACAACCCCTCTATCCTTAAGTAAACTCTAAACAACGGTATCATAATGATCACTTTGCTCGACTACGGCGCCGGCAATGTCAGAAGCGTCAGAAACGCCATCAAACGCCTGGGCTATGAAGTCCAAGACGTCAGCTGCCCGGCGGACATCCTCAAGGCCGACAAGCTCGTCTTCCCTGGAGTCGGCAGCTTCGGCAGCGCCATCCATCGCTTAAACGAATTAGGATATATTGAACCGCTCATCAAGCACCTGCTGGCCGATAAGCCGTTCCTCGGCATCTGCCTGGGGTTACAGACCCTCTTTGAGGCGAGCGAGGAATCCCTTGGCGTCCCCGGCCTCGGCATCATCCCCGGCATGGTCGGCCGCTTCACCATGCCTGACCTCTCCGTGCCCCAGATCGGCTGGAACGGGGTCAACCGACACCAGGCCTCCGGCCTGTTTACCGGTTATCAGGGCGAGAAGCTCTACTTCGTCCACTCCTACCGGGCCATGCCGAGTGTGGCCAACCAGGACTGGGTGCTGACCACCACCAATTACGGCGACGAGTTCATCAGCGGCGTGCAAAAGGGCCAGGTGGCGGCCTTCCAGTTCCACCCGGAAAAGAGCGGCGAGGCAGGTCTTACCATCTTGGGCAACTTCCTGAGCGGCCAATCCATGATAACGGGTAGCCCAACTGCCGGCGCCGGACACCAAGAGACCAGGCTGGCCAAACGGATCATCGCCTGCCTGGATGTGCGCAGTAACGACGAAGGCGACCTGGTGGTGACCAAGGGCGACCAGTACGATGTCCGCGAGGAGGGCAAGGTCAGGAACCTGGGCCAGCCGGTTGATTTGGCCCGCCGCTACTACGAAGAGGGCGCCGACGAGATCACCTTCTTAAACATCACCGCCTTCCGGGACTTCCCGCTCAAGGACCAGCCGATGCTTGAGGTCCTGCAACGAACCTCGGAGCAGGTCTTCGTGCCGCTGACCATCGGCGGCGGCATCCGCGAGTACACCGCCTCGGACGGCCAGCATTACACGTCGCTGGACGTGGCCTCGGAGTACTTCCGCTCCGGGGCCGACAAGATCTCGATCGGCAGCGACGCGGTTGACACGGTGGAGGAGTACTTGAAGACGGAGCAGAAATCGGGCAGAAGTTCCATCGAGCAGATTTCCCACGTCTACGGCAATCAGGCAGTGGTGATCTCGGTCGATCCGCGACGGGTCTACTGTGCCGCCCCCATCCCGGCCAAGCATACCATCAAGACCAAGTTCCCCGGCCCGCAGGGAGAAGAGTACTGCTGGTATCAGTGCACGGTGAAGGGGGGGAGAGAAGGCCGCGACCTCGACGCCCTGACCCTGGCCCAGGTCTGTGAGAAACTGGGGGCTGGGGAAATCCTGCTGAACTGCATCGACAAAGACGGCACCAACTCAGGCTTTGACCTGGAGTTGATCAACCTGATCCGGGACCATGTCTCGATCCCGGTCATCGCCTCCAGTGGCGCAGGCTGTCCTGAGCACTTCAGCGAGGTCTTTGCCGAGACCAAGGCCGATGCGGCACTCGCCGCCGGCATCTTCCACCGCCAGGAGGTGCCGATTGCGGCGGTTAAGGAGCACCTGCGGGGATGTGGGGTGGAGGTGCGGTGATAAGGGATTGGGTGCATCTCAAAAGGAGTAAGCAGATGGCGAAAATTGGTATTTTAACCTGCTCAAATGCTACTCAAGACCTTGGCTGCTCATCGGCGAGCTGCCTCGCGGATTTTCGGAAGCGCAAAGGGACCTTTGCCGAATATCCTGCGGATGAAAAGCTCACCCTCGCCGGCATCATAAACTGTCCTGGCTGCCCGACGCTTACCGGACCGGACAAGTTAATCGAAAGAATCCGCGCCTTAACTGATTTTGGGGTTGATACCATCCATTTTTCTTATTGCCTGAAAGCACTCTGCCCGTTCAAAGAAAAATACAAAAACGCACTCGAAGAAGCCTTCCCAAATATCAAAATTGTGATCGGCACCCACGAAGAGCATATTACACCGGAAGAATTCCGCCGACGCGTCAAGAAACTCTTCCGCCAACCACGAAAGACCATGGTTGATATCATTTTAGACAAAGACGAGTAGCAGTAGGTTGGGTTAGATCAGCATAGTGTTAGTTTACGGCCTAACCCGACCTTGTATCTTGACTTTTATTTGGTGGGCAGTGCCCCCTTTTTGTCGGTTTACGGCTAAAAGACTGCCTAACCCACGAGCTTAAGGCCTTTGGTTGCAAGAAAATTCCCTCCCCCCTTGGGGGGGAGGGCTAGGGTGGGGGGGAAAGATGCTGTCTGG
>JANNQL010000045.1:0-1512 GCA_031400755.1 Pseudomonadota bacterium | reverse complement strand
CGAGTACGATACTAAACCCCAGCTGGAAAAGGCTTTTCAGGTGTTCTCCGGTGAGAATCTCAGCCCCTTTCGTTTCGTCGCCCCGGCTAAGATGTTCCAGGGCAATGTTCAGATAGCCGTAGACCCTCTCCACAATCCACTTCATCTGTTCAGAGTCGGCCAGATGCGCCTGGTCGGCAACCAGTGCCGTATTGATCAGATAATTCAGCTCCATACGGAACAGTTCCGAATCCATGCGAAGAATAACACGTTCCAGAAAGGTCATGCCGGTCAGAAATGTCGCGGGAAGCGTGCTCCCCTCACAGGTCTGCACCAGTACTTTGTTGCGGCTGGGGGCAAATGTGTCCGGGTTAATGCGGGAGTAAATCTCAAGCGCCTCATCATGGGGAGGGAAACCGAGATCGGCCAGACGACCCGATTTCAGGTGATAACACTCCTCCTCCGATTCGATGTCAATTTCCCCGCTGACACTTTCCATGAGTGCCGTGTAGAGGGGGTTGTCGAAACGGCAGACCAACTGCAAAAAGGCGCCGACAATCTGGGCATGATCGGGGTTCTTGAATTTTATCAGGAATACATCGTCAAAGGTGTGGTCCCAATCGGTCTGTAGTTCTTCATCGGTATTGAGGTCGCCAATGCCTCCGGCTACGGTAATCTCTCGCCCCAGGAATAGGGAAAGGAGATTGAAATCCAGATGGGGGAGCACTTCCAGGAAATGCTCCTCACTCCCGATCATGATATAGCCGAGATATTCAACCGCCCTCTCCTCGGAAAAAGCCCAGCCACTCCAGAGCTCCATATCCAGAATGAAAAGGCACTGTTCCGGACTCGCCATCGCAAGTAAATCCATGGCATCGGCAGCGCCAATTTCCTTGAACATCCAGTATAACTCCTGGGGCAGCATGGCCCGGGTAAGCCTCTTGTCGTCCAGGTCTCCCGAAATCAGATGCAACTTCTCCCAAGGAAGTACACTGCCAAGATGGTTGTGTTTGTCTTCGAAAGAAAGTGAACGAAACGCTTCATCAGCACTATCAGCCATGTTAGCTACCGTTGCGCCGGGACTATTTTCAGGTATGCACTGTTTCACTCGTATTCTCCTTGTGAACCCATGATAGCACCTTTTGCAAGGAGTCCGTCAGAAAGGATTCTGCGGCAGGTATATAAGCGTTGGAGGAGGGCCGATTCCTAATGGATTGCCCCGCAGGCGGTAACATGCTATATCTGGGGCGCGCCTGAACCACAGGAATTCCCTGTGGTTTTTTTGCGGGCGCAGAATGAGAGTCTTGACCATGAACCATACTGCATTTTCATCATTACACCTGAAAGCTCCGCTGCTCAAGAATCTGGCCTCGCTCGGTTATGCCGAGATGACCCCGGTCCAGGCCCACAGTCTGCCGCCGATTCTGGCCGGCAAGGATGTGATCGCCAAGGCCAAGACCGGCAGCGGCAAGACAGCCGCCTTCGGCATCGGCCTGCTGACGCAGCTGGAACTGTCATCCTGCCGGGTGCAGG
>JANNQL010000044.1:0-7410 GCA_031400755.1 Pseudomonadota bacterium | reverse complement strand
GGCTGATCTTTGAGAGTGGTTTGTTGATGTCTTGGATGAGCAGTATGCTCAAAAGGCCTGACAGGAGGACACCGGCCATTAAGACGAAGATGAAGGTCTGCTTGGCCCGGTCAAAGCGCTTTTGTGAATGCTGGTAGCTTTCCTCAATCAGGACCAGACGTTCCTTGTTCATCTGCTCGATTCTTTCACTGTACAGCTCCCCTAAGGGGTAGAGTTTCTTGTCAGAAAAGGCGTCAAGCTTTGCGGTGTCTCTGGCTTGCAGCAACAAGGACAGGTTGTTTAAGACCTCTTCAGTGGCCTTGGTCATCAGCGTATAAGATTCCTGCCATTTCACGGGGTCGGATTCGCCGAGGGTAGATGATTTGGTAGAGGTAAGACTCTGCCAGTGCTGGTTGACCTGGCCCTTCGCCTTTTCCACTCTGAACTGGCACTCTTCCCAGGTCATCTGCTCGAACAGGAGGCGGTCCACCTGTTGAATGATTTCGGTATGGATGAGATTGTTTAAGCTCCCCAGTTCATTTAAGGGGATGACCTGGTTGGTGTAGACCGAGGACAGGGAGTTGTTGCTGTCCCGCATGCCGATGAGTCCGAAGCTGCCGGCCACCAGAAACAGGAGCAGCAAAAGACACACGAAACCAACGAGCCGGAATTTGACGCTTAATGATTTTAAAAACATAGACGTGTCCTTTGTTTGTTAGGCAATTGTAACTGTCAGGGTAAGAAGTAGTTATTCCAAAGATGAAATCACCTTGGCATTCCAGCAAGCATTCTATCAAATCACTATCCTGGAACAAAGCAAGAATTTATTTTTTTTGCAGCTTAACCCAATAGGGCATTTAAAAGACTTCTTGTGAGCAGGGTGGGATCAATGTATGGTGTTTTATTGGGTCTTCGTCCACGATAGGCTTGCTTCCTGGGCGTCGAGTCCTCCCTGGCGGGGGAATTCTGCCGACTATAATTGCCGCCTTATTTTAGCCATTCCCTTTTTACCATGACCGAAATCCATATTCTTTTCATTTCAAGCCCGACGGATGAACAGTTGCGGGCGATTGTCGGTCTGTACCGGCAGGCCGGCTGGTGGCCAAGCCAGGAGGCGGAAGATTTTGGCCTTTTGGGCAGGCTTGTCCGGCAGAGTCATTGCTTTGCCCTGGCGATGGCGGGCGGGCAGATGATCGGCATGGGGCGGGCGATCAGCGATGGGGTCAGCGATGCCTATATTCAGGACGTCACGGTCGATGCGTCCTGGCGTCGGTCCGGGGTCGCCACCTGCATCGTTCGTCGGATTCTCGAACGCCTGCAGGCGGATGGCATAGGGTGGGTGGCCCTGATTGCCGAGACAGGTTCGGCCCCATTCTATGAGCAGTTCGGTTTTGAAGAGATGGTAGATGCGCAGCCCATGTTGCTCAAGCGGTAATGAAAAAATTGCCTCTTTTGCGCCCCTCACCCGGCCTTCGGCCACCCTCTCCCGGAGGGCGAGGGGATAGAAAAAGCCCCCTCTCCCTCCGGGAGAGGGGTGGGGTGAGGGAAAAGCTGCCAACGCAATTCCTTAACCAGACAACACTGAGTTAGCTGAATAATTACCTCAAGCGATGAAATTTACCCGGATTTCCATTAACGACTATGACTGGCTGGCGCCGTTTTTCGTGGGCCAGCCTTATGAGCTGTGCGAGTATTCTCTGCCCGGCATTTTGGCCTGGTCCAGCGCCTCCTATTATCCTTGCGCCGCCATTGCCGGAGACAGACTTCTTCTCGGTGCCGAGTATCCAGATCATCCCGAATACCGTCATCTTTTGCTGCCGATTGGCGGCCACCTTGAACCTGGCCCTCAAGAATTGGTCACGCTTGCTAAAGCCGCAGGTTATCCAGCCTACTGGTTTGTGCCGCAGGCCTACCTTGACCGGCATGGTCAGGACCTGGTCCGGCAATTTTTTCAGATCACGGAACAGGCCGGCTACCACGACTATGTCTACCTAATCAGCGACCTTGCCGAACTGAAAGGGAACCGCTATGCCAAGAAGCGAAATCTGCTTAAGCAGTTTCAGCAGGGCCACGCCCCGGAGCGGCTTTCCTTTGAGCCGGTAACCAGCCTCAATGCCGGGCAGTGTGTAGCCTTTCTGGAGGAATGGTGCGAGCAGGAAGGCTGTTTCCGGCAGGGAGACGTCAGTCTTAAGTGCGAGATGGAGGCGGCGCTCAATATGCTGGGCCTGGTTGAGCGGATGAGGGCGCAGGGGCTTGTCTTGCGGATTGACACGGTGATCAGCGCCCTGGCGATGGCCTCGCCTTTAATGGAGGGGACGCTGGTCCTACAGTTTCAAAAGGCCTGCAAGACCATCAAGGGGCTGTATCAGTTTTTTGATCGGGAATGCGCCCTGCGTCTGTGCCAAGGGTATACCTGGGTCAACAAGGAAAGCGATATGGGCAGGGCCGGGTTGGCCCATGCCAAACATTCCTATCACCCGGCGCGGATGGTTTGCTCCTATGAACTGCGGTTACGGACAAATGACAATGAGAAAATTTTGCCTGGTCCTTGAGTATGAGGGGACGGCCTTTCGTGGCTGGCAGAAACAGGGAGAACTGACCATCCGCACGGTGCAGGGGGTGTTGCTGGACCGGGCAGCTCAACTCTTCGGCACTTGGGACATTGATTTGCAGGGCAATGGCCGCACCGACGCCGGGGTCCATGCCCTGGCATACACGGCCCACCTCGAAGTCTTGACCCGGTTTTCGGCCCCGGAGGTCAAGGCCGGTCTCAACCGCTTGCTGCCCAAGGACATCGCGGTCCTCGATGTGCAGCCGGTTGATGTTAGGTTCCACGCCCGCCACCATTGCCTGGGCAGAAGTTATTTGTATCAGATTGCCGAAGGCCAGCGGGCCTTTATGAAACGCTATGCCTGGGGCCTGGAGGATGACCTTGACTTTGGGCTGATGCAGGAAGCCGCCGCCCTCTTTGTGGGTATGCACGATTTTTTGGCCTTTGCCGAGAAGCAGGAAACCAAGAAATCAACTAAAGTCCTGGTCAAGGCGTTACAGCTGGAAAGGGTGGCGGGGATGGTCCTGGTGCGGGTGGTGGCCTCGCATTTTCTCTGGCATCTGGTCCGACGCCTGGTCGGCACTATGGCCGCCATCGGTTCGGGCAGATTGACTATCGATGAGGCGAGAGTCATGCTGAAGACGGGACAGGCCTCATCCATCCCCTGGATGGCCCCTGCCCAAGGGTTGTTTTTTGAACAGGCCTTCTATGACCGCGAGGAGTTATCCTCTTTTGCCGAGTCCGTGCCGTTGGCCCCGGCCCCGCGGTGGTGAGTGGAGAGCGGCGGCATGGCGTTGTTTTTTTTTTTCGTCATTCCGGCATGTTTCTAGCCGGAATCCAGATTGCGTGTTTTTCGGAAGTTTCCTGGATGCCGAATCAAGTTCGGCATGACGAAATACGTACTATATTTTTCATGTAAGTATTCGTAATAGTTGTTAAAAAATAAATTTATGAAGTTGAGATAATGATTTCCGAAAAGCACCTTGAGGTGAAAAATATCAATTGCGTCTTCCTCTGTCTCATGACGGCTGCCAGCCTGGTGGCGGTCCCATTGGCCCGTGCCGATAGTGTCCTTGAGTTCCAACTCAAAAAAAATCGTGCTTCGTCGCCGACAAACCAGTCAGTTGCCATCAAAGATGGCCAGGTCATAGTCAAGGCGGCGGGCGGCAATAAAGAGATCGATCTCCTTTACAGTCGCGCCGAGGAGAAGGTGGTGATTGTTGATCATCGCAAGAAGACGGTGATGTCTGTGGACGAACAGCAGGTCACCCGGATTAACCAGCAGGCGAAGGAAGTGCAACCTTTGTTGCAGGGGGTTTCGGAACAGATCGCCAAGCTCTCGCATGAACAGCGTCAGAAGTGGCAAGAGCTGTTGGGGGAGAGTGTCTCACTGGACAAGATGGCCCAGGCCGCAGTACCTCCGGAGCCCATAAGGATGGTGTTGGCCGGGGTGACTAAGGTGGCCGGCATCCGTTGTCAAAAGATGTGGGCCATGCAGGGGACAACGCCCATGGCCGAAGTCTGTCTGGCCGAGGCCGATGCCTTGAAGCTTCCGGCTGATGATAATACCACTCTCCGGGCGCTGCTTGGCTTTTACGAAAAGCTCGCCGCAAAGAGCCAGAAAACGGCCCGTCAATTCGGTCTCAGCCTGCCGATCCTCGGCTCTCCTAATGCGGAAGGCATCCCCATCAAGATGCTGGATTTGTCGCGTGATGAAAACGGCAGTCTGACCTTGAGTCGCATTAAGACATCCACCGTAGCGCCTGAGTTGATGCAGATTCCCAGTGGCTATAAGGCGGAGCCGCTGGCGCTTTGGCCATAGTTGGGGGGGGGGATAGGTTTGGTCAGTGCCAGAATTTTGATGTCCCAGGCGAGGCAAGCGGGACTGGCTTGGCATAACCGGCCATCTCCAGTTCTTCCAGGATGGCGTCGATGATCTTTTCCAGGCTGGACTCCACGGCTGCTGTCAGGTAGATGCCGGTCTCAAGCCGTTCCGGTTCGACCCCGAACAGGATGATGTTTTTCGGGACCTGGTCAGAGAGGATGCCGGCCGCCAGCAGGTCTGAGAGGCCGATTTGGTGGGGTGAGATCTTGGTCATGAAGCGTTTGGGCACCTCGTCGCCCTCGACCTTGAACACCGTGCCTGGGGTAAGCCCGGCCCGCATGGCGTCAATCAGAATCAGGAGGTCACGGCCCTCGAGGTAGCGTAACAGCTCGATGCCGGCCGTGCCTCCGTCCAGAACCATCACATCCTCAGGAAAACTAAATCTGTTCTCCAACTCCTCAACCACCCTGACGCCGATGCCTTCATCGCCCAGCAGGACATTGCCCACCCCAAGAATAAGCGCACCCACCTAGATGACCTTGATCTTCTTGATTTCGTTTTTGTCCTTGTCCAGCAGATGCACGGCGCAGGCCAGGCACGGATCAAAGGAGTGGACGGTGCGCAGGATCTCCAGCGGCTTGTCCGGGTCGGCCACCGGGGTGCCGATCAGGGCCGACTCGTAGGGGCCCATGGCGTCCTTGCCGTTTCTGGGGGCGGCGTTCCAGGTCGAAGGGACAATGGCCTGGTAGTTTTTGATCTTGCCGTTCTCAATGATAATCCAGTGGGACAGGGTGCCGCGCGGGGCCTCGTGGAAGCCGAAGCCCTGCTGGATGCCCTTGGGGAACACCGGGGCGTTGAAGGTCGTGTAGTCACCCCGGCCGATATTGTCCATCAACAACTGCCACTGGTGCTTGAGGTTGTCGTAGAGGGAGGCGCAGCGGATGACGCGGGCGGCGTGACGGCCAATGGTGGAGTGCATGGCCTCGATACCGACCTTGCTTCCCGCGAGCGAGCTCACCAGATCAAGGACCCGGGTGGCGTATTTGATGGTGGGCTTGTGGCCGGCGGCAAACATGCAGAGGACATTGGCCAGGGGGCCGACCTGGGCCGGTTCGCCTTTGAAGGTCGGGGCCTTGACCCAGGAGTATTTGCCGTTATCCTGGAATTCGGTGTATTTGGGGGCGGTCTCTTCCTCCCAGGGGTGACGGTCCCAATCGCCATCGTACCAGGCGTGCTTGATGCTCTCCTTGATGGAGGTCTTGAACATCTCATCGTGAAAGCTCTTGATCGGCACGAATTTGGCTATGTCGCCGCCTGGGATATAGCCGCCCGGCAGGTCGAAGACTTCGCCCTTGGTGTCCATGGGCATGTCCGGCACCGACAGGTAATTGGTGACACCTTTGCCAATCTTGGTCCAGTCGGCATAGAAAGCGCCCACTGCCGCCACGTCAATCATGTAGACATTCTCGACAAAGTCACCGACATCGTCGATCAATTTCTTGACGTAGAGCAATTTTTCGATGGACAGAGTGGACTGACTGTTCGGGTTGATCGGGTTGCTGACCCCGCCCACCGCCAGGTTCTGGACATGTGGGGTCTTGCTGCCGAGGATGGCGACCACCTTGTTGATCTCGCGCTGGTATTCGAGGGCCTGGAGGTAATGGACCGCAGCGATCAGGTTGACCTCAGGGGCCAGTTTCATGGCCGGGTGGCCCCAGTAGCCGCTGCCGTATATTCCGAGCTGGCCTGAGTTGACCAGGGCCTGCAGGCGGGCCTGGGCCGCCTTGAATTCGGTGACGCTGTTCCGTTTCCAGGGAGAGAGCTTCTGGGCCAGGTCGGAGGCGGCCTTGGCATCGGCCTTCAAGGCCGACACCAGGTCCACCCAATCAAGGGCGGACAGGTGGTAGAAGTGGACGATATGATCTTGAATCAAATGGGCCCCCATCAGCATGTTGCGGATGTACTGGGCGTTCAAGGGGACTTCAAGACCTAAGGCATTCTCGACCGAACGCACTGAAGCCAGTGCGTGGACGGTCGTTCAGACCCCGCAGATGCGCTGGGCGTAAATCCAGGCCTCCCGAGGGTCACGGCCCTGCAGGATGAGTTCTATGCCCCGCCACATCTGCCCGGAGGACCAGGCGTTGGTGACCTTGCCGCCTTCAATTTCGCAGTCGATGCGCAGGTGGCCCTCAATTCTGGTAATTGGGTCGATGGTGATTCGCTTGGCCATAATGGTCTCCTTTTGAGTGAGAATTACGAATTATTAATTACGAATTACGAATGATTGAAGTAAACGATAAATTCGTAATTCCTCATTCGTAATTCGTAATTTTTTTTACGCCGTTTTATGGGCCGCAAGGACCGGTAAGCGTTTGACGCACCACATGTATCCTAAAATTTCTACGGCAACGATTCCGAAGGTGACACTGAGTTCGCCCACCGACGGGAAGTACTGCCAGCCGTTCCCAGGGTCGAAGCCGGTGATGTAGGTGTTGAAGCGGTAGAGGCCGCCGCCGATGAGCAGGCAGCTGGCAGCCAGGAAGAGGAGCTTTGGACACTGACGGTTGCCGGGATACATGAGCAGGAATAAGCCGCATAGCAGGAAGGCGTTTTCGAGCAGGAACATATTGCTCACAAAGCTGCCGTCAAAGGCAAGCGGCAGGTAGCCTCGCAGGTTGACGTCTTCAATACGGACCACCATGAACAACAGCACGCACCAGAAGGCCACCGTGGCCAGTTTGGACAGGAGCGGGGTCTCCTGGGGGAGCCGATAGGCGGCCGAGGAGAAGAGGGACTCGTAGATCACCACCGCAAAGCCGATAATGAGGGCGGTGAGCAGAAAGAGGAGTGGCAAAAATGCAGTCCGCCAAAGCGGCGAAAGTTTATATCCTGCCATCAGCATCATGGTGCCTAGCGATGATTGATGCATGGTGGGAAGCAGGATGCCGAGAGCGATAAAGACCATGAGCACCCTGTTCAGAGCATCCGCCCAGCCTTGTGTTAATCCATGAAATGCCACGATGCAAGTACAAACGTCACTCTTGAAGTACAAGTC
>JANNQL010000043.1:0-6344 GCA_031400755.1 Pseudomonadota bacterium | reverse complement strand
GATGATCGCCACCGAGATTTCCGACATTCTGTTCGGCACGCCAAGCCCCAGAAAGTCCAAGGTAAACCTAGGCGTTATCAAAGAGGACCAGGTCAATATCCTGGTGCATGGCCATAACCCCATTGTCTCCGAAAAGATCGTCGAAGCGGTCAACGACCCGGAACTCATCGCCCTGGCCAAGAAAAACGGCGCCACCGGCATCAACTTGGCCGGGCTCTGCTGCACCGGCAATGAGTTGATGATGCGCCAAGGCATCCCCATGGCCGGCAACCACCTGATGACCGAGCTGGCCATCGTCACCGGCGCGATCGAACTCATCGTGGTTGATTATCAGTGCATCATGCCCAGCCTGGTAACTGTTGGCAATTGTTACCACACCAAGATGGTCACCACCGCCGACAAGGCGAAATTTAAAGGGGCCGAGCATGTAAAATTTGAGATGCATAATGGTATGGCGCAGGCGCAGAAGGTTGTGCGGATGGCCATCGAACGTTTTCCTTTACGCAATAAAAATCGGGTTGAAATCCCCCAGGGACCAATTGAACTGGTCACCGGCTTTTCCAATGAGTCCCTCCTGGCCGCACTAGGCGGCACCCTGACGCCACTCATTGATGCGATCAAGGCTGGCAAAGTCCGGGGGGCAGTGGCCATCGTCGGCTGCAACAACCCCAAGTACAAACAGGATTACTGCAATGTCAACCTGACCAAGGAACTCATCAAAAAAGACATTCTGGTGCTGGTGACCGGCTGCGTTACCACCGCGACCGGCAAGGCAGGGCTGTTGGTGCCGGAGGCCATTGCCATGGCAGGGCCGGGCCTCAAGGAGATCTGTGGCTCATTGGGCATTCCGCCGGTCCTGCATATGGGCAGTTGTGTTGATAATGCCCGCATCCTGCAACTTGCCGCCCTCCTTGCCAATGCGCTTGGCGCGGACATTTCCGACCTGCCGCTGGCCGGGTCGTCCCCGGAATGGTATTCGGAGAAGGCGGCCGCCATTGGCACCTACTGCGTTGCCTCCGGCATTTACTGCCACCTCGGTCACCCTCCCAACATTACCGGCTCGGCCATGGTGACCAACCTGGCCATTGAAGGCCTCGATACTCTCCTCGGTGCCTGCTTCGGCATTGAGCCGGACCCCTTCAAGGCTGCCGAACTCATTGATAAGCGGATCAGACAAAAACGCAAGGCCTTGGGGCTTAGCGAATAGTGCAAAGGTCTCGTCAATAATTAGAAAAGGACTGATATAAAGGTGCAATAAAGCACTATTATTCATTAAATTCTCATGAGGAGGAAAACATGAAAGCCAGCACATTATTAACACTAGTTGTCGGTGGTATTTTCTTGTCGGCAGGTAGCTGTATGGCCGGAGACGATAAAGGAATTGAGACGATTGTCCTAAAAGGGGGCAACATGGGCTCGATCACCTTTCCACATGGTCGCCATCTTACAATGTTTGTTGACTGCAAGCCCTGCCATGAGCTTTTCCCCAAGGAATCACAGATTGTTGATAAAATGATGAACGAAGGCAAAATGAATAAAAAAGCTGTCATGAACATGTGCAAAAAATGCCACACGGACTTAGCTGAAAAAGGCCAAAAAACAGGCCCAACCGCCTGCAGGGATTGTCATAAAAAATAAGTGAAGGGGGCAAGAGAGTGGGGGCAGGTCATGACAAATAGACTTTTTGTTACTGTCAGTAAGGAGCCATATACCCTCATCCTGACAAGTGATTATGCAGAAAAGTGCGGCAGTTGAACCTTACATGAAGGCACGGGCGCCGAGATAGCGCTTGCGGAAATAGTCGGAAGATAGGCTGGAGCGCGTCACCTGCTTGCCGCTGCGTGGAGCATGGATAAACATATCGTCACCCTGATAGATGCCTACGTGGGAGACATCGCCGCTGCGGTCGGTGGTAAAGAACACCAAGTCACCCGGTCGCAACTGGTCGCGCCCAATCTCCCGGCCCCGGCGAAATTGGTCCCTGGAGATACGGGGCATATCCAAGCCGATGAGTTGATAGACCATCATCGTCAGGCCGCTACAGTCAAAGCCTTCAACTGGCGAGGCATCGCCCCATTGATAGGGCACCCCGATAAACTGCTGGGCAACGCTGACCAACTGCCCCCTTATCATATCCTCCTGGCCGCGATAGCGCACCGCCGGGTAGGATTCCGGCCGGATAATGCCATAGACATCAATCACCCCGCTGGCCGCCAGTTGCCGAGCAGCAGCCAAGGCCTGGTCATAACTCGAATAATTCCCGAATCTGACTCGATAGAGATTGGACTCCCCGCGGAAATAATAGGCCGACAGACCTTGGCCAAGGAGTCTTGAACTCAAGCGAAAGGCATTGTCGACCTTGGCAAAGGCCCCGGCCTGAATGGTATAACCCAAGGTAGGAAGAACCGGTTGCGGAGAAGAGGACTCGGCCGGCGGGGGAGGGGTTGACTGCTTGGCAGCGCAGCCAAACATCAGCACAAGCGAGAGGCCAATGCAACAGAGATGCAGAAAATGGTTGCGGAAAAGTCCATTCATCTGGTTTAATGTGCGGCTATACTCAAATACATCAGTAATTATATTTTAAATAATGCAATCGGAGGAAGAATAATGGGTAGAGGCGACGCAAGAACCAGACGCGGCAAGATCTTCAAGAAGTCAAAGGGCAATACTCGGCCCGGCAAAAAGGTCAAGAAAGTCGAACAGAAATAGACCGATCGAAAACGGACATGGAGAGTCTGCCGGCGTCGCAGGATATTCTGCTGCCCGTCACAACTCTGCATGTCCGTCCCCCCTTCAAGCAAGACGCCTCAATAGTTCCGCCGCGTCAGCACCTCACGGGGCTTGGCGCCATCCGACGGCCCGACGATCCCCTCCCGCTCCATGGTCTCAATCATGCGGGCGGCCCGGTTATAGCCTACCCGCAGGCGGCGCTGGACCATGGAGATTGAGGCCTGCCCAGACTCGCAGACAAACTCCACCGCCTCATCGTATTTTTCATCGTAATCGCCAGCGCCCTCCCCTTCATCTACGAGGTCCGGTTCCTCGGCAATCATCATCACTGATTCATCATAACTCGCTGGTCGCTGTTCCTTCAGGAAATTGACGATGCGGCTGATCTCCTTCTCGGAGATATAGGCGGCATGGATGCGCTGCATGCGGCTGGTGCCAGGGGCCATGAACAGCATATCGCCCTTGCCCAGCAGGTGCTCGGCGCCGGAGGCGTCAAGGATGGTGCGCGAGTCGATCTTGCACGACACCTTAAACGACATCCTGGTCGGGAAATTGGCCTTGATCAGGCCGGTCAGGACATCCACCGATGGCCGCTGGGTGGCGAGTATCAGGTGCATGCCAGCGGCCCGCGCCATCTGCGCCAGGCGGGCCACCGAGCCTTCCACATCCTTGGAGGCCACCATCATAAGGTCGGCCAACTCATCAATGATAATGACGATCAAAGGCAATTTCTCGTCAGCCGTCTCATTGTAGGAGGCCAGACTCTTGACCTTCAACTGCTCCATCAGGCTATAGCGCCGCTCCATCTCGATGACGGCCCACTGCAGGGCGCGGCTGGCCATCTTCGGGTCCACCACCACCGGGTGGAGGAGATGTGGGATGGCCTCATAGGCCGACAACTCGATGCGTTTAGGATCGACCATCAGCAATCTGACCTCGTCCGGGGTCGAGTTCAAGAGGATACTGCAAATAATGGTATTGATGCCCACCGACTTACCAGCGCCGGTGGCGCCGGCGATCAGGAGGTGGGGCATCTCGGTGAGATTGGCGTAGACCGGTCGCCCCACCACATCCTTGCCCAGGCCCAGGGTCAGGGGCTTGGCGCCCTTCTGAAATTTCTCGTTACCCAGGATCTCGCGGATATAGACCATCTGGCGGATGGGGTTGGGGATCTCGATGCCGAGCGCCGCCTTACCGGGGATCGAGCCGACAATACGGACGCTCTCGGTCTTCAGGACCATGGCCAGATCATTTTCGAGCGAGACGATGCGGCTGATCTTGACCCCTGGGGCCGGGGCGTACTCGTAGGTGGTAATGACCGGGCCCGGCGAGATGCCGACTACATGCCCCTCCACCCCGAAGTCGAGAAGCTTGGCCTCTAATTTCTTACTGACCGCCAGATAATGCTCGCGGTCCAGCTCAGGAGTGAGGGACTCATCGGGCTTATCGAGCAGGGTCACCGGCGGCAGGGCGAACTCTCCTGCCGCTACCGGCAGGGGCTTGAAATCCACATCCATCTCCGTGCTGATCCGGATCGGCTCGTTGAGCTTGGGGATTACCACGCCAGAGGCATCAATAATCGCCGGAGCTGTCCGCAGCCTAGGCTCTCTTTCCTGCCGATCATTAGCAGGTGCCTCAGCCGAACGTCCGGTCCGCCACCTTTGATACGAGGCCCGCAGCCAGGCGGTCAGGCTGAGCAATAAGCGATAGGGCGAGAACTGAATGGTCACTATCAGCGAGATGAGGCAGACAGCGAGGCAAACCACCACGAAACCAGGACGCCCGAGGAGCGGGGCCAAGGTGGTGAACAGGGAGCTGCCGATGACGCCAGCCAAGGGATAAGGCCCGCAGAACAGGGGGATTTGCTGGACCGGGAAGACTGCCAGCAAGGCGCTGAGGGACAGCAAAAAAAAGGTGGCGCCGGCGAGGATGGCAGGCAGGCGCTCGATGTTTCTTTTCTGCAGAAAGAGCTGGAAGGGAAAATAGAGCAGGAAGAAGACGAGCCAGAAGGCGCTCAGACCAAAGGTCCAGGTCAGCAGCCGCGCGCAAAAATCACCCAGCCAACCGCCCCAATTAGCACAAACCGCTGACGGGGTGCCACTTGCCTCGCCGCCGGAATAACTGACCAGACTGATAAACAAAAAAACCGCCAGACAGAGTCCGGCAATCGCCAGGATCTCCTGACATATGCTGGGTCCGGACGGCAGTTCAGGCGTGTTGTTGGCTTTGGCCATTGCGAATCGCGTCTAATATGCCGTTAATGAAGGCCGGGGCGTCATCGGTGCTGTAGCGCTTGGCAATCTCGATGGCCTCGTTAATGGCTACCGTTGCCGGCACATCATGCCGGAACAGCACCTCATAGGCCCCCAACCGAATCAGGTTGCGGTCAATAATCGACATCCTGCCCACCCGCCAATTCTTGGCGTGCTGGCTGATAATGGCATCAATTTCAGCAGCGTGGGCGCTAATCCCCTCAAGCAACTCCTGGGCCTGGGGAATCACCTTCTGGTTTACCTGGAAATTATCACAAAAAAGCGCAAACTGCGCAAGCGGTTCCGTGCCGCAGACCTCGCCCTGATAGAGGGCCTGCAGGGTGAGCTCCCGTGCTTTCCGCCGGTTCCCCATTAGAGCTTGGCAATGAGATTGACCATCTCGATGGCGGCCACCGCGCAATCAGCACCCTTGTTGCCGGCCTTGGTGCCGGCCCGCTCAATGGCCTGCTCCACCGAATCCGTAGTCAGGACGCCGAAGATCACCGGCAGACCCTGGTCCATGCTGACCTGGGCCACGCCCTTGGCCACCTCGTTGGCGACAAAATCAAAGTGGGGGGTAGCGCCACGGATGACTGCACCCAGACAGATTATGGCGTCATAGCGTTTACTCTGGGCCATCTTCAGGGTGATGAGCGGAATCTCGTAAGCGCCCGGCACCTTGGCGACCTCAATTTCGCTGTCCTTGACGCCTGAACGCAACAGGGTGTCCACCGCCCCTTCCAGAAGCCGCTCGCCGATGAAGGAGTTAAACCGCGCCACAATAATGCCAAACTTCTTGCCCTGGGCCTGAAGCCCGCCTTCGATGATCTTCACTGTTGTCCCTCGTTTTATTAGGTGTTTAGACTGTAGGCTATAGGCTGTAGGGCGGTCGGATGGACTTAAATATATTCTTCCGCCTGCCTAACAGCCTACAGCCTATCTACCTACAGCCTCTCCGTTCACACATCCAGCATATGGCCCATCTTTTCTTTCTTGGTCTTGAGGTAGCTTAAGTTGTCAGCCTGGGGCTCAGTCTGAATGGGTACCCGGTCGGTAACTTGGATGCCGTAGCCTTCAAGCCCAATGATTTTCTTGGGATTATTGGTAATCAGGCGCATCTTGCCGATGCCGAGCTCACGCAAAATTTGGGCGCCCAGGCCGTAATCCCGAAGATCGGCCTTAAAGCCCAAATGGTGATTGGCCTCCACCGTATCCATGCCCTGGTCCTGCAGATTATAGGCCTTGATCTTATTGACCAGACCGATACCGCGGCCCTCCTGATGCATATAGAGGACCACCCCTGTTTTTTCTGCACTGATGTGTTTTATCGCACGCCGCAATTGTTCACCACAATCACAACGA
>JANNQL010000042.1:0-42864 GCA_031400755.1 Pseudomonadota bacterium | reverse complement strand
CAGATAGCCGGGTATCCCGAGAGGGAGATTACTTTGGAGGGCTTGAGCCGTATGACGGGAAACTGTCACGTACGGTTCTGAGGGGGGAAGGGGGCCGAAAGGCCCCTGACCTACCCGGTGATGTTGACAGGCAATTACCATGAATCGGACAAATAAAAGGACATGACGCCATTTCAGAAGAGATATATAGCTATTGGCGCCGCTTTATTGATATCTGCGTTCATCATTATTCTTTCTACAACACAAAGTCCTGACTTGGTGAAATGGTTCGGTGATTTGCCAATTATATGGTGGAGAATTGTAGGTGGGATTTTATTGATTCCTGCCTTTTTCTTTTGGAAAAGGTTTTTCAAACAATAGATTTGATGATTAATGACCACAACACCTAGACATATCACAGATGAGTACATCTAATCGGGTAGCCGGGGGTTTTTCTCCCCCAGCCCCCACACCACCCGGCATGCGGGTCCGCACCGGGCGGTTCGATGAAGTTACCGGGCCGTAGCCGGGTAATGAGTCTTCACCCACAGTTCTTTGACAGATACGAGACCTTGAGCCTTCAGCCATTTGTTGGTCATACCGGACTGCGCAGCAAGTCTGCGGGACATGGCCCACGGACCTTCTCTATTCAGGCCCGCACGGATAGCGGTGCCAAGCTGTGTACCAAGTTTCCGCAATTCCCGAATTTTGGTACGGCACCACCGCCACTGTTTCCAGTAGCAGAGCCGAATCCTGCGCCTGATCCAGCCGTCTATTTCCGGGATGTCATGATAATACTCTGAAATGCCGAAGTAGCCCATCCAGCCACGGAGGTATGTTGACAGCTTGTTCAGCCGGTACTGCATTGAGACGAACCAGCTTCTGCCGGTGTACTTCCTGACGCGGCGGCGGAATTCCTGATACGCCTTGTCAGACCAGAGGATGCGGCTGCCTTTGAAGACGAAGCCAAGAAAGCTGATCTGGTCGCTTCTCGCGACCTGACTCTTGTCTTCGTTGACCGTGAGCTTGAGCTTATGGGTCAAATGCTTCCTGACGCTACCCATGACCCGTTCCCCGGCACGCTGACTTTTGACGAGAATAATGAAGTCGTCAGCGTAGCGAACGAATTTGTGGCCACGGCTCTCAAGCTCTTTGTCCAGATGGTCGAGGAGGATGTTGGCGAGAAGCGGAGAAAGCGGACCACCTTGGGGAACCCCCAGGCGGGTCTTTTCCAGCCTTCCGTTCACTTCCACCCCGGCTCTCAAGTACTTGCCGATCAGGGCCAGTACACGTTTGTCGCGGACCTTCCTGCCCAAGCATGTCATGAGCAAGTCGTGATTGACCGTGTCGAAGAACTTGGCAAGGTCGATGTCCACGGCAATGCGGTAGCCCTGCCGGAGGTACTCCCGCAGTTGACGGACAGCTTGATGCGCTGACCGATTCGGGCGGAAACCGAAACTCGATGCCGAGAATTCCGGATCGAAGATCGGTGTGAGTATCTGGGCAATGGACTGCTGGATCAGTCGGTCAAGGACAGTGGGAATACCCAATGGGCGGAAACCGCCCGTGGGTTTTGGTATCTCCACTCTTAGAACCGGCTTTGGTTGATATGTACCTGTTGCAAGCGATGCGCGGATGTCGCCCCAAAGTGGCCGGAACTTGTCGGGGAATTGTTCGATGGTGATACCATCGATACCAGGTGCGCCTTTGTTGGCACGTACCCGTTTCCACGCCAGCTCCATGTTCTCTGAAGAGAGTATCCGCTCCAGTAGGTGGTGCTCCGGGGTTGGCTGGTCAATGACGCGCTCCATGGGCATTCCCCCGGACGGGTTCTCTATGTCATGAAAGCTCATTGGGGCTCCTCCCCTCTTCTTCGTTCAGCCCTTCGGCGGGGTAAGGCTTCCCGGACTCTGCCGGGCTTGTTTCCAGTTGCCGGATCGCTTGCGGCAACGTCTCACGCCTACTATGGCTTCTGCTGACTTCTGTCCGATACCCGGCATGTTGCCATGCAGAGCGCAGATCCAAGTATCTGGGGCGGCAATTCGGACAGATCTCCCCGGATAAGAACGTGAACTGTCGCTACACAACCGCAGCATTTACCATTTCTCCTGAATCCATGGGACTTCGTCATGGTGTGCTGACTTGCCCGGATGATGGCCTTGTATGCTATTTCTGTTCGTCGGCTCATAGCTTTGCGCTCCGGCTTCCTTCAGACCCCCTCTCGCGAGGACGCCCTTGCCTTTGGCTAGTATTTATGTTCCTGTCATCTCGACAGTAACGGATTCACCATACAGGGGACTTTCACCCCATAAGTTTACGCCCATGCCGGGCGTACACAATCCAAATAACCAGACCACGTAAAGGTTCCGCGATTTTCCTGCAACTTCACTGGCGCGGTCTGGTTATCGGAGCGTTAGCAGTTCAAATTCCTACCAGGCAGAAACCATATGTCATAAATATTGGTATTGACAAAAGTATAAACAAGATAGATATTATTTAGGGAAGCTAATGCCAATACTATTTATGGAGGTGTTAAATGTCTGGCGTAAAAACTGCGATATCATTAGAGGAAAATTTATTTAATCAAGTCAACCGATTAGCCAATGACATGCATGTGTCTCGCAGCAAATTATTTACCCTTGCTGTCAAAGACTTTTTAAAAAAACAGGAAAGCAACAAATTACTTGCTCAACTTAATGCGGCTTATAGTGATTCTCCAAGTGAAGAAGAAACGAGTATTTCAAAAGCCATGCTTAGAAAACAGCGACACATTGTGGAGCAAGAATCATGGAAATAAAACAAGGTGAAATTTATTGGGTAGACTTAGGTGAACCAAGTGGGTCTGAGCCTGGCTACAAACATCCACATGTTGTAATCCAAAATAATATATTTAATTCAAGTAACATAAATACAGTTGTTGTCTGCTCGTTAACTACGAATTTAATAAGAGCTAAGGCCCCAGGAAATGTTGCCCTTGACAAGGGTGAGGCAAACTTACCTAAGAAAAGTGTTGTTAATATTTCACAAATTTACACAGTAAACAAAAACGACTTAACTGAGAAAATTGGTCAGGTATCAGAAAAAAGAATGAAAGAAATTCTTGAGGGTCTAAAGCTTCTTATAGAGCCAAGGGATTTGTAGGTAACACGCATAAATAATTAAAAAAAATGCTAATCGGGTAAGGGCGGGTTTTTCTCCCGCCCTCCCCACACCACCTAGCATGCGGGTCCGCACTAGGCGGTTCAAAGAGCCTACCGGGCCGTAGCCGGGTAGTGAATGTTCACCCATAGATCTTTGACAGATAATAGACCCTGTTTCGCAAGCCACTTATTGGTCATTCCGCTCTGCGTTGCCAATGTCCGCGACAGTCGCCACGGCCCCTTCCTGCTCAAGGCAACGCCAATCGCCGCCTTGATGTAAGTGCCGAGGCGCAGGAGGTTGCTGACCTTGGTACGGCAGTAGCGCCACTGTTTCCAGTAGCACATTCGCATGCGTCGCCGTAGCCAATGGTCAATCTCCGGGATCGGACGATATGACTCCGAGATTCCGAAGTAGCCAACCCAGCCGCGTAGGTATTCCGCCAGCTTCTTGTAGCGATGTTCCATGGACACGAACCAACTCCTGCCGGTCAGTTCTCGCACCTGGTGCTTGAACTTGGCGAAGGACTTCTCGGACCAGAGAACCTTACCCTTCTTGAAGGCAAAGCCCAGAAAGGTGATCCGGTCCGTGGCCTCACTTGTCGATGGCCTTGTTCATATGGCTCATGATGTGGAAGCGATCCAGAATATTGAGTGCCTGCCCAGCCTTCTCGGCAACAACAAGTAGGTAAGGTTTCCACATGTCGGTGCAGATGAAGCGCAGCAATGACGAACGATCCGTACCGAACTCATCGAAGAAGCTCATCAAGGTTTTCTTCGTACGATCTTTGCCAATAAAGAGGAGTCTTTTGCAGCCATCGTCTATCTGGTACACCAGCGTCAGAAACTTGGAGCCTTTTTTCTTCCAGCAGATTTCGTCAATGCCAATTGCGGTTATGTTGTCCAGATTACGGTTGGCCAAACCCCAGGCAACAGCCATCTTTACGGAGCGAAAGACGTTGTCCCATTTGGTCTGGAATGCATCGGCCACCTCTTTCCAGGAAAGACGCTTTGCCCATTTGGCAAGAAACCAGGTGTAGGTAGTGGTCAGGTGATTTTTACCTTCGGCCCAGGGAACCCGTTCCACCTTTATGCCGCAACGAGGGCAATCGACCCGCCGCATGGCATACAGGAAGAACACGGCAATACCCCACAGCGGACAAACTCAAAGCGCCGTACCTGCAAGGTATCGTAGCCGGGGCCTGGTTTGCCACAAACTGAACAAATAGGGCGACTTCCCTTACGAGGTCGGATTTCGATTTCAAGGAGCAAGTGTGCTGTCTTCTTAAACAGACGAACAGCGCCATACACAAAACCATGATGCAATTGAATCCGATTCAGGATAGATTTGAGCAGCATCCCGTTCTCCTTTTCTGGCACTGGATTTCTTGGTCGAAACCCATAATGCCGGATTTGGAGACGGGGTGCTCTTTTTTCCATTAACCGGATAGCTGTTCAGGTCCCCATGTCCTGAAATCTACCCATAAATTCTGCGGATGAACCGATAAACGGTGCCGTTGGCTCTTTCTCATTACTGTTGACGATTGCGCTTAACCTTTCCTGCATGACCGGCCCCGGCATCTCTCCATCAATGTACATGACCCCAACTGCTGCTGGTGCGTGCCAACCTAGATACGCGCCGCCAGACGCTACCGCATAGGCCACGGCCAAGGGCAAAATGAGTTTTACCTATTCCCCTGTAGGCATAGACCATCGTTAATCCTTGAGATGGTAGCCAAGCGCCAAGAAGGTTTGTTCTCGGTGGAAACTCACGCGCCAGGAAGTCACCGATATTGATGGTCACCACTTGCCGGGCTATTGGTGCTGTGGTGGTCGTGCTGCCATCCTGAGCAATAGCATCAATCATCTTTCTTACGGCATCAGCTCCTTGTTCCTTCCACAAGTCCCAGGCATCAGCTTTGCGGCCCATATCAAGAAGTGCAACTCTACCGCCCACGGCCTTAGCCGCCGCCATCGCCGCAGATTTACCGGAATTGGTGCCGTCTGGTTTCCGGTCATCATCAGCAATGATAATCAACTCCGCGCCTGGTGCTGCCATCTTCCTTATGACCTCGGCAACTGGCTTGAGATTCACTGCTGAAACAGCCATCACACAAGGTAGGCCGGTTGCAGTATGGCAAGCCACCGATGTTGCCAGACCTTCGGCAATAAGCACCTTGGCCGCGCCGGTGATCTTACCGAATGGATAAAATGAACACCTTTCATCTTGCCGCCTGTCAGCAAGTCTTTGGTGCCATCGGCATTGATCGCGCTAATGGTGTCAATGATGTTGCGATCTTTGTCGTAAAGGGGGATCAATAGTGTGTCATCCCACTTCTTTTGAGGCCAGACACCACACTTGATCTTATCACCCAGGGGCAAGCCTTTTTTGATCGCATAGCACTGTCTGGTAGGGTCGCCGGTGGCTGCTTCGATAATATCCTTGGCGCCGACAGCGGCCTTGGCCTGGTTCGCTGCCTTCTCTTTTTCAAACAGAACCCTGAGCTTTTCGGATTCATCCCGCATGGCTTTAAGGTCTTGCGGAGATAACTTCTTGTCGCTGGTAGGCCATAGCCCTTGACCTTGTAGGGCTTTGATAACATCGCCGCCAGCGCAATTTCTCCAACAATTCACAACCGGCTTGCCATTGTTGCCATCGTTAATCGACAACTTTTCCCCGTTACACACCGGGCAAGCTGCTAGATAACCGCTACCGGATCGCCTACCGCCAAGGCCATCAGATATAAATTGAGCATCAATGCTATGGTCAGACATTGCCCACCTCGCCATCTTGATTCACGAGGCGGCATCTTCCTGTTTTCGACTTGACTCCATCCTGAGTAATATAAGGCAAAATTTCACAAATGATGTTGAAGCCCTGCCGCCTCATGGACATGACCTCATCTGCAATGTTTTGACAGCCGCAGATATGGCGTAGGGTAAAAGATAAGATGCCTTCGGGAAAGTCTGTCAGTGCGGCATGAATTCGGTGGTGTCGTGGGGTAAGGGTGGTCATGCTTTCACCCCGGCTTGTGCTTGGGTGGTGGAACTGAAAACGCGAGATTCAAGAAAAGCTTCCAAATCTTGCAATCGGTATCTGCAACTCCTTCCAATTTTGCAAAATTTTAATCCATTTCTTCCATTCCAGCGCCACTGCTCCAACGTGGCTGGTTTCACATTTAAAAACTTCTGCTTCTTCGGTGGTGAGGTTTGGGGAGGCTGTTGGCAGGGTCGCCGGGGTGTGTGGCGCTGCCATGCTTTTGAGTACAAGGCGGGTTGTTGTGCTGGTGCTGCTGTTTTGTTTTTCCATGGTAGAATCTCCTTTGAAGGAAGGTTATAAAGAACACCTGTTGTTCTTTTGCCTTCGATCCTACCCCGGCTCCACTTATGGACTGTCAAGAGGAATTTTTTAGATATTTTTTCATTTTATTACATTAAGTTATGTTGTTTTGTCTGTCTTTCCACTAGTGGAAAAAAATGGAAAGCCGATGGTCAATTTATCTTTTTCTTCTTGCCTGGTTTCAATCCAAGATATTTCCTGCCTCGTTTTTGGAACCCCCCTGGCGAAATATCATCGTTCGGGTTGCTTAACAGTTTGCCGGCACGGTGAGGGGTGATTTTCGGAAAAGCATCTTTTAATTTTTCCCCGATTTTCATTCTTAGTTCGTCATCGTTTTTGTCGTTTGACTCAAGGTTTACGCCTACAGGAGTCAACCTCTTTACCATATCAATATCGGTTTCATGCGTCTGGTTCCCAGGTTGCTTTTCTTCTTGATCGCCGCCATGGAACAAAAGTTCTGGGTGCTTTAACTCCATGTCTTTGACGGTGTTGGCCGACATGACAAGGTCGTTTCTGGTAACTTTCGCGTCAGCCCTATGAGTTGCCGGGTGTACTTTGCCATTCTGAAAAACTAAAGTTGCCGTGGGATTTGCCTTGGGTGCGTTTGGCGGGTCGATTGGTAAAAACACATACCCTGAAACCATAATATAAAGGGTTGCCTCACCAAGCGTCCGTATTTCTTGTATGATGGCAGTTTCTAAGGTCAATAGTTCATCCAGAAAAAGATATTTGCCATCTGTTAGAACTTCCATTCTTCCTATGTGAGCCTCTCGGCCAAGATACCCAGAAAAAGGAATTTGAAAAAATGTTTTCCCTGTTGCCCCCCATTGAATAAGCTCATCCTCTGTCCGGCTCCACTTCAACGCCAACTCATTAAGCGTGTAATACAATTTTTCAGGGTTCCTTGAAAAATAGATGCAGTATTTTAATGCAAAACTACATTTCAACTTGTTGATTTTACGTAAATAAACTATATTTCTAGCTGTTCACAACACGGACGTAATCACCAACTGAGGACACGCCCAATGATACAGCCCGGATTTTTCGACTTTGAGAAGCGCCTGTTCAAAATTGACCGCAACGGAGACCCCTCTTTCCAAAATTTCTACAGCCGTCGATTGGGAGATATTTCGGCCAGAGCTTGAGAAAGCCAGGAGCAAGGAGAAGAAATCCACCGCCGGGGCCAAACCGTATGACGTTATCCTGATGTTCAAGATTCTGATCCTCCAATCCCTGTACAACCTCTCTGACGAGGCGTTGGAGTTTCAGATACTCGACCGTCACTCTTTCTGCCGGTTTCTTGGACTCCATCTGTGCAGTAAGGTGCCGGACGCAACGACGGTGTGGCGATTCAGAGAAGACTTGATAACGGCGGGCATCATCGACGAACTGTTTGAGAAGTTTGACAGCCATCTTCGAAAAAGTGGCTTTGAGGCGCGAAAGGGCCAGATTATTGACGCCAGCATCGTAAGCGTGCCCAAGCAGCGCAATAGTCGAGAGGAAAACGCACAGATCAAGGCCGGAGAAATTCCCGCCGATTGGCAGCAGAACAAGAAGCGCCAGAAGGATACCGATGCTCGTTGGATCAAGAAGCATGGCAAGAGCTCTTTCGGCTACAAGAATCATATTGTCGTGGATGTTAAGCACAAGCTGATTCGCGGATATGCGGTGACAGATGCCGCAGTTCACGACAGTAAAGTGTTTGAGCTGTTGCTTGATGGAGCCAACACGAGCCGCGACATATGGGCAGACTCTGCTTATCGCTCGGAAGAGAAGCTGAGCTATCTGGCGGAAGAAGGATACCGGGAACATATACAGCGCAAAGGTTGCCGCAATCGCAAGCTGACAGAATGGGAGCAGCGTGGCAATCGGACGAGGTCGAAGATTCGCTCTCGCGTTGAACATGTCTTTGGGGTTCAAGCGCAAAAAGCTGGCAACCTGATATTGCGCACGATTGGCAAGGCACGGGCCAGGGCGAAGATTGGCCTGAGGAATCTGGCGTATAATCTCGACAGGTTCGGGATGCTCGTCAACCGCCAAGGCGGATTTGCGACCTGATGGCAACAAAAGAGCGAAAGAAGCCCTGCGAGACGAAATAAAAACCTCGCGGAAGAGTTGAAAAGGGCTTCGATTGTGGGTCTCGCAGTCTCGAATCATGGCAAAAAATCAGTTTCTATAGCACGTGTGTCAGAAAAACGATTATTCAGGGTTCCCTTCAGGTAGTCCCATGCTTCAACCTCCCCGTGGTTGGCCCTGGTAAAAAATCAGACTGGCAAGCCGCCAGGGAAGCGGCCTTTCGGGGATCAGCCTAGCCGGTCTGAAAACAATCTTCTTGCTGTCCTGTTTCAAATACAGGCAAACTCTTCAACCGCTACCTGGATCATTCGCCGAGGCTGTTTTTGCTGTTGCGAGATGGACTGATATTCAATCTCGATTTTTTGCAACACCACGGCATCAAAGTATTGTTCGCCGCAGAAAGTACACTCTGTGCAGGGGACATGCTCCACGACAAGCATTTGACCATCTTTTTGATAGATGTAGCGGGTTTCCTTGCTGACAAGATGTTTGTGGCCACAAAACACACATTGCTCTGACATAATTAATTTCCTCGCTCAAATGTAAAGCAACTTATCAAAATAGGTCGGAGTGTGTCCCGGTCCTTTCCAGATAAAGAATTTCATCCTTGATCCGGTAGATCAAAATCCAATCCGGTTCAACATGACAATCCCGGAATCCCTCCCAGGTGCCGGAAAGGGCATGGTCACGGTGCTTGATTTCCAACGGCTCAAGTCCGGCCAGCTGGTCAATAATGGCGGCAAGTTTCGTCATGTCCTTGCCTCGCCGTTTCATTATGGCGTAGTCCTTACGGAAACGTCCAGAAGGGAGGATTCTTAACACTCTAGGTCAAGCTCCGCGAAAAGTTCAGCGGTCGTGGCATAGGATTTCCCGCCCTCACCCCGCAGGCTCTCTTCAAGGGCTTTTATTGTCTCCTCATTTGGTTGGTGACTGGAAGCCCTACAAGCCGCCCACTCATCAACCTCAAGCCAGTATTCCAAGGCTTCAGCCGCCATATCAGCCGGACTCTTGCCGTGGTGTTGTGCTGCTGCCGTCAATTTTGCTTCCAAGGAAGCGGAGAGATTCATCGATAACATTTCGTTTCTCCGTAGTAATTTTTGTGCCAAAATGACAAGGCTTATTCAACCTGCCTAAAGAAACATTTTATATCCAGCGTTCAGCGCCTTGCCCAGCCGCTTGGCTAGCTCCTTGCCGATGGAGCGCTTGCCATTCTCCATTTCTGAGATATGCCGCTGGGGTATGCCGGTCAGTTCTGCAAGTTGTCGTTGCGTGAGGTTTTCACGGTGGCGGCAAGCGCGAAGTGCGGTTTGCTGCTCCTTCCCCATGAATTCCGGGAATGCTTCCCGCCAAGGAACACTTTCCGAAACATCAACAAAGCCAAAATCCTTCATCTTTCGTGCGCCCCTATCAAGCCGCCTTATTGAATGGCCGGATTTCCTGTTCATCCATGGATTCCCGCGCCACCTCAAGTTCATAACGAGCTTGCAGGTTAAGCCAAAATTGGGGGGTAGTCGCAAAGTAAAGGCCCAGGCGTATTGCCGTGTCCGCTGAAATCCCGCGTTTCTCAAGGACAATCTCATTGATGCGCCGTGGTGGAACGTGGATTTCCTTGGCGAGTCGGTATTGACTGATTCCCAACGGGGAAAGAAATTCTTCCCGCAGGATTTCGCCGGGGTGGATTGGGGGGAAGTCTCTTTTTGTCATGGCTTCATTCCTTAATGGTAGTCTGAGATTTCCACTTCAAAGGCATTGCCATCGCGCCAGGTAAAGCAAAGCCGCCATTGGTCATTGATTCTGATACTGTGCTGGCCGGTTCTGTTTCCTGTCAATGCTTCAAGCCGGTTCCCTGGTGGGGATTTCAAGTCGTCAAACTCTCCAGCACCGTCAAGCATCTCCAACTTGCGCGCGGCAAGCCGCTGAATGCTTTGCGGCAACTTGGAAGAAAACCGGCCATCGAATACCTTTTCCGTTTCCTTGCACCTGAATGACTGAATCATACCATAACCATAACGCTGAACGTTAATACAGTCAAGTTGAAAGCCTATTTGCTGTCATTGCCTGCATCGGCGCTAATTGCCCGTGTTGCTCTTTGTTTGATTTCTTCTGGTTGGCGGGACAACCGGAACACCCCGCATCTCTGCCGGTAATGATGCTTGATAATTTGCAGGACCAACACTCAAGCGCTGCTTGCTTCTCTTGGTCGTACTTGTTCCGGTTGTAAATGCCGATTACACCTTTTTTGCAATGGTTCAATATTGCGTCGATGATCTCATATGAAAAACCTAATATCGACATTTGAGTTGCAGCGGACCGTCTCAAATCGTGAGGGGTCCACGACTGCATGGTTAATTTACCCTCGGCCAGGCTACGCCGGACGGCACAGGCGACAGCGTTATTCTCCATTGACTTGTCGCCCTTTGGCGACTCAAAGACATATCCTTGCTTATTCCCGATCAATTCAAGAGCGAAATCGGTTATATAAACCCGATGGCCCTTTCCGTTTTTTGCTCGGTGTGCAGGAATATTCCACCATTGACCGTCAATCTCTCCTGAGTGCATACCAATAACCTCGCCTGGACGCTGGCCAGTGATAAGAATCAACTTTAAGGCCCGCTTAATTTCATCGCTCATCCCGGCCCGATCCAAGCAATACCAAAAAATATTAATCTCATCTTCGGAAAGAACCCGGTCCTTTTGCGTTTTCTTTGATGGCATCTTTACCCCGAAACATGGCGAAAACTCTATGATGTCATGCTCAATGGCATAGTTGAACATTTTACGGATTTTCTCAAAGGTGTTATTCGCCTGAATCGGTGAACCCCGGTCCACAATCTCCTGTAAGAGTAGTTTTACATCCCGGCGTTTTATCTCTTTCGCCTTGAGCCTTCCCCATCTGGTGACGACCTCTTTCTCAAGACAACGTTGGTCCTCGGCCCAGGTTTTCTTTTTTACTTTGGAGTGCTTCTCCATGTACTCGGTCACAAGATCATTGACGGATGGGTCAAGCCGTCGCGCCTCTTCCTCCCTGATCTTGGTCAGCTTCTCCCTGTTGGGGTCTATTCCCCGCCCCATGTCGGCAAGGATGCCCTCGGCTCGCTTCTTCGCCACTTCCACAGTGATAGGGCCAAATGCGTCAATCTTTGCTCTGACAAGTTTACCGTTGACTCTACGCATGACAAAGAATATCTTACCTGCTTGAGATACACGGATGCCAAAGCCTTTCAGCTTGTCATCGAAATAATCAACCCGGCCAGCTAGCGGGATCTCTAATTTTTCAACGTTCGTTTTTGTAATGTGGATTGTTGGCATAGTCGGCACCCTTGTCTTTTTTGCTTTGATCTGGGTAACACATGGGTAACTCTTCAGAGAGAATAAAACGAAACAGCATAGAACAAGAATACAGAATAAATCCTTGAAAGTCAATGGATTATAGATATGAGTAGAACAAGGCGGGGTGTATAAAAAACAGTAAATTATGCGTTCGCAACGTATAGGCCGTCGGTTCGATCCCGATAAGCTCCACCAGTAAAATTAATATGTTAAATAGCGGGAATTGATTGTTTGGCACTTTAAATTGGCACAACTTTGTTGTTCCAGATACTCTGTCTCAGAATTGTTTCGATCTCTACTTGGCAGCTCCACGCTACTACTCCCCTCACTTCCTATTTAAAATAAACCCGGTTGACATTAATTTAACTTTGCACGATAAAGAAATTAGCTAATCCCGCTGGTTGTGGGGCATTCCATTACGATGGAATGAAATAGTGGAAGATGAGAGGGTGGAATCGTTGAGACAAAATGAAATGATTTGGGGCTTGGCCCTCCTAGTGGCATTGGGAATGATGCTGGGTGGCGGGCTGGCGCTGGCGGGCAAACCCCTGGATTTTAATACCGCGCAAAAGCTTGCCTTGCATGGAGATGCAAGCGACTATAACAATTTGGGCATGATGTATTTCAATGGCGAATATGCGCCCAAGGACTACCAGCAGGCGGTCGTCTGGTTCCGCAAAGCGGCCAATTATAACCATGCTGAAGCCCTGGTTAATTTAGGCATGATGTATGAAAAGGGCCATGGCGTACCTCAGGATTACAACCAGGCCACTAACTGGTATCGCAAGGCAGCCGAACAGGGCCATAAAAAGGCTGATTCTCACATTCGCCAGATAGCTGACGGCATTGCTTCAATTACGAGTGCGGCAAAGGAGGGGGCGGAGGAGGCGCAGATGACTTTGGCAGACCTTTTTGCCAATGGCAACGGGGTGTCGAAATCAGATGATCAAGCCGCTGAATGGTATAGGAAGGCTGCCGAGCATGGGAATGCGAAGGCCCAGTATAAATTAGGCCTTGTCTATGCTGAAGGCAAAGGAGTTTCTCAAGATTATGAGCAGTCGGTCGCTTGGTACAGAAAGGCGATTGCTCAGGACTATGCCCCGGCGAAATATGGGCTGAGCGGCATGTATTTCAAAGGTAAGGGGGTGCCCAAGGACAAAGTCCAGGCGTATGCATGGCTCAGCCTGGCCGCTGCCCAAGGTGATGGCAATGCCAACAGTAACAAGGAATTTGCCGCCAGCAAGCTGACCCCGGCGCAACTGACAGAAGCCGAAACCCTTGCCGCTCAATATAAGTCAAAAATTGACAGTCAAAAGAAGTAACAGCAAGCCCGTGCATAAAAAAAACAGACAATCGCCGCGTCCTCCATCCTGACCCTCCCGCATCATGCTCCGCCGCATTCACCACGCAGCGATCATCTGCTCGAACTACGACGTGTCGAAGCGCTTCTACACCGAATTTTTCCGGTCAATCTTGGTGCAACGCCGCGTTTAGACAGGTGAGAAAACAAATGAGTGACACCAAGAAGCAAGGCAAGCATGCAGCATCCTGGGATTCCTCCAACTGTGAGGAGCTTCATCGGGTTTTGTTTGAGGAGGCCGCTGACGGCATATTCATTGCGGACCATTGTGGCCGGCATGTTGCCGTCAATTCGCGTGGAGCCGAGATGACCGGCTATTCCCGCGAGGAACTCATCGGTATGAACATCACCGACCTTATCTCTCCCGAGGATCTTGCCCTGGCCCCCCTCTCCATGGACGATCTGCGGCAGGGTAGGACCGTGGTGAAAGAGCGGCGCATCCGTCGCAAGAACGGCGATCTGCTACTGGTTGAGATAAGCGCCCGCATGCTGCCCGACGAAAAATTGTTGGTCATCATACGCAATATCACCGAGTCCGAGCTCGCCGAGACAGAGCTGCGGGAAAGCGAGGGAAAATACCGGCAACTTATCGAGACGACGGGTACGGGCTATGTGATCATTGACGACCAAGGCCGTGTCATTGATGCCAACCAGGAATATGCGCATCTGACAGGGCGGCAGGGGGTGGAAGATGTCATCGGCCACAGCGTGCTGGAATGGACCGCCCCGCATGACTTCGAACGCAACGCGGCAGAGGTGCGCAAGTGTGTCGAGCAGGGCTTTGTCCGCCACCTTGAGCTCGATTATGTTACCCCTTCCGGCCAGTTTGTCCCCATTGAGATCAATGCCACCATACTCCGCAGCACCTCAGGCGCCCTCCAGATTCTGACCCTGTGCCGGGACATTACCGCGCGCCGATCAATTGAAGATGCACTGTTGGACCTTACATCCCATCAAGAGGCACTACTGGACGCCCTTCCGGATATCATCATGGAAGTCGATTTTAGCAAGACCTATACCTGGGCCAACCAGGCCGGCCTGGTTTTCTTTGGGGATGACGTGATCGGCAAGGAGGCTGTTCATTACTTTGAAGGAGAACAGGAAACCTATAACGTGGTAGGTCCGCTCTTTCGTGGGGATGAAAACGTTTTTTATGTCGAAAGCTGGCAACGAAGAAAGGACGGCCAGAAGCGTTTGCTTGCCTGGTGGTGCCGGGTGCTCAAAGATGCTGACGGGGACGTGACCGGCGCCATCTCTTCGGCGCGCGACATCACCGAGATCAAACAGGCCGAGGCGGAGAAGGAGGGACTCCAGTCGCAACTCCTACAGGCCCAGAAGATGTAGTCGGTGGGAAGATTGGCAGGCGGCGTGGCGCATGATTTCAACAACATGCTTACGGTGATCCTTGGTCATGCAGAACTGGCAATGGACTGGTGCGCTCCCTCGGCGCCGATTCATGCCGACCTCAAAATTATCGTGGATGCCGCCAAACGTTCTGCCGACCTCACCCGGCAACTGCTGGCCTTTGCCCGCAGGCAGACCGTGGCGCCAAAGGTCTTGGATGTAAACGAGACCTTGTCGGGCATGCTCAAGATGCTGCGGCGGTTGATCGGCGAGGACATTGATCTCGTCTGGATGCCGGGATCGGGCCTATGGGCGGTCAAGATTGACCCCTCCCAGATTGACCAGCTTCTGGCGAATCTTTGTGTCAACGCCCGGGATGCCATCAATGGGGTGGGCAAGGTCACGATAGAGACGAAAAACACTACCTTTGATGAGGACTACTGCGCTGTTCACCTTGGCTTTTCTTGTGGTGAATATGTGATGCTCGCCGTGAGCGATGACGGCTGCGGCATGAGCAAAGAAGTTTATTCTCACATCTTCGAGCCGTTTTACACCACCAAAGAGGTAGGGAAGGGTACGGGACTGGGGCTGGCAACCGTGTATGGCATTGTTAAGCAAAACGAGGGGTTCGTCAATGTCTATAGCGAACCTGGCAAGGGGACAACCGTTAAAATCTATCTGCGCCGGTTCATGGGGGCAGTCATGGAGCCAACCGCTGAAAGTGGCCCCCTAACTCCTGAAGGCTGCGGGGAGACGGTGCTGTTGGTGGAGGACGAGGCGGCGGTCTTGAGTCTTGGCAAGACGATGTTGGAAAGGTTGGGCTATACGGTCCTGGCTGCCAACAGGCCGGGCGAGGCGCTCCGCCTAGTTCAAGCCCATGATGTTGAGATCAATCTGCTGATCACCGACGTCGTCATGCCTGAAATGAATGGTCGGGACTTGGCGAAATTGATCAGCGACCTCAAGCCGGAAGTGAAATGTCTTTTTACCTCCGGGTACACGGCCAACGCCATCACTCATCAGGGCGTGTTAGACGAAGGCGTGGACTTCCTCCAAAAACCGTTTTCCATGAAAGATTTGGCTTATAAGGTCCGCCAAATCTTGGAAAGAAAATAGGCGCATAGCACACGGCCAATGGGGGGGAGTCAATTTTTTCATACGGCCTTTTTCAACACCAGCTCATTTTATTTAATACGATTGACATTGATTTTATTATGTACCATAAGGAATTTTGGTTAATTGACATGGCTGTCAATCGGCAGGTGGCCAGCAGCATTAGGACACACTTCAATGTCATGACAAGGAGATGAAAATGGAAATAATTCAACGGAATGGTTGGGCTGGGGTTGTGACCTTGCTGGTGGGCATGTTTTTGGTGCTGTTGGGTGGTACTCCTCAAGTTAGTGCTGAACCGGATGTTGCCGAGACTAAGAAAGCTACGGAGCAGGGAGAGGCGGCAGTCAAGTGCATTTGTAGTGCATCTCAAGCTGCCGCTGAACAGGACATTGCTGAGCTTAGGAAAGCAGCTGAGCAGGGTAATGCAGATGCTCAGCGGAAGTTAGGGCTCAAGCATGAGAAAGGCAACGGCGTCCCCCAAGACAATAATCAAGCGGTTGACTGGTACAGAAAGGCCGCTGAACAGGGAGATGCACAGGCCCAGTGGTTTTTAGGGGGCAGGTATGCCGAGGGTAAAGGCGTGACCCAGAATGATGTAGATGCCTATGCCTGGTATAGCCTGGCTGCTGACCAAGGGAATGAAAATGCCGCAGCGCACAAAGAAATTACCGCCAGCAAGTTTACACCTGAACAACGCAGCCAAGCCCAATCCCTAGCGGTTGAGCTTAAGACCAAGATTGATAACAAGAAGCAGTGAAATTATCCAAATAACTGTCACTGGGAGAGGTAAATATGAAAATTCTTGTTGTCGATGATAGTCGGGCCGTGCGCTTGGCGCTGCGATCACTTCTGGAGGAGGCGGGCTATGAGGTCGTGGAGGCCCGAGACGGCGCCGGCGCTCTTGCCAGCGGAGAAAAGGAGTGTCCTGACTGCGTCACCATGGATGTCCAAATGCCGGACATGGACGGTTTCGAAGTAACGGCCCGCATCCGGGAGACCGTCTGGGGACGGAGGATACCGATCATCTTTGTCACCAATTTCGATTCGCTTGCTGACCGGGAAAAGGGGTTCGCCCTTGGCGCTACGGAATTTATCTCCAAGAATACCTTGACGTCATGGCAGCAGCTACGTCGAGCCGTGGACAGGCTGCTCAAGCCTGAAGGAAAACTAGAAGGGATAACTATCCTCGTCGTGGGGGGGGACGAGGACGGCAGGATGCCGGCGGTCGAGTGTCTCCGGCGCCATGGTGGCCGAATTCTTGAAGCGGCAAGTGCGGGCGAAGCGATCGAGGTCATCCGCGCGCAGGGTCCTGGCCTCGACATGGTGGTTTCGCAGTGGGTTCTGCCTGATATGCGGTCCGATGCCCTCTGCACCCAGATTCGGCAAAAAGAAGGCCGCATTCTTCCCTTCATTGCCTTGGTAGGGGCCGAGGACAGGCATGATGTCTTGAGTCTCTTCGCCGCCGGCGGTACGGACTATGTCGTCAAACCCTTTGTCAAGGAGGAGTTCGTGGCCCGGGTAGGGGTCCACTTGGAGACGCTGACCCTCATCAAGGAACTGAGCCGTAACGTCGAGGATCTTGAGCGACTGAGCAGGATGCGCGACGGGTTTCTGGCCATTGCCTCCCATGATCTGAAATCTCCGTTAAACAGCATCTTCGGTTATTCTCAGCTCTTGATTGCTGATCTCAATGTGACGGAGAAACATCGAAAATGGCTTTCGACAATGCTGCAATCCGCTGAGTTCATGCGCGATATTATCAATGATGTCGTGGAGCTCGGGCGAAGCGAGGACCAGAATAACCCTCCGTTACAAGACCTTCTCGCCATTTTGCCCATGGTCAAGGTGGCGATCTCAACCTTGCAACAGCAGGCTATCGCCAAGCACATTATTTTGGAAGAGATCATTCTTTTTAACGGTGAACCAGTCATCCGCGGAGACCGGACCCGGTTCCTTCGAATCCTCAACAATCTGCTTTCCAACGCGATCAAATTCACACCCCAGGGAGGAAGGGTGACCGTGGCCGTGGACCATCAAGGCAAGGATGTCCTCATCTCCGTGAGCGATACAGGCATTGGTATCCCGGCTAAACTTTTGTCTGGACTGTTCGACCGCTATACTAAACTATCGCGGCCCGGCACGGCCGGAGAGGCTGGGACAGGACTCGGCATGTCCATCACGCGCCAACTCGTGGAACAGCATAATGGGACTATCGAGGTGGCGAGCGAGGAGGGCAAGGGGACAGCCTTCCGGCTCATCTTTCCCCTGGCAACGCAGTAGGTCGGCCCTTTCGGAGTCCCCGTCAAGCGGGGATTGAACAAAAATCTCGCAGGCCCGCTACCTGCTTAACCATCCCGTGACTTTCTTGCGAGATTATCAATTTTCGTAATTACAGGTTTGCGGTTATAGTTGACCGAACGAACCTTTATTTGCAGCTCGGCAGGGGAGACCCTACTGGGCTGCAAATTTTTTATGGCGTGCAATTTGGATGACATACATGCAGGCACTTTGGGGGAACGTGGATGAAACTGGAGCGGACGAGAAAAGCGACAGCACGAAGAATACTGCCCGGCCTGTAAAGACCATGAACTTGAAATTCATCCGAATCATTGATACCTATGCCGGTATCCCCCTGATGTGCGGCGCGGCGCTCCTGCAACGGCTCAGGGGGAAACGGCCGGTCAGCGGGGGGCCGCGCGCCGTGGCCAGGGTCCTCTGCGTCAAGTTTTGGGGGGTCGGGAACCTGTTCATGATGCTGCCGGCAGTGGAGGCGCTGAAGCAGCAGTACCCGCAGGCGACCATCGACCTGCTCACCCTCCGGACCAGTCGCGATGCCGCAGTGGCGACCGGGATGTTCGATACGCTGCACACCATCGATACGGTAAGCCTTCGCGCCTTCCTCGCCTCAACGGCCCGTTGTGTTGCGGACATACGTCGGCGGGACTACGACCTGGTCATCGACTTCGAGCAGTTCGCTAAGTTCTCGGCACTTCTCTGCGCCTTGATGGGTGCACGATGGACCATCGGTTTCGACACAGCGGACCAGCGGCGGCATTTCCTTTACAGCAAGACCGTGGCGTATGACAACGCCGTCCACATTACCCGGTCCTATTTTGCCTTGGTCGTTGCCGGCGGGGCAACCTGCGGGGTTGACCCGCTCTTGCGGTCGTTCCGCTGGACGCCATCCATTCTGACGCGGTCAGTCCGCGAGCGCTTGGGCATTGCCGACGGCCGGCAGCTCATTGTAATGCATGTGGGCACGAGCGAAAACTTCAAGGAGCGGCGCTGGCCTGCCGCGTACTATGCCGCCCTGGCCGATCTGCTGGCCAGTCGCCACCAAATGATCGTGGTCTTGACCGGCCTGGCGGAAGAGGCCGCGCTGGCGTCCCGCGTCCTAGGTGCGGTCCGTATGACGGAAGGGGTCATCGACGCCAGCGGCAGGCTTGGCTTCGAAGAGTTTCTGGGCCTGCTTTCGGCGAGCGATCTGGTCATCTCTTCCGACACCGCCCCGGTCCATATGGCCTCGGCCATGGGTGTCCCCGTCGTTGGCCTTTACGGACCGAACACGCCCCTCTTGTATGGCCCCTGGCGGCAGTCGGGACTGGCCTGCACCCGGGCCTTTTCCTGTAGCCCCTGTATCACTAATTTCAACGCAAAAACGCATGTCTGCCGGCACCCGGACGGTCGGGGGGCTTGCATGGCCGCCCTGACGACGGAAGAGGTCTATCTCGCCGTGCAGGCGAAGTACCTGGACCGTAGCGAGGATGAGAGGACCGACCCGTGTATCGTTTAGGGAAATTGGCCGGACAGGTCCTGACGAGCAATCTGCGGGAGCTGCGCATGCCCTACCGGATGACCATGATCCTGACCTATCGCTGCCAGCTGCGCTGCTCCATGTGCGGGATCAGTCGGCGAGAGCCGGGCGAGGAACTGACGGCGGGCGAGATCGCCCGCTTCCTTGCACACTCACCAGGGCTTTCGTGGATCAACCTGAGCGGCGGCGAGATATTCCTGCGTCCTGACCTGCACGAGATCGTGGACGCCATCTATGAGTCGTGCCGGGGCTTGTATCTCTTAAACTTCCCGACCAACGGCTATGAGACGGAGACCATCGTCCGGGTGCTTACGGAAATGACCCGCCGCTCCCGCTCCCCCCGGCTGATGGTGACGGTGAGCGTTGATGGACCGCCGGCCCTCCATGACCGCATTCGCGGCGTGACGGGCTCATGGGAACGGGCGGTCGAGACCTACCGCTGCCTCCGGCGGTTACAGGGCCCGCGCTTTAGCGTCTCGCTCGGCATGACGCTGCAGCAGGCGAATGCCGAGGCCTTCGAGAAGACCGTGCGCGCCGTCAACGAAAGGATCGGCGGCATCCGCTACCGGGATTTCCACGTCAACGTCGCCCACCGATCAGACCACTACTATGTCAATGCCGACCGCGACGTGTTCGGCGACCAGGAACAGATCCAGGCCCAGTTGGGACTGATCCGCAAGCTTTGCCGGGGGCCGCTCTTTGACCCGGTGGGATACCTGGAGCGCCAGTACCAGGAGCGGGCGCAGGACTTCCTGCACACCGGCCTGACGCCGATGCCCTGCCAGGCGCTTGGCGCTTCTTTCTTTGTCGACCCCGCCGGCGTGGTCTATCCCTGCACGATCGACAACCGGGCCTTAGGCAATATCCGTGACTACGACTTTCGTCTCGATCGGCTCTGGCAGTCGGCGCAGCGCATCTCCCTCCGGCAGGAGGTCCGTGCCGGGAAGTGCCCCCAATGCTGGACCCCGTGTGAGGCGTACCAGAGTATCCTCGCCAATCTGCTGCCGTGGCGTCGAAGGAGGTCGACTTGATCCGCAAGGTCTATCTGGACTTCCTGCGGGAAAAGCTGTCCAGGAAGGAATACCGCTGGCTCCTTGCCCGGGGCCTGCAATACGCCTTGATTCAGGCCTCGCGTTTGGCGGGAAGGCCTTTTTGCGGGCCGATTCTTGGCACGCTCATCACCAACTACCGTTGTAATTACGACTGTGTCATGTGTGACCTGAAGCTGAGGGACCGCGAACTTCGCTCCAGAGGGCTTGTGGAATTCGACACGGCACAGATGAAAGGCATCTTGGACGATTTTGCCGCGCTTGGGATATCGGGCGTCGGTTTCACGGGCGGGGAGCCACTCATCAGAAAGGACATCTTCGAGCTGCTGGCGTACACCAAGGGCCTGGGCATGATCTCGCACCTGAATACTAACGGTTCCCTGGTGAATGATCGGGTCATCGAGCAGATCATTGAGGCAAAAGTCGACTCCGTCAACGTCTCTTTAGACGGCGCCCGGGCCGAAACCCACGACCAGATCAGGGGCGTAGAAGGTGCCTTCGCGCTGGCGGTGGAGGCGGTCCGGCGGATCGCGGAGGTACGGGGGGGTAAGAAGGGGGCGCTGCCGCGGCTGAAAACAGTCACCGTGCTTCAGGAGAGCAATGTCGACGAGGTCAGGGACATAGTCGCGCTGGCGACCAGCCTCGGGGTTGATTGCGTGGAGTTCATTCCGCGGCAGCCCTTCAGGATGGATGCCGAGCGGCAACCGGCGGGGGAGGGCTTGTTCTTGCAAAAGATGGACGAGGTGACGGCCTATCTCCTGGCAAGGCACAAGGGCCTGGTGAAGATCGAGAATTCCCCTGGGCAGCTCAGGGGAATTGGCCGCTGGCTCAAGGACATGGCGTCGCCACTGAGGTGTTATGCCGCCTACAACTCCTATACGGTCGATTGTTTCGGGGAGATATACCCGTGTCTGCCATGGGCTAATTGGCGCAAGGCTGTCGGCAACATGCGGGAGACTGGCTTGCGGGAATTTTGGTATTCGTCGAGCTATAACCGAATACGCCAGGAGACCTCGGCCTGCCGTAAGTGTTACCTGAATTGCCAGGTGGAGTTAAATCTCCTGTTTAACCCCACCTGGCGCCAACTGAAGCGCCAGCCCTTCAGATCATGACCATGTCTTTCCTGCAAAGTTTTTCTGCCAATATGGTCGTGGCCGTCCTGCCGGTTCTGGCCTTCGTCATTTCCGTCTTCATCAGCAGGAGCGGCCGGCCCCTGTCCGATCGAATGGTGGCGGCGCTTATTTTTATTAATGTCTGCCTGTGCCGAATTCCCTATATCTTTAACAATGTCCCTCTCGACCCTGATGAAGATATCATTCTGACCTATGGGCTGAATCTGCTCCGCGAGCCGGTAATTTTTGATTCGATTGAGCCAGGCACTATCGGCATAATTCATTCTTATGTAGCCATGTTGGTTGAATGGCTCAGGCCAGTGGCTGATTACGCCTACTGTGCCCTCCATTTGCTGTCAGCCCTACTCCACTCACTTTCTTTGCTCCTCCTCTACTTGTCGCTGAAGAGGTTCTTTTCATATCCGGCGGCCATAGCTGGCACGGCAATCGGGCTGCTGGGCCTGGCCTTCAACACCAGTTTTGACTTCGGCCACTTTAATAATGAAATAGAGTCAGTAGTCCTTCTTGCATGGGCGGTCTATCTGCTCTCGAAGCTGGCGGGAAATCCTGAGCGTCGCCTTGCCGACCTCGCCCAACTGGGCCTGGCCTTGGGGTGCGTCCCTTATGCAAGATTACAAGGCGTCCCCATTGCCTTCACCCTGGCAGTCTGGGGATTTTTCTTAATTTACCGGGGGGGCGGGGGGCGGCGCCGCAAGTGGTTGATGGCCATTACCCTCATCCTGTTTGGACTGGCCCCGACAGCTGTTTTTCTCTCCGTGCTCGGCTATAACAACTTGCTCACAGATTTTTACTTTTATTATGTAAAGGTGAATTTAGTCCACGGCTACAAGTTGAGCATTTTCGAGCAATTGTCATTATTTATCAGCGAAATGCCAATTCAGTTTCAATGCGCAGCGGGGATTATAATACTGCTTTTTACGTTTTCATTTCGCAACATCACCCGACATCATCTTTTCCCAGCAATTATTTTTATATTAATTTCAACATACTATTCAATCATTAAATCAGGGTCGTTTTTTCCTCACTATTACTCATATATGGTCTTATTCATGACTCTTGGCGCAGGGCTGGGATATAGCTGCCTTGATACTGACCGCAATAAGAAATTGTTTCAGTCGATAATCCTGCTGTCTTGTTTCATTTCCTTGACCTTTTCAATCAAGGAAAGGATGAATCAACTGTCGGAAGTAAAATTCCAGGAAATTCAACAGGGCCAGGCCGCCCAGGTGATTTTAGGGTTTGCTCAGTCAGTAGATGACCGGCTGGCTGTCTATGGATGGTATCCTATCTTGAATATTGAAACAGGCCTAGCGTCGCCGACCAAAGATAACCACAATTTTCATATGTTCTTCCATCCATACCGGGATGAATTTGAAAGGCTTTATGTCGCCGACCTCAAAAGATTTAGACCTTTCGTGTTCGTAGACAGCAAAATTATGTGGTGCGGCCCCTTCATACCCTTTCAAGAAAAACCATTGCTCGCCAAGTATATTCAAGAAAATTACTTATTCTACCGGACCGTTCCCGCCAGCGCCTACTATGATCGTGAGCCCGTCGATATCTATGTAAGTAAAGAAAGGCTGCTCAACTTACGATAATAGTTCGATTAAGAGTTTGTCCGCAAATAAGGTCCTTCCGGTTTGAGCGTACCTTAATCACCCATTAATGAAGTGCTCATAAACCGGAAGAGCCGGCACTCTTAACCAGTGGGGTTTGCATCCTCATCACGGCCGTTGCCGTCAAGGGGATCACCGGTTCCTGGTCCTTGTCCTGGCACACCGGATCCTCGCTCCATTTGCAGAATGAATCAGCGACAAGTGGTGCTTTGCAGCAGATAAAGGTATTGAATATCAGTGTGTTAACAAAAGGTACAGAGAGTGGGTACCAGTAGGTGATGCGTAAATGGAGAAGGTTCGCATCCTGGAGAGAGGAGTTGGAATTTCCCTGCACAGCGGATGAACGGTACATGAGATTGTCATTCGGTATCTCATGGTCCGGGGCAAAATCGAGAAAGGCGGAATCAGTTGGGCCCAGCCGCTCGATCCGGACCAGTTTCTGCTGGAACTCATCATATATTCTGTTGCGTGCCATTTGAAAGGCCTGGATCTGATCCTCGGCAACATTTGCCTTTCTCTTTTTCCGGACGTTCTCATCCGATTCGAAATAACTATACAGTGGCGCCAGTCCTCGGGCAAACCCTTCCAGGATCTCCTCAAATTTGCCGTTTCCGAGCGAACCGTAGCGGACGGCTTCAAAGGCCGCATAGTTGAGCGTTATCTTGGCATGAAAGATCAAGGCGAATTGAATCGCGCCAAAGATCAGCAGGAGCATTACCGGTAAGATAACGAGAAATTCGGTCATGCTCTGCCCGGATTCAGAAAGCATGAGCCGGCTGGCGCGATCAGGGCCCGGAACTCTACTCTTGTCCTGCCTGTTCATCATCCGCTTTCAGCAGGTTCAACAACCCGTCCCGCATGGCCTTGCCTTGCTCGGCGGCAGGGGCATCTTCTCTGACATGGTCTTGCATATCAACATAGGATTTCAGGGCCGACTGCATATGAATCAACCCCATATTGTACCAAGCCTTGCCCAGCGTGGGGTCACGGACCAGGGCATTCTGATATGCATTAATGGCCTCTTGTGGCAGCATGGCTTTGGCATAGGCATTGCCGAGGCGAAACCATAACTCGGCGTCCCTGGGGACTTGCTGTACGAGTTTTTCAAACTTGTTTACGGCACTTGGGTAATCTCCATCATGATATGCCTGGTATGCCTCCTGACGGACCTGAGTAAGATCCTGGGTCACACAGCCGGCAAGAAAAAATGATGCCAGGATCAGGTGGGATATTCCTTTGATCGCCATTTTCATAATGAAGATTCCCAGACCAGGCGGTCGCCCTTGCGCAGCCCTGATCGATCGATTTGGCCGGCCATAAGCTCCAGGACCGACGAGGATGCCAAGGAGATGGCGAAGCGTTGGGGTTTCATGTTTGTTTTCAAGGCAACGATGGTGTTGTCCTTGCGCAGAAATATAATGTCCAGCGGCATGGTCATGAAGAAGGTATGTATCGAATTACAGGGGCAAATCAGCAGGCCATGTCCCTCTGCCAGGGCTTTGCAGCCAAGCAGGCCGCGCGTTCGTTCAAATAATGTTTCTGTTTTATTGATATGAGGAAGAATAACTTCCCGCGTCGAATCGAGAATAAGTCTGCCGGGGATCAAAAATACCCTCCCTGCATGAATTTAATAAAAATGGGAAAGGCCAGGACGATAAAGGTGGTCGGAAAAATAAAAAGTACCAGGGGGCCGACGAGTTTAACCGGCGCTTCCATGGCCTTCTTCTCCGCCCGTTGGAATCGTTCATTGCGGCGCTGTTCAGCCTGGATCCGTAACACCCCGGCCATGCTCGACCCCATCTTTTCCGCCTGGATTACGGCGTTGACGAAACTCGTAACTTCCTGAATTTCAAGCCGTTCAGACATGCGCTGTAGTGCCTTGGCGCGGTTGACTCCGGAACTCAGGTCGCGCAAGACAATACCGAATTCAATGACCAGCGGCCCGGCCGGGGCTTTTTTTCTGGCCTGTTCTATGGCGCCGGAAAAGTTCAATCCTGCCTCCACCGCCATGGTGATGAAGTCGAGATAGGCGGGCAGGGTGCGCAGGATGCCGTCCTTTTGTTTTTTTCGGATGTCGCGGAGCCAGATATCCGGATAGAAAAAGCCTATTGCCGGGAGGACGATGAATAAAACAGGGTTCCATTCACCGAGCATCCTGATCGACAGGTAGCCGGAAACAAGGGCGAACAGGGCAGCTATGATACGCAGGGCGATAAATTCCTCGGCGATCATCATGTACGACACCCCGTTTCGCCGCAGACGCTCCTCAACGTTTTTGAGATAGGCGAAAGGAATTCTGGTGCAGCCGTAATAGGCCACGATGCGTACCAGCGGCCAGATAAATTCAAGGAACTTGGGCAGCGGGTCCATAAATTCGCGATCTTCCTCGGGCACGGACCGGCTCAACTGCCAAACGGCCATCAGGGAGCAGAAAACTGACAGCATCACACAAAGGCTCAACAGGGAATCAATAGAGTTGTCGATCATCACACGTCAATCTCGGTTATTTTTTTGATGGCCAGAAATCCCAGGGCCTGCATCAAAAGGATCATGGTGAGCGCCAACCAGCCGATTTTGGTGGTAAACATCTGCCCCATGGCCTCCGGCTCGAGTTTGAGCAGGGCGATAATCAGGAACATCGGCAGGGAACTCATGACAATGCCCTGTAGTTTGCCCTGGGCGGTGAGGCTGTCTATCTTGCCTTCCATAGCCATTTTACGGCGGATCGTTTCCGCCAGGGACTCAAGCGTTTCGGCGAGGTTGCCGCCGATCTCCCGTGATATGCGCACCGCTGAAAAAAACATGGATAGGTCTTCCAGCGGAATTCGCCGTTCCATGTTTTCCAGGGCCGTATCCATGTCCACGCCGAGTTTTCTTTCCCGGACTAGCAGGCTGAACTCTTGAGAGAGAGGGGGGGAGCTTTCCTTAATCAGACTGTCTAGGGCTATGGGGAGACTGGCGCCTGACCTGAGGGAACCCGCGATCATGATCAGGGCATCGGGCAGCTGCTGTTCAATTTTTTTGAGCCTTTTTTTGATCATGGTCTTGAGGATCAGAAAAGGCGAGAACAGCACTGCTAGAAAGGTGAGCACCCCAAGGGAGATATCGCCGGACAACTCCGCTACAACGATAGGGAAGACAAGGACCGCGCCGATATAATAATAGAAATACTGCGAAACATCGACAAACAGGAAGAGTTCCGAAAATTTACTGGCGGTTACTTCTGAGAAGACGTCCTTGTAATAGGCGAGCTTGTTGGATATTTGCAGCAGGAACAGCCAGGCGAAAATCCCGGCGGCAATTGAAGCCAGACAGGCGATCATGATATTTGCCATCATTGGGCCGCCATAATGTTATTCGAAGATGCTCAAGTCCACGGGCAGGCCGCGTTGTTTCAACTCTTCGTAGAATTCCGGCACCCGGCCGGTCGCTTTGAATTCTCCGATGACACGGCCGTTTTCGTCAAGGCCGCGTTGCTTAAAAATGAAGATATCCTGCATCTGGACGACACCGCTTTCCATGCCGGTGATTTCACTGACATGGGTTACTTTCCTGGTGCCATCGGAAAAACGTGATTGCTGCACAATGACATGCACCGCTGAGGATATTTGCTCCCGGATGGCCTTTTCCGGCAGGTCAATGCCCGCCATCATGACCATGACTTCCAAACGGGAGACGAGATCGCGGGGGTTGTTGGCGTGTACGGTGGTCAACGAACCGTCATGCCCGGTATTCATGGCCTGGAGCATGTCCAATGTCTCGCCGCCGCGGCACTCCCCGACCACGATCCGGTCGGGGCGCATACGCAGGCAGTTTCTTACCAGGTCGCGAATGACGACGGCGCCTTTCCCTTCCATGTTGGGCGGCCTGGCCTCCAGGGCAACCACATGGGGTTGGCCGAGCTTCAACTCTGCCGAGTCTTCCACCGTGATGATTCGTTCCGTATGGGGAATGAAATTAGACAGGACGTTAAGAAAGGTCGTTTTACCGCTGCCGGTCCCACCGGAGATAATGATATTTTTTCGATAGCGGACGGCGGTTTCCAGAAATGTGACTATTGTCGGGGAGATGGCCCCATATTTGATGAGGTCATCGGTGGTCAGCTTATTCTTGGAAAATTTCCTGATCGTCAGGCTGGGACCATTAATGGCTAGCGGAGGAATAACGGCATTGATCCGGGACCCGTCTTTCAAGCGCCCGTCAACCATGGGCGAGCTTTCATCGATACGACGTCCCAGAGGGGAGACGATCCGTTCAATGACCGAGAGTACCGCATCGTCACTACTGAATGTTACATTTGACTTATGCAGTTTGCCCTGCCTCTCGAAATAAATATCGTCATGCCGGTTAACCATGATTTCGGTGATGGAATCATCGGCGAGAAAATCTTCGAGCGGACCGAGCCCGATGGCCTCGTCAATGACCTCCTTGGTGAGCACGGCCCGGTCAACCTCTGGAGGCAGGTCCTTGTCCATTTCCTTGATGATTTGACTGACCAGGGCTTGTATGGTTCTGGCGAGTTCATCGTCATTCATGGACTCGACATCCGTGCGACGAAGATCCATGGCCATCATCAGCCGTTCGTGAATGCGTTTATGCCAGACAAAGCGTTGCTCGTTTCCGGGATTTTCGGCGGGATCCCTTTCCAGACTTCCGTGGACGCCGAAATTGGTAGTCAAGGAATGGCCACGATCCGTTGGTAATGCCTCCTCTTTATTTTGTTCGGCTGCCTTGCCCTGACTCTCTTGTTGGGTGACGGGAGATGACGCCGGTCGGGTCTCTTGCTTATCCCTGGCGATGGAGATCCGGTAGACCCCGATAGCGATCGTATCGCTGGGCAGGAGGGGCCCAAAGGTGGTTATGGTTTCGCCGTTGACCATGGTGCCGATTCCAGCGGAGGTGTCTGAGATAAAGATGCCCTCTTCTTTGGCGTACAACTCGGCATGGGTCCCGGCAATCCGCCAGCCATCAAGCTGGATGAAGTTTTTCCCGGAGCGGCCAATGGAGCACGAGGCATTGGCGCATTGCCGGGAATCGAGCTCATTGCCCTTGTCGTCATGGATTACGATGTCAAACATATGTCGTTCTTGCGAGGAGTTGCCGGAAGTGGTTACGTGCTGTTTTCGTGCCTGGGATATCCGTTGACCGGGCAAAGTCGTCAATCAAGCAGTTCATTCCCTTTGACGATCTCCTTGAACTCCGCCTTTACCTTTTCCCCCTGGTCAATTTGATTGGCATTCAGGGGAGATGCCGCATCGTAGAGGTGCGGGGTAACGAATATGACCAGTTCCGTGCGCTGGTTCTGAAAGTCCTGGGAGCGGAAGAGGGGGCCGAGAATGGGAAGTTCTCCCAACCCGGCGACACGGTCAAAATTTTTGTGGGCATTGTCCTGGACGAGGCCGGCTATCACCAGCGTCTCGCCCTCTTTTAAACTGACGTCCGTTGAGGTGTTTCTGGTCAGCAGACCCACATAGTCGCCAAACGTCTGCCCCGCGTCAATGTTGCTGATCTCGGTCTCAATATGGGCGAGGATATTATTGCGGTCATCAATGACTGGTTCAATGTTCAAAATGATGCCGTATTTTTTGTACTCTATATTGACCTGGCCCGTAGCGGAAGTGGTGGCAAGGGGAAATTCGCCGCCGGCATGGAATTCGGCCTTGCCGCCGGAACGGGTGCTCAACTGCGGCTCGGCAAGGAGAACGCCGTCGCCGTTTTGCAGGGAGAGGTTGATAAGCGAGGTGATTTGGGTGGCTATGCCGAAATATCCCCGGGCTGATGTCAGGTTATTTCCCCCCGGCGCGGTCAGTGCCTTGGTCGTACCGGCAGCATTGAGGAGAGACCCCCCATCACGCGATGCCTCCACGCCGAATTCAAGCGAAGGCCCTATCAGACCAGTGGCCTTCCAGTTGATCCCGAGTTTTTCGGTAACGCTTTTGCTGAGCTCCATGATCTTAACCTTCATATAGATCATTTTCCCGGCAACGGCGGTATGGACCCGAGTGAGGTTCATTATGTTCTGATATTTCTGTTCGACTATTTTTATAATCGCCGCATACTCTTGGCTTATCTCTCCGGAAAGAATGGTGTTGCCTCCTACCTCCTGCACGGTGAGATTGGGTATATCCTTGAGCAGGAGGGACACTTCGGAACGGCTATCTGTCGAAGTGACCAGATCAAGCACACCCTCGTATCTTTTCAGGATGCGATCATACAGCGGCTTGTCCTGCATGGGGATTTGGCCCTTGATGACAGTCAGGTCACCGTTCCGTTCCGTGGAGATGCCGGGAAAACCCTTCAGCAGGGCGGTAAGTTGCCGATAGTCATCAATGACTTTTTTCGGGTTGACGACAATGTCAAAGTCTATTTCCTTGCCATCTTTCAGCCAGAGATGCATGGTGGTGGCCCCTGCGGCATCAGCCAGCAGTACGAGTTGCCCAAGGGGCAGGATGGTATTGCTTGCCACGCTGGGATTGCCGATGGCCACCCGTTCGACCTGACCGATCTCCAGGACCTGGACTTCTCCGAGATACATGGTTATGACCTCACGGGTGGTTGATTCACACGGAACCAGAGTGGCAAAGAGGAAAAAGGCCAGAAACAAGGTGATGGTGAAAGTTTGTCGATTCATGGATACCGCGCTCGTTCAGCTGGAGAATGTTATTGTGCCTGTGAAAAAAATGGGTGTACGGCAGTTATTAAGCCGTGGATCATTCCTGCCGGAGGTCTTTCGTTTCATCCTTGATCTCAATCTTGAACGTTTTGGCAGCTCCATCGCTGCTCCCGCCTATGATGTATTCAACCTCATAGGGAGCATACCTGCCGACCGCCTCCGTAGCGGTTTTCTTACCTATGGTGCCCGCGAAGGCGTCTTCATGGCGGCCTGTGACGCCGGCGAGTATCTCTCCCTCACCAGCAGCAGCCTTGGTGATGCCACTCTCCCTGAATACATCCTGGGCAGTCATTAGGGTGCCATCGCTCTTCTTCAGTTTCCCGTCCTTGTCGATATAAGCCCCTTTCAGGACAGTGCCGTCCTTGGTCCGTACCTTGCCATCCTGGTCAACCGTAACAAGATCTTTCGCGGTATAGGCCTTGCCGTTTTGGTCTACCACCGTCCCGTCTTTGCCAGGGGTTAGTCCCTGGGCAGCCATCGGCTCTGCGGCTGCCTTGTCCTGCACCTTGCTGATTGCACCCTGCTTAACGATGTCAGTGGCGGTAAGCAGATGTCCGTCCTTGTCCCGGAGTTTGCCATCCTGGTCAACTTTGACTCCAGGGAGGACGGTGCCGTCCTTGGTCCGTACCGTACCATCCTGGTCAACCGTAACAAGATCTTTAGCAGTATAGACCTTGCCGCTTTCATCAGTTACCGTGCCGTCAGCATTCTGCTTGAATCCCTGCGAGGCGGTAAGAACGTCGGCAGCAGTCATTTTTTTTCCGTCCGCTGTGTACAGCTCGCCATCCTTGCCCATGGTGACACCGGCCAGCACCTTTCCATCCTTGGTGCGCACCGTGCCGTCCGGGGCAACGGTAACGAGGTCTGCGGCCTTGACCGGTTTGCCATCGGCACTCACCACCTTTCCATCCTTGTCAATGCTCAGGGCAGCGGTCTGACTGGGGGCAATGCGGACCTTGCCATCCTTGTCGACGGTTATCTGGTCAGCGGTAATCACCCGCCCGTCAGCGGTCCTGACGAGACCATCTTTCCCAACCGTTACGCCCTGCAGGACGTTGCCATCATTGGTGATGACATGGCCGTCCTTGTCCACCACAAAACCGCCCTGAACGGTGGTGTAGCCGTTGCTGTCCAGAACGGTGCCGTCTTTATCGACCAGGGTGCCATTCTGGCCTGCCACGAGGCCCCCCGTGTCAACGAGTTTGCCGTCCTTGGTGCGGATGTGGCCATCCTGATCCACGGTCAGGCCACGCCCGGAAAGAACGGTGCCGTTATTGGTAACCAGCAGGCCGTCTTTGTTCACATGGACATTAGGATCGGTAATCACCACTCCGTCTCGGGTGACCAGCTGGCCGGCGTCGTTTTGCTGGATGGAGTCCAGTTTTTTGTTGTGCTGTTTGTCGGCGGCGGATTGCGCCAATTTACCGGAATGGTCAACCAGATCGGCCAAGCTGACCTTGTCGAAGAGCAGGCCGCTCGTGTCCGCGGCATTGCGGAGTGCCGCGATCAGATTGCCGCGTGATTCGGCAATGGCGATAAGCGCGGCCTCCTCAGGCGTTACCTCCAGGGTCAGGGTATTATAGGCTTGTTTCCCCTCCTTGTCCGCCAGGTGTTTGAATTCATCCTCATTGGCCCGGGCTGCATCTTGGTCCGTCGCGAGCACCAGCACATCTTCCATGACCGGAATGACAACCTCTCCGCCCCCGGAAGAGGCCAAGGCCGGGATGCTATCTGCCGAGAGTCTGGTAAAGAGATCGATATAATTGCCTGGCCGGATCATGCCGGAGATGGAATTGATTTCGTCGACCTGGATGGTGACCGCGCGATGGCCTACCTGGATGGTGCCGGAAAAGTCCTTGGGAATTTTACGATCAATATACTCCGCTGAGAGCATCTTGCCTTGCTTCAGGGGTTTAATCAGGATCGCGCCCTTAATGGAATCGAATTGTTCAGGGGTGAACACATCGTCGTTGACATACTCTTTCGGCACCGCCCTTACCGCCATAGTGGAGGCATTCACGGTACTGCCAGCGGGAAAATCCCCTGTGGCAACGATCACGTGCGTCATCTCCTTTTCTGCCGGGGTCAAGCGCGTCTTCAGCCTGTGTTCCAGGACCTTGAGGTAGATCATGGTCCCCAATCCGGCCAGCAGGGCAAAAATTACCGCCGCGGTGAAAAGTTTCCATGTATTGCTTTTCACGGAATGCTGTTCAGTATCTGCCATGGCAAAAGGTCACGTTAAGAGGTTTTCGGTTGAATTCATAATCGTTATGAAAGGTAGCAGTATATCAAAACAGCTTCTTCACCAGGTCGAAAAAATCCTTGATCTCCCCGATGCCAGGAAGTTTTCCTTGGCGGATATCCGGGATGATGATATCGAAAAGCACGTGTTCAATCTCTTTTAGAATATCCGCCCCTTGGTGAACCGTATCGTCAAATTGCTTGCTGGGCGGGTCCGATATGGCAACGCTGAAGGCATAACTCGTGTACTTGTCCTGCATGGTATGACTGACTGTATGGTATATGTTCGGCAGGGTGATCAGGCTTGCCATCAGGGCGGCCATCACGACCAGGTATTCAACCGCTGACTGGCCCTTTTCATTGCCTCGGAGGAAACGGAACAAACAGTGCCGTATGCGTACGGGTTTCATTGGCATCTCTACCTTAGAAAGCATGGCTACTTGTGTTGGACCACATTCATCACAATCTGGGTGTCTCCACCCAGATGCTGAATGACCAGATGTGCCTCTTGGCCTGATTTTTTAAAGGTCAGTGCCCGGGCCTGCTTCTGTTCCATGTCAACCAGTTTGGCCCATCCCCTCTGTTGGTAGTAATTACGATAAAATTCAGAGTTGCTGGTGATGGAGAACTCATTGACGATGATGAGGGTCTCTCCTTGCTGGCCAGGGTCGATACTGGTCGAATGGTTGATTACTCGGCTCCCCTTCATCTTGGGGGCGTGTTTGCCGGGGTCCTTGTTTTTTTCCGCGTCCTTCAGGTCCGCAATTGCCAGGTAGCCTTTGATGCCGAATTGCCCGTCCTGCTGTGACTGTACTGTATAGAGGTATTGCCCGTCAAGGTTGGATATGATATGCCACGGCGGAATGGTTGCCTCACGGTAGCCCGGTTTGTTTTTTCGGCCACCGCTCCATTGCTGCCGGTAAAAATCCAACAGGTCGTCCAGCCCCCTGTACGCTTCAAAGTATTGTACGGAAGAGGGGAGGCCGTTGATGTTCATCTGGCCGGAGACCGTAACCTTGTCCAGCCAAGTCGGGACGGGGAACTCTGGTGCCGCGGCGTGGAGTACCTTGCTGCTACCGAGAACAAATGCCCCCAACAGGGTCAGCAAGAAGAGGCAAACGGCACCCTGATGCCGTCGCCGCGGATGATGGGCTGCAATGATCATCCGCAATCGGCAGAGTAACGGCAATGCTTTTTCACTTCGAGGACTCCTGGTAATAGTAGAGGCCATTTTGCCCCTGCAGCTTCACGGCCTTATTGGCCGAGGTGTACTTAAGATGGTCAAGAGGGACCAGATCATTTTCCACGTATCCGAAATCGGGTACGCCGGGTAAATGCAGCGGGGAACTTTCCACGAGGGGAACTTTTTTGAACGTGTCAAAAACCCCGTTAATCCCGCCGACGAATTTATTAAGCGTCTTTGAAATAGGCCTGAGGAAGCTGCTGACTACCAGCCCCCTGCTTTCCGTGATCGCATTGTCGCTGCTGCCCGCGTTCCAGCCCTCGGTGAGCACGGCGGCCCTGGTTGTTATGACGAGAGGGTCAGCCATGGTATTGGGCGGAACGGCGAGGGAAGGGGGAGAAAGGATCTGGTCGATGGAGCGCACCGTCACCGCAACCTCGGAGGTAAAATACCCTTTCGTGTCAATCGCGTCAAACTTGCCGTCCCCACCGACAAAGGACATGATATCGCCTACATAACCGAGGACTTTGCCCATTATGTCCAGGATGGTACTCAGGATGCCGCGCAGACCGTCAGGGGTGGATTTTTCCTGAATGGATCCGGCTATTGATTCGGAGGAGTTGGGGAATAGAGATTCCCCGCGATGATCCACCCAGAGTGGATTCAGTTGAATTTGTGCCGACAGATTTCCATATGATGCCGCAGTTGGGTCACTGAAAAAATAATGCAATCCCTGGTGGCGTGTATCCAGGATCTCTTTTCTTGTAGAAGGCGATAGATAATCCTTGATCCCGGCACTTTCATTGCCGTTGATGCCGTCCATTGTTTTTTCTCCCGGACCGTCCCACGCCGTATATTCCCATACCTCGAACCGCGCCTGCTGAATGGCGGCATGTTTAATGTCGATATATTTCCCCAGCAGCGGGATGACAAGAAAGAGGGGGATCAGCAGGAATACGCTGGCAATGAGGAATTCTGTCGCCGCCTGGCCCTGCTGGCTAGTCTTGGAAGATATCTTTGGTAAGAGGCTCATCAGAAAATCGTCAGAATTTTTTCCAGTTCTTTTATGACCTTTTCCAGCCCTTGGATGGCATCGGCATCACTTTTGGCCAGCCATATTTTTTTGTGCTGGATGGCCAGGGCGATTAATCGGTCGATGTCACTGGTCTTGACCAGTCTTGCCTGCCAGAATGGGCTGAAGACATTCGGTTCTTCCTGGTTTTTGTCCATGCGCAGGAAGTAGCGTAAGTCATCGGGCCGGTCAAAATACACTTCGGATTTGGCAATAGCGCCAACCCTGTCCACCATGGCATTGTCGCTATCCTCATAGAGGTTGAGTCCCCCGCTAAAATGAGGCGCTTCCTCAGGTCGATAGTTGGAACTGGTCTTGGTGATATCGTCCATCTTGCGGGTCACCCCCACCAGAAAGAACGGCGATGACCAGGGCCATTTGGATGCTGTATAAAATTTATCAGCGTCCCGGTACGGTTGCAGCCCTGAATAGGTCTTGCTTAAATTATTCTTTGCCAATTCAGCACTAGCCCCAGCCCAAGACAACTGGCGGTTATCACCCGCCGCCCCATATGCCTTGGGGTCACCAGAAGCGGCCAGGGCAGGCGGCATGTCGGCCGCGGTTAACTGGCTGTCCCCTCCTTTGCCGGCTCCCGCAGCCTGGAACCCGCCACCCCCGAGAGGAAGGTGGGGGTCATAGTTGAAGCTCTTGCTGAAGGCAATAAGCTCAAGCTTGGCTTGAACCTCAGCCGTGTCGACAGCCGACCAGGTAAAACTGTCTCCCTTATGACGGACTTCCGATCCACCCTTGCTGTCCAGACCCGTATAAAAATGAGCCCCAAACTTGCCTAAATGTACTTTTTTCCCCCATATAGGTATAGTAATCGAAATATCTTTCTCAATTCCGACCCCCAAGCCTAAATTCCAGTCGCGGTTGTCATAGTCTTGCTTGCCGAACCATCCCTTGTCGTTGATTGATCTTCCGCCGCTCATGAATGGATCACGCGCCTCGCGTACTGTTGCCGCCAGGCGCTTCATGCCATCATTCAATCCATCATCGGTATTCTTATGCCCTGTATCTTTGTTTATTTCTTCAAGTGCAGCCTTGTCCGTAGCTAAATCATTCTGATACCCTTGCATTTTATCTTGCTCCAGAAGCATCTGCTTGTTAAGTCTGTCAACCTCTTTTTCCAGGGCGGCCTGCTGGTTATTGCATGCTTGAATTTGATCGCAGTCATCCTTGCTGTCGTTATTATTGCATTGATCTTCGTGCTGACTGCACTCTGCTTTTTTTTGTTCAAAGTCTATTGTTGCTTTTCCATAATTATTTAGTGCGTCTTGCAAATAACTTTGTTCGGTTGCTATATTATCCGTATCCTCTTTTATTTTATTCTTATAATATGTTACCTGCTTGTCCTCTTGTTCATCTCCACTCTCGTTCGCTTTCTCAGTCGTATAACGGGAGGTATGACCACTCCAGTATGATGGGATATGACAGGCAAGGGCCAATATGCCGAGATCCGAGAGGTGCGCCCCTTTCTTGTTCGGATCGAAAATATTCTTCAGGTCATAGGGCGTCGTCCCCGGCACATTGTCTTCCAGGCTCTGGAGGATAGTCGTTGCTTCAAGGATAAGGGTTGCGCCATGATAGATCGTCTGGCTGCCGCTATAGACAGTGTTGATAATCGATAGCCCTTTGACCGCCCCAGATGCGATTGGCTTTAGGAAGTCTTCAACGCTTTTCCCGGTCTTGGTTATCTGTATCCCCAGTGTTTCAAGGGCCTCCGCTGCTGGGAAAAGTTCCTCACCAACGCCAACTGGCGATAGTAGCACTGCAATAGCGTTTAGTGCTAAGCCATAGCCCTCAAGGTATTCACCTGAGGTTTTCAGTTCGTCGACAAAGGAGAGGATGCCGACCATCTGGCCGATGGCCACCTCATTGGCGACCATGGCCCGATTGGTATAGGCGGCAAAATTGAGGGAGCGTGCTTCAAGGATTGAGGCACCGAACGCGGCAGCATCGGCCGCGTTTTGCAGCTGCATCTTTTCGCTGGTGAGACGGCCCGATTCGAAGAGGAAGATGGCGCTGAGGAGAACCACCCCGACAAGGGCAAGGACAAAGACTGATGCCTGTCCCTTCTGATTAAGTGTCATTGACGATATGCGCCGATGAAGATCGTATCATCTTTAATGTAGGTGCTCACATGCCATTTTAGTTTCTGGCGGCTGATTCTGCTCGGCGGCTGCGCATCCCGCCGATTGCCGCAGATTGCCTGCCTATCCATTGTCGCGACCCCGCCCTGCAGGAGATAATGGATAGGCAGAATGCGGGGGGGCAATCAGGAGGGAAAATCAAGATGAGCAAAAGATTTGTATCTATTTGCTTACTTTTTCCTGGTTATCAACGTAGGTCTTCAGGTTAGCGTTCGCCGCCCCTTCGTCTGCGGCGCCTTTAGCTGCTTCTTTAGCTTTCTCGACATCGGTTTTTGCGGCACCCGCGTCTCCAGCCAGTGAATCACTCATGGCCGCGGTCTGATTGCGTACCGTTTTGCCAAAGAAGGAAAAGGCGGCAATTGCAGCCAAAGCGATTACCGCCACTATAATAATGTATTCCGTCATCCCCTGTCCTGATTGATTTCTCAGTATCTTCATCGCTAGTTCTCCTTGTGTTTATGGCTGTTGTGCGAGAGGTGCACATATTTCAAAATGTAACAGTAAAACCTTATCACATATTTTTAAAAATAAAAGAAAAAAAGGCAACTGCCCACAACGGCGTGCGGCTGGACGGTGACGATCTGATCTGGCAAGATTTTTCCGGATCGTCCCCGGAAAAATCAAAAGGGGTTACGCTTAATAACGTAACCCCTTTTGATTTTTATTGGTGCCTAGGACGAGAATCGAACTCGTACAGTCGCGAGGACCGAGGGATTTTAAGTCCCTTGCGTCTACCAGTTCCGCCACCCAGGCATATCCTTGTAAAATGTTTATTGTCGCGGTTTATACCTTTCTTAGTTGAAAAGTTCAATGTCCGTTTTTGCCGGTATTTATCGAAACAGTCCTATGCTTTTAGGACGGTTTTATTTGAAGGAATCAAGCCTCTTCTTGGCGGTTTCCACCTGGTCGCTCTTCGGGTATTCTTTAAGCAGCTTATTGTAGACAATTTTGGCGGTCTCATTGTCTTTCAGTTTTTCAAAGGCCAGCCCCTGCTTAAGGAGTGCGGCAGGGGCCTTGCCATCGCTTGGATAGTCGGCGATCACCTTCTGATATTCTAGAATGGCCAGTTCATATTCCTGTTGGTTGTAATAGCAGTCGCCCAACCAGAATCTGGCGTTAGGGGCCATCTTGCCTTTCGGATTCTTGCTGATGTAGTCGCTGAAGGTCCGATAGGCCTCGTTGAATTTACTGGCGCGGAACAGTTCAAGGCCTTGGTCGTAAGTCGCTTTGCCTGGGTCATTAGGCGAGGCTGCCTCGGTGTCATCTTTGGCCTTTTGCTTGTCTTCAGGCTTTGGCTTACTCTGGTTTGGACTGAGTTGTTTCTCACTGCTGGCGGAGGGAGGCGCCTCATTTTTTTCTGAGGCGGTATCCTCGTCGGTTTTTTCTAGCGCCTTGGCAGGAGTGCCGCCAGTTGCAACGATTGGCTGGCCTGACTTGAGTGCGGCAGTGTTTTGATTGACCTGGTCGGTGAGTGCGGCAAACTGTTGGGACAGTTCATCGACTTTCTTTTGCAGTGTTGACTTGATCATGTCGCTGTCAGACTGGGAGGTCTTGGATTGATGGCTCTTTTCATCAAGAAGGCCTTTAATCTGCATGACGTCACTACTCAGCCGGTCGATGTTGTTGGCCATTTCGGCCTGTTTGGCCTGGAGCGACTCAAGGGGATTGTCGGGGCCCGCGGCCCCGCCCATTTGGTTGACTGACTTGCCGAGTTGGAACACCTGATTGTCGAGATTGCGAATCCTCAGGTCCAGGCTGTTGACGTCCTGAGATGGGACGCATTGGACCAAAAGCAATGCGGTCAAAATCATAAAAATAGCGTTACGTAATGTCTTGATCATAACCAACTCCATTGTCAGGCTGATTTAATATTGCAAGCGGGGAGACCATTGTGGGTATGTCTGGCTCCCTTTCATTGGAAAGAGTGAAGTCAATCCCTGTCCCTTCAAGAAGATTCGGCACAACTCTTTTTGATCGCCCCTGCTGCGGGCCAGGACGATTTGCCGACCGTCGGCCGACCAGGATGGGGACTCATAATTTCCCCAATACTGGGTCAATTGGGTAGGTTCGCCGCCTTCGGGGCTGATTACAAAAAGTTGGTAGCCATTGTCGGTGAGACCGGTGTAGGCGATAAGATCGCCTTTTGGGGACCAGCTTGGGGTAGTGTTTTCTTTGCCAGAGTAAGTGAGACGCTGCACCTGGCGGCTACCGACATCCATAATATAGACTTGCGGGGTGCCGCTGCGGTCCGAGACAAAGGAGAATCGTTTGCCGTCCGGGGCCCAGGAGGCCGAGCAGCTAATCCCTTCATTGGTGGTCAGTCGGTTGAGGATGTTGCCGGCAGTGGTCATCAGGTAGAGGTCGGAGTTGCCGTCCTTGCTCAGGGTAGTGACCATGGTCTGGCCGTCTGGCGACCAGGCTGGCGCCATATTCAGGCCCTGCTGCCAGGAGATGGCCTTGGTGGTTTTGTCTTGGGACAGGTCGGTAATATAGAGGTTTGGGTTGCCCCGGTGGTATGAGGTATAGGCCAGTCTGCCCCCGTCAGGCGAGAACCGGGGCGAGATGGCCAGACCGTTATGGCGGGTCACCTGGCGGATGTTGTCACCTAAGACATCGGCCAGATAAATTTCTTTTTTACCGGTCTGGTCGGAGACAAAGGCGATTTTGGTGTTGCTGACGCCCTGTTCGCCGGTGAGTTGGAAGATTATTTCATCGCTTAATTTGAGTAGAAAATTACGCTCTTTGTTCCACGGGGCGCGATAGCGCTTGCCGGCCAACATCTTGTTACTCTTGGTGTCCATGACCTTGCCTTCAAGCACCATTTCACCGCCTTCGTTTCCATAGCTGCCGAACACGACATAATCGGCGCCAAGCGCGGTCCAGTTGGCGTCACGGCTGTTTTGATAGGACGAGGCCGGGATCACTGAAATGAAGCCGTGGAAGGTTAGGGCCTTGGCCACCAGATCGGTCATCTTTTGGCCCTTGTCGGTGATACCGGGGGTGGCGGGGTCGATAAAGGTCGGGATGGCGACGGACAGCTTTTTCATGTCAGCCGAGGTGATATCCAGGATGACCCGGGCGGCGGCAACAAAAGGGAAGAGGACGTTAAACGCCATTATGGCTGTCAGGGTGAAAACGAGATATTTTTTCATAATTAATAGAGTCCGCTTGGTTTGAATCTTAAGCCAATCAAAAGGTTTCCGCCTTCAAATTCACCTGGAAATTTATCTTCTGTGATGTCAGAGGGGATCGGCGGCATGGACTGAGAGGCAAGAATCGCCTTTTCAACATACTGGTCGAAGTAGATGTTGCCAGATTTTTTATCAAAAATTGTCTCGACGATAGTGCCGTCCCGCTGGATCATAATGAATGTAATGGCCTCAAGGTTGTTGTCCCAGTCCTGAGCGTCGGGCAGGGCCCAGTTGCTGTGGATCTTCATGGCGATCGCATTATAATACTTCTTCAGTGCTACATCAAGCGTAGAGGAAGGTCCTCCTCCTGGGCCAGAGGCTGAGGCGCCGCCGGCATTGGCCCCACCGGTCCCTGGCGTGGCTTGGCCGGTGGAATCGGTGCTGGCCGGTTTAGCAGTGGCGATTTCGTGCAGGGAATCGCGCAGCCTGGAGAGTTTGTCCTTGAGGGCCTGATTCTCTTGCTTCTGGTTGACCCTGGCCTGAATGCGTTCCAGGGACTTCATGATTTTGTCATCAGTCTTGGCTACAGGCTTTTCAGGCGGCTTCTCGGGCTTGGCCTTCTCCGGCTTTGCTTTTTCAGGAGGGGGCGGGGCGGCGGTCACCTTTTTCTTGAGTTTTTTTGGTTCAAGCGAGATCGCCTTTTCCGGCGGCGTCGGGATCGGTTTTGGTGGCGGCTCCACCGGGACGACCTTTTCCGGCACTGGCGGTGGTTCCGGTTTTGGTGGCTCCGGCACCGGTTCCGGCTTCGGGGGCTCCGGCGGTGGTGGCGGTTCTTCCTGCTTGGGCTCAGTTTCCGGCGGCGGTTCTTCCTTCGTTGGTTCAGGCGGAGCTGGTTTTTTGGCCGTTGAACTGGCCGCTTGTTTAGGTCCTGACGAGGCCGATTGATTGAGGTCGCCGGCGTCAAAAAGATTGATGGTCTGCACCTCTGTCAGATCACGACGCGGGAAAAGGAAGGTCGGCGGGAACAGAATCAGCAGAAAACCCAAGGCATGAAGACCGACGGCCAAGGCGAGGGAAAGTTTCCACTGGTCCTCGCCGGCCATGGGGGGATGACTGGATGTCTTCGGGAAAATCATTGCCGATCTTCAGGCTGGGTAACCATCCCTAATTTCAGGAAACCGGCATCTTTGATGTCGGCCATGACCTGGGCAACGATGCCGTATGGCACCTGCTTGTCCGCCCTCAGGAAGATCGGCAGCTCGGTCCCCTGATTGTGGGCCAGTTCCCCAAGCTGCTGCTGGAGAATCTTGCGGTCACCCTTGATCTGGTTGAAGAATATGTCGCCTTGCGGGTCGATGGTGACGATAATCGGTTTGTCGTCCTGCTTCAGGGGCTTGGAGGTAGTCTTCGGCAGGTCAACGTCAACGCCTTGGGTCATCATGGGTGCGGTGACCATGAAGATGATCAGGAGCACCAGCATGACGTCCACCAGGGGCGTCACGTTAATATCGGAGACGACCCCCCCTTTGCGTTTGTTTGTTCCCATGCCCATGGCGTAAATCCCTGCTACAGTTTGGCGATCAGGTCACGTTCCACCAGGTTTAAGAGATCGGTGGAAAAACTCTGCATATCGTTTTCAAAATCCGTAACCTGACTGGTGAAATGGTTGTAGAAGATGACCGATGGAATGGCGACGGCCAGACCGGCCGCGGTGGCGATCAGGGCCTCGGAGATGCCGGGGGCGACAACAGCCAAGGAGGCGCCGCCCTTCTGGCCGATTTCCTGAAAAGAGGTCATGATCCCCCATACCGTGCCGAACAGACCGATAAATGGGGTGGCGCTGCCGGCGGTGGCCAAGAAACTTAAGGCCTGGTTCAGCCGGTCGGCCTCGCTGGTGGCGGCCTTTTCCAGGGTGCGTTTCAAATTGTCCATGCCCGCCAGGCGCATCTCAAAGGTCTCGTTAGCGTCAGAGTTGGCGGCCTTTGATTTGCTGATTTTTTGCAGCTCGCTAAAGCCGGCGATAAAGATTTGCGCCTCTGGGCTGAGCTGGGTCTTTTGGGCCGATTTGGCGGCCTCGGCCAGGTTTTTTGACCTCCAGAAAGTCTCCAGAAAGTCGTCCGAATCATGCCTGACTTTTTTAAACAGGAGGAATTTCATGAAAATGATATACCATGAGCCGATCGAAAAGATCACCAGGAGGAGCATGACGGCCTTGACGATCAAGCCGGCATTGAGGAACATACTGATAATACTGAGGTCCTGCATCGTTATTTCCTTAGGGGGTGAAAAAGTGGAGATGTTTTTTACTGATGATAGTGGGTTAACTGTGTGGCGGGCGGCTTTGGGGTGGCAGCACTCTTTTGTCGTTGCATGCAAACGGATATTTTGTTGCCCTCCCGCCTCGCCCCCGCTCGAATGTGACTTCGAATCAGGAAGGAATTTCCCCTGAAAGGGAGCCCAATATTCTTGCCAGGCGCAACCTACTCAAAGACGCTAAACTAATCAAATGATTTTTTAAGTTGCCGGTGAAATAGCCGCTCTGGTTGTTCCGGGTCCCATTGCCTGTGTTCAGCGGTTTTTCCTTGACATTTACCGGAAAATAACACATTCAAAGTGCTCATTTGACGCTGCCAGCCATGCGAACAGCCAGGTTCCACGAGACTGCCCACATGACCGACGACGATGGTAAACCGTGAAGGGCGACTTCACGCAAAGATGCCATTTTCGTGGGCTCATCCCCACGCCTTTGCGCAGGTCCGCGCATCTTCCCCGCACCTTTGCCTGTCCTGCCTCCCATTCGATTTTGGGCAGTGTTGTCCGATTAAGACTTTGCACTGCATCAACTCCCTCCCCTTCAAGGGGCATAAGCGCTAACTTTTCGATCTATTCCCTCTCCCTCTGGGACTCAGTTCAGTCCTCGCTTGACGAGGGGAGGGTCAGGGTGAGGGCAGAGGGCAAACCAAGTAACATGCCAATTCCGTCTAATATCCTCAAGAATGCCCGCGAATTGCGGTCCAGGCTGACTGATGCGGAACAACTTTTATGGTATCTTCTGCGCAATCGCCGTTTTTGTGGGTATAAGTTTCGGCGTCAGCACCCGGTAGGCAGATTCATTCT